>JBBSHS010000005.1:0-55904 GCA_038232515.1 Acidimicrobiales bacterium
CGGCCTTGGCGGTAAGCCGGGCGCGCGCCGCGCGCCCCGATGGGGGGAGCCGGGCGGGGGCCCGGCCCCCCTCCCGCTACAGGCGGGTCAGCTCGGCCGTCAGTGGGCCCAGGCCCATGGGGCCGAGGTCGAGGGCGGCAGCGTGGAAGGCCTTGAGGTCGAAGGCCGGGCCGTGGCGCCGCCTGGCCGCCTCCCGGCCCTCCAGCCATACCCGTTCGCCCACCTTGTAGCTGATGGCCTGGCCCGGCCAACCGAGGTAGCGGTTCACCTCGTCCCGGACGACCGCCGGCTCCTGCAGGGTGCGGGCGTCCATGAGCTCGACGCCCAGGCGGCCGTTCCAGCGCTCGCCCTCGTGGAAATGCCATGGATTGGGCGGGATGTCGAGCTCCAGGTGCATGCCGATGTCGATGATGACCCGTACCGCCCGCAGCGCCTGGGCGGCCAGGAAGCCGAGCCGGGCCCCAGGGTCGCTGAAGTAGCCGAGCTCGTCCATCAGCCGCTCGGCATACAGTGCCCAACCCTCGCCGTGGCCGGAGTTGAAGCCCATCAGCCGCTGGTAGCGCGTCAGCACACCGGCCCGGTAGGCGACCTGCGCCACTTGGAGGTGGTGGCCCGGCACGCCTTCGTGGAACACCGTGGTCACGTCCCGCCACGTGCTGAAGCTGGACTTCCCCGGTGGCAGCGACCACCACATGGTGCCGGGCCGGCTGAAGTCCTCGCTGGGACCGGTGTAGTACATCGAGGCGTTCCCGCCGGGCGGAGCGACGCGGCAGCGCAGGGCGCGGATCGGCTCGGGGATGTCGAACTGGTTGCCGTCGAGCTCGGACACCGTCCGGTCCGACAGCTGCTGCAACCAGCTTTGGAGGGCGGCGATGCCCTCGAGCCGCCGGGAGGGATCGGCCTCCAGGGCAGCCACCGCTTCGGCCACCGTGCCGCCCGCCACCTCCTGGGCCATCCGCCCCATCTCGGGGTCGATACGGGCCAGCTCGTCCCAGCCGAATGCGTACGTCTCGGCCAGGTCCAGGTGGGCGCCGGTGTACGTACGGGCGTCGAGGCCGTAGCGGTCGGCGCCCACCGCGTCACGTTGGGGGGCCAGCGGGGCCAGCTCGTGGCGCAGGAAGCGGCCGAAGCGGGCGACGGCCTCGGTGGCATCCGCCGCTCCCCGGTCCAGCTCGGACCGCAACCCACCCGATGCGTCGATGCCCCCGGCGAGGCCGGCGAAAAACGGCTCTGGCCCTGGTTCGTGCCCTTGCCGGGCGCTCCCCGACCACAGCTCGCACTGACGGGCGCACTGCTCCACCTGGCGGAGGGCGGGGACCAGCCCGCGGCGCGCCCCTTCACGCAGCGTGGCCGCCAACCCGTCGAGGGCGTGACCGACGCCGGCCATGCGCACGGCGGCCTGGTGCTGGCCCGATGGAGTCGAAAGATCCATCAGGTCGAAGACGCCCCGCACCTCCTGCAGGGGACTGGCCATGACGTTCAGGTCGCACCACGCCAAGCCCGCCTGGTGGCGCTCGACAGCCAGGTCGAGGCGCTCGACCATCATGGACCGGGCCACCCGGTCGCGGTCGTTGACGGCGCCGGCGGCCAGTAGGGCGGCCAGGGTGCGAGCGGTCAACTCGTTCCGGGCCTCGACACCTTCGGGGCTCAGATCGGTCAGCTCGTCGTCGTGCCCGGCCACGCCGGCAAAGGTGGCCGTGACGGGATCAAGGGTGCAGTAGGCGTCGACGAACCGGTCGGCAATCTCGGTCACAGAAGCCATACCCAACCCTTGCACGTCAAAGGGACGGGCTTCGGCCCTCCCTCGACCACTCGGACCGCTCAGACCACTCAGACCACTCAGACCACCACGTTGACCAGTCTGGGGGGTTTGGAGATGACCTTCTTCGGGGTGGCACCGGCCAAGGCCTCGCGCACCTTGACGCTGTCCAGAGCCAGGTGCTCGGCCTCTTCGGCGTCGATTACCGACGCCACCTCTATGCGGTCGCGAAGCTTGCCGTTGACCTGCACCACGAGGGTGACGGTCGCCTCCCGGGCCAGGGCGGGGTCGGCCATGGGCCAGGGCTCGGTGTGGATGCGGGCGTCGTCGCCGTGGCGCCGGCACCAGGCCTCGGCGGTCAGGTGGGGCGCCATCGGTGCCAACAGCACCAACAGGGTGTCGACGGCGTGGTCAGTGACGCCGTCCCTGTACAGGCCGTTGGTGAACTCCCGCACGGCGGCCACCGCGGTGTTGTACGACCAGCGCTCGAAGTCCTCCGAGACGCGGGCGATCAGGCGGTGCGTGGCCCGTAGCGTCTCCTCCGGCCGGGAGGTGGGGGCCCCCGCCTCGCCCGTGGCCATCCGCCACACCCGGTCCAGGAAGTGGCGGCAGCCGTCGATGACCTCGCCGGACTGCTCGGACCAGTCCACGTCGTCCGCCGGCGGCCCCACGAAGAGGTGGTACAGGCGCAGGGCGTCGGCCCCGACCGTTTCCAGGTAGACCGAAGGCGATACCAGGTTGCCCTTGGACTTGGACATCTTCGTGCCGCCCATGCGGATCATGCCCTGGGTGAACAGCCGGGCGAACGGCTCCCGTAGCCCGGCCGGGGCCAGGCCGACGTCGGCCAGCGCCCTCGTGTAGAAGCGGGCGTAGAGCAGGTGCAGGATGGCGTGCTCGATCCCGCCGATGTACTGGTCGACCGGCATCCACTTCTCGGCCGCCGCCTGGGCGAACGGCTCCTCGTCATTCCAGGGGTCGCAGAAGCGCAGGAAGTACCACGACGAGTCGACGAACGTGTCCATGGTGTCGGTCTCGCGCTGGGCCGGCCCGCCGCACCTGGGGCACGTGGTGCGCAGGAACCCCTCGTGGTGGCGCAGGGGCGACTCCCCGGTGGGCAGGAACTCCAGGTCGTCGGGGGCCAGCACCGGAAGTTCGTCCTCGGGCACCCCGACGATGCCGTCGAGGGCGCAGTAGACCACGGGAATGGGACAGCCCCAGAAGCGCTGGCGGCTGACCAGCCAGTCGCGCAGCCGGTAGTTCACCCTTCGCTCGCCGATTCCCTGTGCCTCCAGGAACCCGATGGCGGCGGCAATGGCGTCGGTCTTGCCCAAGCCGTCCAGGAAGCCGCTGGCCATGGCCGGGCCCTCGCCGGTGTACGCCTCGCCCTCCCAGCCCTGCGGCGGCTGGACGGTGCGGACGATGGGCAGGTCATGGGCGCGGGCGAAGTCCCAGTCGCGCTGGTCCTGGCCGGGCACGGCCATGATCGCCCCGGTGCCGTACGTCATGAGGACGTAGTCGGCCAGGTAGACCGGAATGCGTTCGCCGTTGAACGGGTTCAGGGCGTAGGCGCCCGTGAACACGCCGCGCTTCTCCAGCGCACTTTCCGTCGACAGCCGTTCGATGTCGCTCTGGTGGCGCACCTCCTCGACGAATGCCTCGATGGCGGGCCGGTGCTCCTCGGCGGTCAACACACCCACCAGCGGGTGCTCGGGCGCCAGCACGCAGAAGGTCATGCCGAAGCTGGTGTCGGGGCGGGTCGTGAACACCCGCAGCGTGGTGTCGGCGTGGCCGACGACGGCCAGGTCGAACTGGGCGCCTTCACTGCGCCCGATCCAGTTGCGCTGCATGGTCTTGACCCGCTCAGGCCAGTCGAGTCCGTCCAGCGCGGCCAGGAGCTCCTCGGCGTAGTCGGTGATCTTGAAGAACCACTGCTCGAGGTCGCGCTTTACCACGAGGTCCCCGGACCGCTCGCAGGTGCCGTCGGCCAGCACCTGCTCGTTGGCCAGCACCGTCTGGCAGCCCGGGCACCAGTTGACCGGGGCCATCCTGCGGTAGGCCAGGCCCCGCTCGAGGAAGCGCAGGAAGATGACCTGGTTCCACTTGATGTAGCGCGGGTCGTGGCTCTTCACCTCCCGTCGCCAGTCGTAGGCGGCGCCGATGCCCTTGAGGCTGGCCTTCAGCTCGTCGATGCCCCGGTCGGTGAAGGTCCGTGGGTGCAGCCCGGTCTTGATGGCCGCGTTCTCCGCCGGCAGCCCGAAGCTGTCGAAGCCGATCGGGCTCAGCACGGCCTTGCCCTGCATGGTGCGGTGGCGGACGATCAGGTCGCCGAAGGTGTAGTTGCGCACGTGGCCCATGTGGGCGGGGCCGCTCGGGTAGGGGTACATGCACAGCACGTAGGCCGGCTCACGGGGGTCGTCGTTGTCGACCTGATAGGTCTCCTCGCGCTCCCACCGGTCCTGCCATTTGGCCTCCACGGCCTGTATGTCGTAGGGACCAGCCACGCGGTGGAGGGTAGCGGCCGGTGTCGGCCCGGTTCGGCGGTTTGCCCGCATCGCCGCCGTGGTCCCACCGGGCGCACCCGGCCCGGCTGGTAACGTGATCGGGCCTCACGGGGCTATAGCTCAGGTGGTAGAGCGCTTCCATGGCATGGAAGAGGTCCAGGGTTCGAGTCCCTGTAGCTCCACGGGCGGGTCGCGTCCACAGCCCGCCCCCCCCTTTCGGGTGGGTAGCTACGAATGTTCCGCATAGAGTGAGCGCCGCGGCCCGGCAGCTTTCAGCTGCTCACTAAAAGAGGACGGTAGCGGCACTGTGATGGAGGCGCCGAGCACGACAGCGCAGATCGACTCGGCTGTGACCGCCTCCGATGGCCAGGCGGGCAAGAGCCGCACACCGTCCTGGGAGCAGGGCCGGCGCCACGGACAAAGATGGCTCGTTCAACTCGGCGGCTACGGCGCCACGATATTCGCATTGGTGACCATCAACTTCCTGGTGCCCCGGATGATGCCGGGCAACCCGGTCGACGCACTGGCGGCCCAGGGCTCCACCAACTTCACCTTCGGCAAGCAGGGCCAGGCGGCGCTGGCCCGCTATTACGGGCTCGATCGACCGCTCATCGCCCAGTACGGCCGCTACCTCTCGCAGCTGGCTCACGGCGACCTGGGCCACTCGATCATCTCCAACGCGCCCGTGGGCGCCGACCTGGCCCGGCGGATGCCGTGGACGCTGCTGTTGATAGGGACCTCGCTCCTCCTTGCCACCGCCATCGGGCTGGTGGCCGGCGTGCAGTCGGGATGGCACCGTGGCCGCTCGGTCGACCGGTCGCTGCTGACGGTGCTGCTCTCGGTCCGCGAGTTCCCCACCTTCCTGCTCGGTTCGCTGCTGCTGCTGTTCTTCGCCGTGAAGCTCGGCTGGTTGCCGGTGTCGGGGGCGGAGACGGCCTTCTCGAGCCCCGGCCTGGGCGGGAGGGTCGTCGACATCGGCCGGCATCTCCTGCTGCCGGCCTTCGTCTTGAGCGTCGGCCTCACCGCCGGCAGCTTCCTCATCATGCGGGCCGGCATGGTGAACGAGCTCGGAGCCGACTACCTGCTGTGGGGTCGGGCCAAAGGCCTCCGCCAGCGCCGGCTCAAGTACAACTACGCGGCCCGCAACGCCCTCCTGCCGGTGGTGAGCCTCACCGCGCTGCAGATGGGGTTCGTCGTCACCGGCGACGTGCTCATCGAGCGCGTCTTCTCCTATCCCGGCGTCGGCAACCTCATCTTCCAGTCCATCAATTCCCGCGACTACCCGACCATTCAGGGGGCGTTCCTCTTCGTGGCCGTGAGCGTCATCACCGCCAACGCGCTGGCCGACCTGCTGTACCGGCGTCTCGACCCGAGGACGTCGTCATGAGTGTCGTCGAGGTCGGGGCCACACCGTCCAGGCGTCGCCGGGCCCGGCCGTCGGTATTGATGGTGATGGGCGGGGCCGTGCTCGTCCTCCTCGTGGTCGTGGCCGTCCTGGCCCCGGTACTCGCGGCCCACGACCCGAAGGCCATCTCCGGCCCGGCCCTCGAGCAGCCGTCGGCCCGGCACTGGCTGGGGACCGATATCCCCGGGCGCGACATCTACTCCCAGCTCGTCTACGGGGCCCGGGCCTCACTCGTGGTGGCACTGGTCGGGGGATCGATCGCCATGGCCGGCGCCATCCTCGTCGGCGTGGCCCCGGCCCTGCTGGGAGGCTGGGCCGACTCCCTCTCCGCCCGGCTCGTGGTGTTCCTCCTGGCCCTGCCTGGGCTTCCGCTGCTCATCCTCATCGGCTCCCTCGCCGGCAACAGCCGGCTCGCCCTCATCATGGTGATCGGCTTCATCGGCGCCGCCCCCAACGCCCGCATCCTGCGCAGCCAGACCCTGTCCCTGCGCCAGCGCGGGTTCATCACCGCGGCCCGGGGTTTCGGCGGTGGGCCGCTCTACGTCCTGCGCCGCCACCTCGTTCCCGGCCTCGGTCCGCTGATCGTCGTCGGGTTCGTCAACTGGGCCGGAGTGTCCATCGGGCTGGAGGCGGGTCTCGCCTTCCTCGGCCTCGGCGACCCGACCGGAGTGAGCTGGGGGATGATGCTGAACCGCGCCCTGTCACAGCCGGGGATCTACTACAGCTCCATGTGGACCTGGTGGGTGCTCCCGGCCGGCTTGGGCATAGCGCTGGCCGTGCTCGGCTTCACCTTCGTCGGGGTGGGTCTCGAACCCACCTTCAACCCACGCTGGTTGCGAGCCTCGTGAGCGACGCGCTGCTCGAGGTTGAAGACCTGAGGGTGCGCTTCGGCGGTGAGGTCGACGCCCTGCGGGGTGTGAGCTTCTCGCTCGACGCCGGAGAATCGCTGGCCATCGTGGGCGAGAGCGGGTCGGGTAAGTCGACCCTGTCCCTGTGCCTGCTCGGCCTCATCCAACCGCCGGTGGCCAGCGGCAGCGTCCGCCTCGGCGGCCAGGAGCTCATGGGCGCCAGCGAGGCCGTCCTGCGCTCGCTGCGCTGGTCGACCGCCGCTCTCGCCCTGCAGGGCTCGCCGTTCAACCCGGTGGCCACCGTCGGCTCCCAGGTGGCCGAACCGCTACGCGACCGCAGCGGCATGAGCCGGGCGCAGGCCAACCAGCGGGTGGCCGAACTCGCCAAGGAAGTGGCCCTCGACCCCGATCTCCTCGATCGGTACCCCCACCAGCTCTCGGGGGGCGAGCGGCGCAGGGCGGCGCTGGCCATGACCCTCGTTCTCGACCCGCAGTTGGTGATCCTCGACGAGCCGACGGCCGGGCTCGACCCTGCCACCCGTCAGGAGGTGGTGGCCGCCATCCAGGCCCTCGCCGCCCAACGCGGCTTCGCCCTGGTCGTGATCTCCCACGATCTGCCCGATGCCGCCAACCTGGCCAGGCGGGCCATGGTTCTCTACGCCGGTGAGGCGATGGAGGACGGCGAAGCCCAACTGGTGATGACCGAGCCCGCCCATCCCTACAGTTGGGCCCTGATCAACGCCTTCCCGGTGATGAGCACGACCAAGGACCTGCGCCCCATCCGTGGGGTGGCCCCCGATCCCCGGGCCGTGCCCCCCGGCTGTCCCTTCCACCCACGGTGTACCCAGGCCGAAGAGCAGTGCTGGGAGACCCGCCCCAGCATGCTGCCGTCCCGCGATCGGCTCGTCTACTGCCATTTCGGCGGCCTCAAGGAGCTGCTCCACGCCACCGGGCTCTCCAAGACCTTCCGCAGCGGCAACCGGGAGGTGCGCGCCCTCCGTGACGTCTCGTTCTCACTGCGAGAGGGCCAGTCTGTCGGCATCATCGGCCCTTCCGGGAGCGGCAAGTCGACCCTGGCCCGGATCCTCACCGGCCACATCGCCCCCGACTCGGGCCGCGTCCTACTCGGCGGCCAGGAGCTGCCGGCGTCCTGGCGGGGTGGCGCGGCCAAGGCCATGCGCCGACGCATCCAGCTCGTCATGCAGGACCCGGCCGACGCGCTGTCGCCCCGGCTCACGGTTGAGGCCCTGGTCCGCGAGCCCCTCGACCTGGGTGACGAGATCCCCCCGGCCGACCGCAAGCGGGCGGTGGCGGAGATGCTCGCGGCCGTGGGGCTCCCGTCGTCTGGGTCGTTCATGCAGGCGCACAGCCACGAGCTGTCAGGTGGCCAGCTCCAGCGGGTGGCCCTCGCCCGGGCGCTGGTCCTGCGGCCCAAGCTGCTCGTGGCCGACGAGCCGACGGCCATGCTCGATGCTTCGGAGCAGGCTCGCATGCTCGTGGTGCTGCGGGAACGCCAGGTCGAGATGGGGCTCGGCCTGATCCTCGTGTCCCACGACATGGCGGTGGTGCGCAAGGTGGTCGACCGCATCGTGGTCCTCGACCATGGCGTGGTTGTCGAGGAGGGCCCCTCCGAGCAGGTCTCGGTTGTCCCCACCAGCGCCACCGCCGCTCGCCTGGTCGAGGCCGCACCCGCCTTCAATGCCCCGAAGCACGCCTCACCCGCCTGACCACATCGACGAATGGAGCACATGATGCAGCAGCAGCCCAAAGGTGCCGGCCCGAAAGTGCCGACCATGGACCGACGCCGATTCCTGCTAGTCACCCTGGGAGGGGCCAGCGCTCTGGCCCTCGGGGCGTGCAGCAGCACGAAGAGCTCCACCGCCAACTCCAACACCACCGCGGGGTCGGGAACCCAGGCGGGCGGCGAAGCCGGCAGCCCGCCTCCGGCGCCACGGGCCACGGTGCGCCTGCCCTTCGGCGCCTTCGGATTCCCGACGCCGTTCTCGTCCAACGGGCCCCCGGGCTACGTGCAGATGAGCCTGCTCTACGACACGCTGATGTGGAAGGACGGTACCGGTGAGCTGCTGCCCTGGCTGGCCAAGAGCGTCCAGCGTTCGGCCGACAACCTCAACTACACCTTCGAGTTGCGCGACGGTTTGAAATGGAGCGACGGCGTGCCTCTCACCGCCGACGACGTCGTGTTCACGTTCGACTACTACGCCAAGCAGGAGAACATCCCGCCGCCCGTGATCGCCCAGCCCCCTCAGGGCGTCACCAAGACGGTGGCCACCGGCCCGACCACGGTGACGATCACCGTCGACCGCCCTGACGTCACCTTCGAAGAGCAGGTGGCCGGCACCATCCCCATCGTGCCCAGGCACATCTGGTCGACGATCGCCGATCCGGTCAGCGCCCAGGACGTGAAGGTCCTCGTCGGGTCGGGCGCCTACAAGCTCGACTCCGCCTACCAGGGTGACGGTGGCCCTTTGCTGTACACCGCCAACGACCAGTACTTCCTCGGCGTGCCGTTCGTCAAGCGCATCGAGTACACCAACGCCGACGACCAGTTCGCCGCCCTGCTGGGCGGCACGGCCGACTCGGCCAGTGGCCCGGGGCTGCGCAACGACACGCTCGCCCCGTTCAAGAGGGACAGCGGGTATGGCATCGTCACCGAGAAGGGGGCGTCGACGACGGCGCTCTACTTCAACCTGAAGAAGGGTGGGGCGCTGGCCGACGCGCAGTTCCGGCGGGCCTGCGCCATGGCCATCGACCGCAAGGACCTCGTGGCCAGGCTGGCCGGCGGCAACGGCCAGCCCGGCAACCCGGGGTTCCTCGGGCCCGAGAACCCGTTCCTCGTGCCCGTCAAGCAGTACGACCTCGACGTGGCCGGCGCCAACGCCCTCCTCGACACCGCCGGCTACACCAAGGGGCCCAATGGGGTCCGCCAGGCCCCCGGCGGCGCCCCGGTCGCCTTCGACCTGCTCGTCGGCACCCCCGACACACCGCTGGGCGAGCTGGTCTCGGGGGCGCTCAAGCAGATCGGCGTGCAGGCCAACATCAAGACCCTCCAACCCGGGCCCCAGCTCTTCGGCGCCAAGTTCTCGGGCAAGTTCGACATGGCCCTGGTCGGCTTCCCCGGGCCCAGCGCCGGAGGCCCGAACGGCGACCCCGACCTCCTGCGGGCGGTGTTCTCGTCCAAGGCCCCGCCCTCGCTGACGGGGGCGGTGGGGTACGCCAACCCCACCTTCGACGACCTGGCCGACAAGCAGCGGGGCACGTTCGACAACGCCCAGCGCAAGAGCATCGTGGCCCAGATGCAGGGGATCCTGGCCGACGACGTCCCGGTCCTGCAGCTCTACTCGCCGGACAACACTTTCATCTACCGCAAACAGGTCCTCGATCCCCGCTACATCACGCCCGGCCGCTACCCGACCGATGTCGACAACAAGCAGAACTTCATCACCGGGCTGAAGACCGGTACCAAG
This sequence comes from Acidimicrobiales bacterium, assembly GCA_038232515.1. Classification (GTDB taxonomy): domain Bacteria; phylum Actinomycetota; class Acidimicrobiia; order Acidimicrobiales; family JAUJNH01; genus JBBSHS01. Next base: position 9,999 of record JBBSHS010000005.1, read on the forward strand.
GTGCGGCCGATCAAGTAACCGGCTGGCGCGCCGAGGGCAGGGGCGGCGGCCTGAACCCTTACCTCGGCGCGCCCACCCGGTCGAGGCCTCCAGAACCAGCCTGGCTCCGCCTTCGGCCTCGTCTATGAGGTCGAGCTCTATGATCCTCGGCCATAGCGGCCGACAGTTACGGACGGATCGAACATGGCCATCACCGATGTCCCGGTACAGGAGATAGCGCTTCCTTCGGTGACGGCTGGCGGCACCGGTATGCCGCGGCTCAGACGGAGGCGGCTGCGCAGCATCCTGGTGTCCTACCTGGCCACCTTGTTCTTCATCGTCAACCTGAACTTCTTCCTGCCCCGCGTCCTGCCCGGCAACGCGCTGGCCGTCATGATCGGTGGCGCCACCGCCAGTCGGGGCACCAGCGAGGTGAGCACCGGCGCCCGGGCCCAGCTGGCCCATTACTACGGCTTCGACCGGCCGCTCGTGGCCCAGTACGGGCAGTACATGGCCGACCTGGCCCACGGCGACCTGGGCACGTCCATCCACTACAACACGCCTGTCCGCCGGCTGATGCGGGACCGGCTGCGATGGAGCCTGCTGCTGGTGGTCTCGTCGATGGTCCTGGCCACGGTCATCGGCATGGCGGCCGGTGTCCATTCCGGATGGCGGCGCGGCCAGCGCCTGGACCGGGGCTTCCTCGGGACGTTCGTCCTGGTCGGCAACTTCCCGGTCTACGTCATCGCCTCGTTCGCTCTCGTCGTGTTGGGCGTGAAGGTCCACTGGTTCCCGCTCGGGGGAGCGCAGACGGCGTTCGTCAACTACGGGGTGCCAGGCCGGATCCTCGACATCGCCCGCCACGTCGCCCTACCGGCCGCCGTCATGGCCCTGCAGTTCGTCTTCCTGGAGTACCTGGTGATGCGGGGCGGCGTCGTGAGCGAGCTGGGCTCGGACCACCTGCTCCTGGGCCGGGCCAAGGGCCTGCGCGACAGGCGCCTCAAGTACCGCTACGCCGCCCGCAACGCGCTCTTGCCGGTGGTCACGGTGGTGGCCCTGAACGTCGGGGCAGCCGCCGGTGCCAGCATCTTCGTGGAGCGCATCTTCGCCTACCCCGGTCTGGGCGGGCTGATGTTCGACTCGATCGGCTACCGCGACTACCCCGCCATGCAGGGCTGTTTCCTCGTCATCAGCCTGGCCGTGCTCGGCGTCAACCTCTTCACCGACCTGCTGTACCCGCGGCTCGACCCCCGGGTCGGTCGATGACCGGAGTCGTCTCTCTTCGCCGGGGGGTGTCGGCCAGGTTGGCCTCGCCGCGCTGGAGGCAGCTCCGCTCACCTCTGCTGGTCGCAGGGGCGGTCATCGTCGGACTGCTGGTGGTGGTGGCCGTGGCCGCGCCCGTGCTGGCGCCCTATGACCCCCGGGCCTTGACGGGCGACTCGCTGGCCCGCCCCTCGGCCGCCCATCTGCTGGGCACCAATGCCGTCGGCCAGGACATCGTCTCGCAGCTGATCTGGGGCGCCCGTACGTCCTTGGTCATCGGCGTCGTCGGCGCCACCCTGGCGGTCACCGTCGGGGCCCTTGTGGGCGTCGGTGCCGGCCTGGTCGGCGGGCTGGCCGACACGGTCATCACCCGCGTGATCGACTTGTTCCTGGCCCTGCCCGGCCTGCCCCTGATCGTGCTCGTCGCCGCCCTGCTGGGAGGGAGCCGCACGGTCGTGATCCTGGTGGTGGCCAACGCCGGCTGGCCGCAGATCGCCCGGACGCTGCGTAGCCAGGCGCTGACGCTGAGGGAGCGGGGCTTCGTCTCCGCCGCCCGCGGCTTCGGGGGAGGCGGCTTCTATGTCATGCGCCGTCACGTCGTCCCCGCCATGGGGCCGGTCATCGCCAGCCGCTGGGTCGACTGGGCCTCCGTCGCCATCTTCCTCGAGTCGGGGCTGGCCTTCCTCGGCCTGGGTGACCCGACCACCATCAGCTGGGGGCAGATGCTCGACGGCGCCTTGAACTACCAGGGTTGGTACATCGGCAATCTGTGGACGTGGTGGGTCCTGCCCGCCGGGTTGGCGATCACCTTGGCCGTCATCGGCTTCACCCTGATCGGAGTGGGCGTGGAGCAGGTCTTCAACCCCCGCTGGGCGAGGGGCTCATGAGCCGCACCATCGAGGTACAGGCCGCCTGTGTGCCTTCTATCCCGATGGCTGACATACTCGGGCACAGGCACATGATCGGGGGGACACCTTGATGGACCGGATCGACAGGCGGACGTTCCTGCGCGCGTCGCTGGGGACGGCCGGCGCTCTTGCCATCGCGTCGTGTTCCAAGTCGCACAAGGGCGTCACCGGCACCGGCGCGGCCACCGACGTCAACAAGCCGGCACCACGCCCGACCATCCGCCAGTCAGGTTCCATCGACTTCGGGTTCCCGACGCCTTTCGGCTACTTCGGCGGACCGGGCTACACGCTGGCCACGATGGTCTACGACACGCTCCTGCAGGAGGACGTTGACGGCAAGATGCTGCCCCTCCTGGCCCAGACGTACGACGCCTCCGCCGATGGTCTGACCCACACGTTCCGCCTCCGCGACAACATCAAGTGGCAGGACGGCCAGCCGCTGACCGCCGACGACGTCGTGTTCACCATCGAATACTTCAAATCCCAGACGCTCTCCCCCCAGCTGGTGGCCACACCCGAGCACGTCGCCGGAGCTCGGGCCCTCGATCCTCTGACGGTGGAGATCAAGCTGGACCTGCCCACCATCACCTTTGCCAAGCAGGTCGCCGGACAGCTTCCCATCGCCCCGCGCCACATTTGGGCGTCCATCTCCGACGCGGCCGCGGCCCAGAGCCTCGACGTCATGGTCGGCTCGGGCCCCTACCGGCTCGCCTCGCATCCCGTGGGCGAGGGCACCTACCTGTTCAACTCTTTCGACGGCTACTTCCTGGGCCGCCCCTTCGTCAAGCGGGTGGAGTTCCGCCCTGTGAACGACGACTTTCAGGGCCTCCAGGCCAATGAGATCGACGTCGGCAGCACCAATGTCTTCGGTGTGCCCACCAGCACGCTGGCTCCCTTCCGCGGCTCCGCCTACGGGATCCAGGAGTTCAAGGAGTCCATCACCATCCCGCTCAAGTGGAACGTGGGTGCCGGGGGGGCGTTGGGCGACGCCCGTTTCCGTCAGGCCTGCGCCCGGGCCATCAACCGGGGTGACATCGTCAAGCGGGTGACCGGGGGCAACAGCACCGTGGGCAACCCCGGGTACATCGTGCCCGACAACGAGTTCGCTGTCCCCGTGGAGCAGTACGCCTTCGATCCGGCGGCGGCCAACCGCATGCTGGACGACGCCGGGTACCCGCGGACCAGCCCAGGGGGGGTCCGCCGCGGTCCCGACGGCAAGCCGCTCGCCTACGACCTGACCGTCGTGACCGGCATATCGGTGGTGCTCGAGCTGCTGGTGGCCGACCTGAAGAACATCGGCGTGAACGTGAACCCGGTCCAGGTGCCGCTCCCCAACGTCCTAGGCGGGGCGCCCTACGACATGCTCGTGGGCTTCGACGGCGGTTTCGGACGCGGGGGGGACCCGGACCACCTCCGACTCGTGTACCAATCCACGTCTAGGGCCTTCCAGCACCCTCTCGGGTACCGCAATCCACAGGTGGACGATCTGGCCGACAGGCAGGCGGTGGCGCTCGACGACGCCAGCCGCAAAGCCATAGTCGCCGATCTGCAACGGCTGGTGGCCCAGGACCTCCCGGTCCTGCCTCTCTATTATCCGACCACCTACAGCGTGTACAAGAAGTCGGTCTTCGACCAGTGGAGCAACGGCACCGCCCTCACTGACGCAAAGCGCAACCTCATGACCGGCAAGCTGACCGGGATCACCATTCGCCCATCGATCGGAGCGTGAGCCATGAGCGATCAGACGCCTTCAACCCCCAGAGGGGTCAGCACCGGGCAGACTTCATCGCCTCGACAGCACGAGGGCTGGTTGCGGGCCGTGCGCCCCATTCTCCTCGGCACGCTGCTGGCCGGCATGCTGTTGACGCTGCTCGTGGCACCGTCAGCCTTGCAGGCGCAGGAGGGCGCCCCTCCGGGCACGGCGCCTCCGAGCGGCTACGGGGCGGCCCCCAGCCAGGGCACCGTCCCGGCCCGCCAGGTCGCCCTGATCGCTCAAGCGGGCGGTGGCAGTGCCATCTGGTGGTTGGTAGCCGGCGTGTTCGTCGTCATCCTGCTGCTCGGAGCGGCGACGCTGTACCTCCGTCAACGGGCATGACCGACCCCGGACCAATGACGGGCAGGCCAGACAGGGAGATCTCCCGCCGGCACTTCCTCAAGGTTGCCGGCGGCGCCGGCATCGCCGTAACCGCCGCCCCACTCTCGGGCTCGCTCATGGCCGCCTGTTCGAAGTCGGGGAGCAAGGACACCCTGAAGGTGGGGGTGATGGCTCCGTTCTCGGGCATCGGGCAGTTCGTCGGCGACGTCGTCAACAGCTCCCTCGACGCCGCCGTCAAGCAGCTGAACGCCACGAAGGGAGTGGGCGGGCGCAAGGTCGAGCTACTGCTGCGCGATACCGCAGACGATCCGGCGGCCACCTCCTCCATCTACCGGGAGCTCTCCTCCACCAAGGACATCCTGGGCATCTTGTGGTGCGGCTCGATGGGCTTCTACGACATGCTGCCCCAGATCGGCAAGGACGGCCTGCCGGTCATCGCCGTCTTCGAAGACCCTCTTTCTGCCGGCCAGCTCTACCCGCAGGCCGGCAGCCGGTCTCTGTTCCAGATGTCCGTGCCGGCGGTGTACCTCAACCGGGCCTTGGCCGACTACGCCAGGAACGACCGGGGGTACGCATCTGCGGCCATGATCTACGACGCCAAGCTGGAGACCGCCTTCGACCCTGCCGGCAGCACCGCCCAACGTTTCCAGCAGGCGTTCAGCGGTGCCGGCCTCGCCGTGGCCCCGGCCGAGAGCTTCGCCACCGGCGACACTGACTTCGGCGCCCAGCTGGGCAGATTGCGGGCCGCCGCCCCGCAGGTGCTGGTCCTCGACGGGCTCTCCAGCGACACCGGCGCCATAGCCGCCGCGCTGGACACCATGGGCGCGGGCTACGTGGACACGCCCACGGCCAAGGGGCCCGGATGGCAACCGCACGTCTTCGGATCGTACGCAGGTATCAACCAGCTGTGGGACGACACCGCCCTGGGGGCGGCCAAGGTCGGCTCGGTGACCGCCTGGCACGTGGGAGGCCTCACCATGCTGCCCTCCTTCACGATCGCACGGTGGCTCGACAAGTACGTAGGCAAGCAGCCCGTCGGCGGCGAAGAGCTACCCGCCAACGGGCTGGCCACATTGCTCCACGGCCTGAAGAAGGCCGGGACGGCTGACCGGCAACGGTTGGTCAAGGGCATCGAGACGATGGGCCAGGTCACCTTCGCCTCCACCGGCTTCAGCTTCAGCCAGAGCCAGCACGGCGCCATCACCCCGGACGACATCGTCCTGCTGACCTTCGAGCGACTCCGGGGCCCCGCCCCCACCGACCCGCCATACCAGCTCGGGGTGGAGTGGCAGGAGGGTGGCCCGCTGGCCTCGCTCGGGTCCTCCACCACCCTGCTCGTGCGACCGACGCTCGCCGCCAACCGTCGTGCCCACGGCGACGTGATGAACCAGGCGGTGCAGGGCGGCTATGGCACCCAGTGCACCAAGCAGCCCGACGGGACCCTGAACGCCGAGTGCAAGATCCACTAGGCCGCGGGAGGAGAGGCTGATGGCGCCCGGGCAACGTCCCCGATCGCCGGCTGGCCAACGGCGACGGCTGGCCCGTCGGCTGGGACGAGCTGCCTCATCTCCAGGCGAGCCCCGGCCCACGGCCGGTCTTCCGCCGAGCGTCGCCGCCGCGCCGCCCATCGAAGCTCCTTCTCAGCCGATGCCCCCCACCCCTCAGCCGAGGGGCCAGCTGCCGGTGTACTTGGGCGTTGGGGTGGTGCTCCTGCTCCTGGGTGCCGTACTTGGCTACCAGGTGAGGCGGCCCGCCCACCACACCACGATCACCAGCTCCTCCAAGGTCAACAACGAGGGCGAGGACCTGTCCGTCACGGGGGTCTCCGACTCCTTCGACCGACCGGACGATCCATCGTCCCTCGGTACGTCGCCGACCGGGATGATGTGGCGGGCCGACGCCGGTACCTGGGGGATCGTCGGCGGCCAGGCGGCCCCTCTGGTCCCGGCGCCGGGGCACAGCTTCGCCGTGGTCCCCCTGGGCAACAGCGACGGGGCGGTGCAGGTCCAGATGGCCAAGGTGGCTGACGGCGCTGGGCTCGTCTTCCGGTACCAGGACCCCCGCAACTACTGGGCGGTCACCGCCGCGCCCTATTACGCCACCTGGGTGGTGTCCCGGACGGTCGACGCCCGCACCCAGGTGGTGGCCAACACCGGGCTCTCGGCCACTCATGACGGGACAACCCTCGCCGTGCGGATGACCGGCGACGTCATCGACGTCGCCGTCGAGGCCGGCGTGAGGAAGACCATCAGCGACGGCGCCCTGCTGCACTCGTCAATGGTGGGCCTGATGGTCAGCGGGATCTCCTCCACCGCCCCACGCTTCGACGACTTTGAGATGGCGGCCGTCGCCAGCCCGCCGGTGTCGCCGCCGACCGACCTGGGCACCTCCACGACGGTGCCCGGCGACGCGTCGACCACCACGCCGACCACGCAGGTCGTCCCCGACACGACCGCGGTGCCGGCTCCGTCGACGGCGCCTAGGGCACCGCTGACGACTAACAGGACGGGCGGGAGACGCAGCCTGCCTCCACCGGGCTGAGCACCATCGCCATTCAGGGGTCCCGGCCGCTCACGTCCCACCGGCCAGGCCTGACGGACGACGGCGCCCATATCGTGGCGGTCGACGGGCAGGGTAAGGTCCGGGCCGAGGAGAGCGGGACGCAGACGGCACCTTTGCGACCACGGCCGGCAAGGCTGGTGCTGATCGGTCTGGTCGGAGCCCAGGTCGTGGCCCTCGCCCACTTCACGTCGAGGAGCTTCTTCGTCTACGACGACTTCATCTACCTCCGCCAGGCCCAGCGCCGGGGCCTTTCACTGCGGTTTCTGGCCCAACCGCTGAACCTGCACTTCTCACCCGCCCACCGGTTCGTCGACTGGTTGATCGAGCGGGCCTTCCCGCTGAACTTCGGAGTGGCCCAACTCCTGCTGCTGGCCTGCTTCGCCGCCTCGCTGATCCTCCTCCACGAGGTGCTCGCCGAGCTGTTCGGCCACGGTCCCGGCCCGCTGGTGCTGACCGTGCTCTACGGCACGTCGCTCGTGCAGGTGGGCGTGGCCCAGTGGTGGGCCTCGGGCCTGCAGTCGTTGCCGTCGACCGTGCTGAGCCTGGCCGCCATCCTGGCCTACCTCCGCTACCACCGGAACGGCTCACGTCGGATGCTGGTGGTCTCGTCGATGGCGTTCACCGTCGGGTTGCTCTTCTACATCAAGCCCCTGCTGGTACCGCTGTACATCTTCCTGCTACGGGTGCTGGTGCTCGACCCCGGCCGTACGGTCCGGGAATCGCTGGCTGCCGTCGCCCGTGAGTGGCGCACGTGGGCGCTCTATCTCGCTCCTGCCATGGTGTACGTCGCCGGCTACGCGGTCTGGTACTGGCACTCCTCCGGCACGTCGTCGCCCGGCGCCATCGGGCGCTACCTGGAAATCTCCTGGGGCCGCGCCTTCTTGCCGGACTTCGTCGGCTTCGCCGTGGCTCCGGGTCCGATGCCCACGACGGCCGCCGTGGCCGTGCTGGCCGTGCAGGCCGGTCTGTTGATGATCGTGGGCTGGAGCGTGGTGCGCCACCCTCGGGCCTGGCGGGCCTGGGCCTTCTTCGTGGCCGTCTTCGTGGCCAACGGTCTGGCCACCGGGCTCGTCCGGCTCGGCACCTTCGGCCCCGACGTCGCCTATTCCTACAGGTACTGGATGGAGGCCGCCTACCTGCTGCCCGTGGCCCTCGGGGCGGCGTTCCTCGGCTTCCCCAAACGGCCCGGGGCCATGGGTCGTCTGGCCTCGCAGATTTCGGCCCGGCCGTGGTGGCGGACGGTGGCGTGGTCGGCGGCCAGCGTGGCCATGGCCGCCCACCTGGTGCTGGTCTGGTCGAGCGCCGACCACCTCAGCCGGCAGTGGGCGGGGCACGACGCCGGCCTCTACATGGGCAAGGTGAGGAGCCAGCTCCGCTACCTCGCCCAGCTCGGCATACGGCCCACCATCGTCGACGGGGCCGTCCCCGACAGCGTCATGCCGGCGTGGATGGCCTACGGAGCGGACGTGCCGTACAACCGCTACTCCGAGCTCTTTCCCCTCCTGGGCGGCCGGCTCCAGTTCGACCGTCCATCGCCCAACCTGTTCCGGGTCGGCTCCGACGGCACCCTGGCCCGGGTCGCCTTCGTTCCCCAGGCGGGCGGGGAGACGCCCGGTCTTTTGCAGACGGGCGCCCTCAAGGTGACGATGGGCACGGCCGAGACCAGTGGCAACGGGGTGTGCGTACGTTCTGCACTTGCCCCTGGGTCCGTCGAATTCACCCCTTCCGCTGCGCACGACGGGGATGACTGGTACGCCCAGGTCCTCTACCGATCGGATATCAAGACGAACGTGACTGCGTACATCGACCGGGGTTCGGGCTTCACGTACATGGACCAGCGGTCGGTGACGGTGGCCCATCCCGGAGCGGGCGCCGCTCTCGTCCCACTGGGGGGCCCAGGAGTGGTGCGGCTGCGCCTGGAGATACCGCCCCGGTCACGACTGTGCCTCGACAACCTTGAGCTGGGTCCCTTGACCGAGCCGGGCACGCCGAGCAGCGGCAGTGGCGGCGCCGTCGACCCCTTCGACCGGGACGACTCGGCCTCGTCCCTCGGCCACACGCCGTCCGGCGTCGCCTGGCACGCCGAGTCCGGGACCTGGGGGATCGCCAGCGGCCAGGCCGTTGTGTACAGCCCGGGCGAAGGGGCCGACTTCGCCACCGTGGGGGCGGCGTGGCCGGACTGCGTGGTGCAGGTCCGGCTGACCAAGGTCGCCCCCTACGCCGGCCTGGTCTTCCGCTACCGCGACCCGGCGAACTACTGGGCGGTGGTGGCGGCCCCCGCGTACTCGACGTGGGTCATCGTGCGGGTGGCCGACGGTCAGACGACCCAGATGGGCAACACCGGCCTGGTGTCGACCGGGGACGGCACCACCGTGGGCGCCCGGATGAGGGGCGCCACCGTCGACATCCTGGTCGACGGCAAGATCATGACGACCGTAGCCAGCCCCCCGTCGCCCGGTGCCGACAAGGTGGGGTTGACGGCGGACGGCGCCGATGCCACCCACGCCCGCTTCGACGACTTCAGCGTGGTGCCCGAGCCGGCGCCGTAGGCTCGGCCGACGAGCTTTGGAAGGGCCCATACGAGGGTGAACAAGGCCGAAGGACGTCTGTCCACCCCCACCTGGGCCCATCCAAACCGACGCGCCGCTATGGGGAACCGGAGCCCTACGGGCCAGCCGGGCCGGCCGCCACATTGGCCAGCTGTGGTCCCAGCCAGCGCCAGGCCAGCTCAGCCCCGGCCTGGGTGAAGTGCACGCCGTCGCCCCTGAGCTCGGCCCCGTTCATCTGCTCCACGGCCCGGCCGCCCGGGCACAGGAAGCCGGCCAGGTCCACGGTCGCGACCTGCTGTGGGTGTCTGGCCGCCACGGCGGCGATCACGCCGTTGACGGCCGCGATCCGCGAAGGGTCGTCGCGCTCGCTGGACCCGTCGCCCAGGCCAAGCCTGGGCTGGGCGAAGCACGGGACGTCGAGCATGGCCAGCCTGGCCCCCCCGGCCGTGACTATGCCCAGTCCCTCCTCCAGCTGGCCGGCGAGGTAGCTGCTCCATTCAGGCGTGCCCACCTTCAGCGTGCGGCCGTTGACCTCGCGGTCGAACACCTCCCAGGCGCCGATGACCATCGCCACCACGTTCGGCCTGAACGTCTCCACGCCGGACCGCCACTCCTCCGGCCACTTGTCGCACGCCGGATTTGGAGGCAGAGCGTTGCCGCCGTAGAACGTCCGCCCGCCGCTGACACCACAGCCGAGCACGGCCTTGGTCTGTGCCGCGGCCCCGCCGACCAGATCGGGCCTGAAGTAGTAGCCGAGACTGAAGGCCACCGAGTCGCCCACTACCAGGATCCGCAGGTCCTTCATGGCCACCGGCGCCGGGGAAGAGGCGCCCATCGCCGCCCCGCCCGGGGTGGCCGTCGGTGGGACGGGTGGCGCCGGGAGGGCGGCCACGGTGTCGTGGGCCCCGCCCATGGCCGAAGCGGACAGAGGCGCCGATGGCGACACCGCCCCGGGGCTGGCGAACAGGAACACGGCGGCCATGACGGCGACGGCCGCCGCCGTCAGGGCGGGGGTGGGCGCCGGCAGACGGCGCAGGGCGCCCCGGCGGACCGGGGTCTCGACCAGGTGCCAGGACAACGTGGCTGCCCCGAACGTGGCCGCCGACCGCACGAAGAGCAGCCGGGCCCCGGCCAGGCCTGTGCTGTCGGGCGTGAGCGCCAGGTACAGCGGCCAGTGCCACAGGTAAAGGCCGTAGGAGATCCGCCCCACCGCCCGGAGGGGGCGCAAGCTCAACGGGCTGCGGACCGGGCCGCGGCCGGGCTGTATGGAGGCGGCGATCACGGTCGCGGCGGCCATGGCGGCGAGGGCGTAGCCACCATGGAAGAGCCAGCGATCGGAATCGCTGACCATCGTGAACATCGCCAACAGGCAGATGGCGGCCGCCACGCCGCCAGCCTGGAGGCCGAGACGTGCGACACGGGGCCACGTGCGTCGGGCGAGGGGCAGCGCCATGGCCAGTACCGCTCCGGCCAGGAGTGCCTGCGCCCTGGTGTCGGTGCCGTAGTAGACCCGGGACGGGTCACCGGAGGCGGGGACCAGCCAGGCCATGAGCAGGGCCGAGCCGGTGGCCAGCGCCACCGCACCGGCCAACAGCGGCTTGGTGCGGCCCCGCAGCAGACGCAGGCCGGCGGCCACGGCCACGGGCCACACGAGGTACCACTGCTCCTCGATGGCCAGCGACCAGGTATGGCGCAGAGGCGACGGCAGGGCGAACTGGGCGAAGTACGACTGACCGCTGGCCACCAGGCGCCAGTTGGACACATAGAACAGGGCGGCTAGGCCATCGCCCCGCAGCATGGAGCGCTGCGACGGCGACGCCAGCACGGGAGCCAAGGCGGCCACGGCCACCAGCAGCACCAAGAGCGCAGGCAGCAACCGTCGGGCTCGACGGGTCCAGAACGCGGCCAGGTCGATCGATCCCTTCTGCTGCCACTCGGCCAGCAGCAGGGCGGTGATTAGGTAGCCGCTGAGGACGAAGAAGACGTCGACGCCCAGGAAGCCGCCTCGGGCCCACGTCACGCCGCCGTGGTACAGCAGCACCCAGATCACGGCCACCCCTCGCAGCCCGTCGAGGGCCGGCTGCCAGGCCAGCCGGGTCGGAGCGGTCGACACCGGCGGCATCACTCGGTCGCCTCGCTCGTCACCTCCGGTGGCGGGCCCGCGGGCCAGGAAGGTCCTCAATGCGGTGACGGGTGGCCCCGTCGGCCTCCGCCGGTCGTCGGTGTGTGGCAGGCGATGGCCGACAGTCTGACAGCCGCGATGGCGGCCACCAGAGCGCCCAGCGTGGCCGCGTCGACGGCCAGCACGACCAGGGCCGGCCAGTACCACAGCGGTCCTCGTCCCGCCGGCAGGCGCACCAGGCCCGCCCCGCTCCTGCCCGCCGCCCGCCGGCCCCGGGACCAGCCCCATGCCGCCGGCGCCGCCCACACCGCCGGTGGGGACGGGGCCAGGAGGTGCAGAGGTGCCACCACGTCGCGGAGAGCGACCAGCCGGCCTGCGCTGTCGACGACCGGGCCCCGCCAGGCGGTGACCGCGAACAGGTCGAGGGTGCCGCCCTGTATGACGGCCGTCAAGCCGGGATCGGTCCCCAGGGAGCCATACGTGCGCCAGTCGGCGGCGTGCAGCACCACCACCCAGCGGACACCGGCGACGGCCAGGCCGGCCCCGACCGGCCCCCCCGTGGTGGCCCGGGCCAGCAGCGCCACCACCATGGGTTCCCGGGGATCGTCGAGCTCACGGGCGCCGGCGCCCAGCTCGGGGTCCGACGAGGCCAGTACGTCGCCCCCCAGGTAGTCGGGCAGGGGGTTCAATGCCCGCCGGTTGCCGGCGATCGGTAGGTCGAGGTAGCGGTGATAGGGCAGGGCCAGCACCGTGCCCGGAGCGGACCGGATGGCGGCCCGGGCGGCGCTCCAGTCCGGCGGCATGGGGACGGCCTCCAGCTGGCCCCCGACCCCCCACAGGCCGGGAAGGGCCAGCACCAGGGTGGCCAGCATCGGGGTGGCGATGGCGGCCCATCTGGCCAGGGCCCGGACGGGCCCCTGAGCCGGAGGGCGGCCCCCGCCCTCGACCGCCAGGCGTCGCGCTCCGAGGGCGGCCGCCGGCGCCAGCCATACCAGCCCCAGCACGGCGAAGCGCTGGCTCTCGCGAAACGGCGCCCCGACCGCCGTCGCGGTCACGGCGTCGTACAGGGCCCGGGCGCCGGGGACGGCAGTGGCCATGGCCATGGCGAAGCCCAGACCGGCGACCGCCGCAGCCCGCCATCTCCACGGCGGCGCCAGGGCGCGGGCACCGACCATGGCCAGCCCGAGAAGGCCGATGCCGAGCAGTGCGGTGCCCGGTCGGCTGTCCCCGCCAACCTGGGTCGGAGCCCGCCAGAAGCCGTGCCCGGCCACCACACCGGCCACCCCGACCAGGCCTCGGGCCCGCGTGGCAAATGCGGAGGCGCCCAGCAACTTGGGGCCGCTGAGGGCGACGACGATTCCGGGCACGGCCCATTGGAGCTGGGCCAGCACGGCGAGCGCCCCGCTCTTCAGTGACGACGTGGTGTGCTCCGCCACCACTCCGACGGCGACGACCAGCAGGCTCAAGATGCCGCCGACCGAGCCGGTGGCGCCCATGGCCACGGCCCAGACGAAGGTGCGGGGCTTGCTCTTCGACGGGACGAGGAGCGACGGAACGGCCCACGGCAGCACGGCAAAGGCGGCCAGGGCCGTCCATTCCCCTGAACCGACCCTGGTGAGCGTCAGGGGACTGAGGCTGTAGACGAGGCCCGAGGTCAGCTGCGTGGCCCACCCGGCCTCGCCCACCAGACGGGCTGCACCCGCGAACGCCAGCACCAGAGCCAGCCCGAGGAGCAGCTTGCCGGCCAGCGCCCCGCCCACCACCGTGGACGACCACGACAGGGCCAGGCCCAGGGGTACCCGTCTGGGCAACTCCGGGCCGAGGCCCCACACCCCGGCCGGGACGGGGACGCGGGGCACGAAGGCGGCGTCGAGCAGGAACACACTGCCCGGTGCCCATGCCGGCCCGAGCACGGCTGCGGCCACAACCACGCCGACGGCCCACGACCACAGCGACGTTCGGGCCCGGCCACCGGTCACCGCCACCACCCGGGCGCCAGGCCGACCGTGGTGGGCAGCGGCCAACGCCCGTAGGCTGTGAGTGGCATCAGGTGCCCCGACCCGGTGCGACCTTCTGCGATGGGCCATCAGCCATGACTTCTCCTGAGCAGCCCGAGCGCAGCCTGATTGCCGAGCTCGAACGCTCGTCCAACCCCTGCCTCCCTTCACTGCGCCAGAGCCTGGCCGTCGGGGGTTTGGCGCTGGGCCGCCTCACGCTGTCCGAGGCCAGCCATCTGGCGGGCATGACGAGCGAGCGCCTCGAGCAGATCGTGCCGGCGTCATCGGTGGCCGCCCCCGTCCCAGCTGCGCCAACCGGCCCCTCCGACCCGGGATCACCTCCGCTGCTCTCGGTCGTCATCGCCGTTCTCGACGAACAGGACAACGTCACGGCGCTGCACGAGCAGTTGTCCGAGGTGCTCAGCGCACTGGGTACCCACGAGATCATTTTCGTAGACGATGGCAGCCGCGATGCAACTGCCGCCGTCATCATGGCCCTACGCACGGACGATCCCAGTGTGAGGCTGCTGCGCTTGTCCCGCAACTTCGGCCACCAGGCCGCCCTCTCCGCCGGCCTCGACCACGCCCGTGGAGATGCGGTGGTGCTCATGGACGGCGACCTCCAGGATCCTCCCCACCTCGTTACCGAACTGGTCGAGCAGTGGCGGGCCGGCAACCACGTGGTCTACGCGGTGCGGAAAAAGCGCCAGGAGGGCGTGTTCAAACGGTCGGCCTATTTTGTCTTCTACCGGCTCTTCAGTCGCCTGGCCCAGATGGAGGTTCCGCTCGATGCCGGCGACTACTGCCTCATCGACCGGAAGGTGGCCGACGTCCTACGCAACCTCCCGGAACGTCATCGCTTCCTCAGGGGGCTGCGCAGCTGGGCCGGATTCCGGCAGGTGGGCGTGCCCTACGAGCGGCCGGCCCGCCACGCCGGCCAGCCCAAGTACACCCTGCGCCGCCTGGTGGCCCTCGCCCTCGACGGACTCCTGGCCTTCTCGAGCGTGCCTCTGCACCTCGCCTCGTACCTGGGGTTCTTCACCGCCGCCGCCGGGGTCGCCTACATCCTCATCGCCGTGTTCTACCGGCTCTTCGCCGGCTACGTCCCCGCCGGCTGGACCTCCATCATCGCCATCGTCCTGACGGTAGGGGGGGCCCAGCTCATGTTGACCGGCGTGTTGGGCGAGTACCTGGCCCGTGTGTACGACGAGACCAAGGGACGGCCCCTGTACATCGTCGACCAGGCCTACGGGTTCGGCGGCCACACCACCCCCGGCGCCTGATGGACGACTCCCTGCAGCAGCAGTTCGCGCAGATCGAAGCCGTCCATTGGTGGTTCCAGGGGCGTCGCCACATCGTGGGCACGGTCATCGCCCCTTACCTGCCGCTGGAGACCAGCCCCGGCCAACGGCCGAGGATCTTCGACGTCGGATGCGGTACCGGAGAGATGCTCGACATGCTCAGCGCCTCCGGAACCGTGGCCGCCATCGACGTCTCCGAACAAGCAGTTCAGCGCTGCAAACAGCGTTTCGGGGATGTCGTGGCCGTCGCCGTCGGCCGTGTGCCCGACGATCTCCCCACTCGGGGCAGCGCCGACGTGCTGACCGCGTTCGACGTGATCGAGCACCTTGACGACGACGGCAAGGCGCTACGGGGGTTCCATCGCAGCCTGTCTGACGGCGGGACCCTCGTCGTCACCGTTCCCGCCCTGAACCTGCTCTGGGGCCCCCACGATGTCTTGAATCACCACCGGCGCCGCTACACCCGTTCGCAGCTGCGCCAGCGGCTCGAGGATGCCGGTTTCGCCGTCATCCGGATCTCCTACTTCAACACCTGGTTGTTCCCGGTCGTGGCCATGGTGCGGGCGACGCGGCGGCTACGGAACCGGGGCGAACAGCCCGAGGCGGCATCGGACTTCACCATGCCGTCGCCTCTGGTGAACCGATTCCTCCTGGCCCTGTTCTCATCCGAGGCGGCCGTGCTGCGCCGGTGCTCGCTGCCCATAGGGGTCTCGCTGCTGGCGGTGTGCCGCAAGCCAGCCGGGCAAGGGTGACCCGGGGGGCGCCCCCGACGACTGCGCTACGTCGCAGCGCACCTCTGGCCGTTGCCGCCCTGGTGGCCAACGGGTCCAACGTCGTCGTCACCGTACTGGTCGCCCACCTTCTGAGCACCCGCGGCTACGGCGCCCTGGTCCAGCTCCTCGCCGTCTTCCTGGTCCTGTCCATGCCCGGCTCAGCCCTGGGCGTGGCCGTCGTCCGCCGGGTGGCCGCATGGGGCGCGGCCGGGTCGCATCATGAGCTCAGCGGCTGGATCAGCACGGTGCGCCATGCCGGCACGGGCGTCGTGGTCGCGGTGGGCGTCCCGGCCTGGTTGGCACGCGGCTGGCTGGCCCAGCAGCTCTCGCTCCCGAGTCCCGACGGGCTCGTGGACGTGGTCGTGGCCGGCGTCCTCTGGGCGGTGCTGGCCGTCGAGCGTGGCCTCCTGCAGAGCCGCCACGCCTATCGAGCCCTGGCCGTCAACATGTGCCTCGAAGCCGGCGTGCGGGCCGCGGCCACCATCGGGCTGGTCGTCGCCGGCCTGGGTGTCGAGGGCGCCGCTCTGGCCTTGACGAGCGCCATGGTGCTGTCCGTCATCGGAGCCCGCTGGTCCTTGGCCTCCGGCGACGTCGGCCCGGGCGGCCCTGTGAGCGGGGACCTGGGCCCGAGCGGCCCGCCGAGCCGGGCCCCGGTCGACATGGTGGTCGAACAGGACAGCGTCCCTCTCAGCCTCCAGGCTGCGGAGCGGCGGCCACGAACCGGGCACCTGGCTGCCGATCTGGTCACGGCGCTGGGTGCCCTCGGTCTGCTGGCCGTCCTCCAGAATCTCGACGTCCTGGTCCTCGGTCGTGAGGCGCCGGCGGTGATGGGCGCCTACGGAGCCGTGTCGGTCACCGCCAAGGCCGTCGTCTTCGCCGCACTGGTGCTGTGCGGCTACCTGCTACCCGAGGCGGTGGCCCGCTTTTACCGGGGTGATCACGCCCTGCGCCAACTCGGCGCGGCCCTGGTCCTGGTGGCTGCGCCCACCGCCGCATTGACCACGATGGCCACCATTTTCCCCAAGATGCTCCTCGGCGTCGTCTACGGCCCCGACAAGACCGGCGGTGCTGCGGCCCTGGCTCCTCTGGCCCTGGCCATGGGTTGCCTGGCGTCCACGGTGCTGTTCACCCACTATCTGCTGGGCATCGGCCGTCGTCGTGTCGTGGCCGTGCTGGCGGTGGGGACGGCAGCCTTGGCGTCTGCGCTCATCTCCAGCCACGGCCGCATGGTCGCAACCGCCCGGGCCGAGTTCCTGTGCCAGTCGGGCCTGGCCGCGGTGCTCGGCTTCCTCGCCGTGACCGCCCACCGGCCGCCACGCGGCAGAGCAGGGCCCCGCGACACGCCGGTGGCGGCGGCGGCGACACCAGGGCCGGAGCGGCTCCTACGGCCGACGACAGGGCCCGAGCGGCCGTGACGTCGCTGCGTCGCTTCTACGAGAGCGCCGACCGCAGCGGCGCGCCCGGCCCCGACCGTGTGGCCGCCCAGTTGGGGCAGTTGGACTCGGTGCCCCGGCCTGCTAGGGCACGGCTGCGGATGCTCGACCTGGGATGCGGCGACGGCACGCTGAGCGTGCTGGCGGCGGCCAGGGCCCGACCCGCGGTGGTCGTGGCCGTCGACTGGAACTGGGCCGACGCGGCAGCAGCCGGCTCGAAGGGCGTCATCGCCGTCCAGGCCGGTGTCGACGAGGTCGGGCTCCCGTTCCGGTCCGGGACCTTCGACGTGGTCCTCATGAGCGAGGTCATCGAGCACCTGGTCGATCCCGACCTGGCCCTGGCCGAGGCCCGCCGGGTCCTGGGGTCAGGCGGGGTCCTTCTGCTGTCGACCCCGAACCTGGCCGCCTGGTTCAACCGTCTGCTGCTGCTGGCCGGTGTGCAGCCCGTCTTCTCCGAGGTCAGCCGGATGGGGATCTTCGGCCGCCCCGGCCACGTCGTCGTGGGCCATCTCCGGTTGTTCACGGCCCGGGCCCTGCGAGAGCTGCTCGAGGCGCACGGGTTCGTCGAGGTGTCCCTGGCCGGGGCGTCCTACCACGACATCCCGCGCTGTGCCCGCTGGTTCGACCGGCTGGTGGCCCGCCGGCCCAGCGTCGCCGCCATCATCCTGGCCCGGGCCGGTGTCGGCGACGGGCCTGGCCGGTGACGGCCGCCGGCGGCCATGACCGCCGGCCACGGCGGCGGCGGCCACGGCGGCGGCGGCGACGAGGGCGGCGAGCTGAGCGGCCCAGCCGAAGGCGCCGCCGTGGCCACCCGGCACCCGCGCCGGGTGGACGGCCTCGACCAGCCCGGCCGCCAACATGGCGCCACCAGCCACCGCGGCCAGCGCCGCAGGACGGCGCAGGCAGGCACGGCCGACGAATGCGATCACGGCCACCGGGCCACCCGTGACGAACAGGGCGGCGGTGGCGACCCCGGCGATGGCTACCCGCTGGCCACCAGGGCCCACCGGCGGCAGCTCGCAACCGTGCCTGAAGCGGATGGTGGAGAGCAGGGCCAGCAGCGCCAGCGCCGCCGCTCCGGCCCCGAGGGCGGCCCGGTAGGGGCGATCAGGGGTGAACTCGATGTCGACCCTGGCGCTGGAGGCCGCCGGGAGGACCCAACCCTGGCGCCAACCGTCCACCCGAACGGCAGCGAGCTTGCGGCCGGCGAGGCGGGCCGACCATCCAGGGCTGAAGTTCTCGGACAGGGCCAGCACCGAGCGGGGACCGCCGGCCACGTCCAGGGCCCGGCGGTTGCTGCTCCAGCTCCGGACGGCCAGGGGCCGAGCCGGCGACGCCGAATCCGAACCGGCCCGGGCCCACCCGTCGCCCTCCAGCGTGGCCGAAACCACGCTCAGCGCGTCCTGCGGCTCTGTGTCCAGCTGGTGGAGGCCGGCGTCGAGGTCGACCGGGCCGCTGCAGGCCTTGAAGACCAGCTCCGTGCCCTGGCGGAGGTCGGCCAGCACGCCGGTGACCGAGGTGGCGATGGGCCGCCCGTCGACGCTGACGACGGGCCCGCGGCCGCACGGGAGGCTGAAGGACGACCGCGGGTCAGTGGGCGGCGGACCGGGGGCGAGGCTCTGCAGCAGGGCGTCGAGACGGGGGCCGGGCTGGGCCCGCAGGGTGCCCGACAGCTCGAAGCCGGCGGCCAGGGGCACGGTGAAGCGCCGGGCCAGACGGTCCTCCTCGTCGGCCCGCAGCAGCTGGCCAGGGGCCGCCACCGACCGGTCGAAGGCGAAGAGCGGGGGTGGGGATCCAGGGTGGGAGAACTGCGTCACTTCGTCGGCGGGCACCGACAACGGCCGTTTGACCTGCAGCCCGGGAAGCGTCACCTCTCGCAGTCCGGCCCGCGCCAGAGAGCCGGGGACATCCTCACCCACGACGCCGACGAGGCCGACGCGCACGTGCCGGGTCGGGCCCGGGGGCAGGGGTAGGAGCTGGGCCTGCTCGGTGTCGGCCACAGGCACGACCATGACGCCGGTGTCGGTCGTGAGCCGGAGGCTGGTGGGCCGGGGCGCCCCCGGCTCGGGGTCCAACAGCCGGACGCTCAGAGTGGCGAACGACATGGGATGGTCCAGGGCCAGCTCCACCCATTGGCCGTCCGAGCCGGAGGCGGCGCCCGTCTGCCAGGCCGTCGACGGGTCGTCGTCGAAAGCCGACATGGGCTGGGACTCGGGGTGGGGGGCCACCGCCGTGGCGTAGGAAGAGGCGGACACCGACGCCGCCCCCTCCATCACCGCCACGGTCTGGTGGGCTGGCCCCGGCACCACAAGGCGGTCACGAGGCGGGCCGCCCCCTGGGATGGTCTCGCCTTGGGCCAACACGTAGGAATAACCACCCTGGACGAGGCCGAAGTCGTCGTCGCGCCGTCGCAGGCCGTCCGTGACGGCGGAGCGCAGATCGGCGCCGAGCCCGCCGACGCGGTCGCCGGCGACGACGGTGGCGTAGCCCGACTGGCCCCGGTCGGCCAGTTGCAGGAGGGCCTCGGGGCCACCGCTGACCACGACGGTTCCCGCCGCGTCGAAGGTGACGGCCCGAGGGGCATCGCCGTCGACCAGGTAGACGTCAATGGCACGGACGGGGGCCCCGCCTGCCGTCCCCGCCGTGGTGCCGTCCTGCAGTGGGCCGAAGGCGGCGGCCCGATGGATGCCGGGGGCGGCGGAGAGAAAGTCACGCACCTGGCCCGGGCTGGGGGCGCCGGCCCGCCGCCAGTCCAGGTCGTTGCGGGCCACCAGGTAGCGCACCCCGGCTCGGGCTAGCGTCGGTGCCAGTCCGCTGGTGGGCCGCCCGGCGGCCAACCGGCCGTCCACGGCGTCAAGGAGCCGGGTCAAGCCGGCCGACCCGAGCGGCGCCTGGTCACGGACGGCCCAGGGGGCCTGGGCCAGCGGCTGCAGCGGCTCGTCGATGGGGCGGCCCCACGTGTACTGGCCGAACCCACTGGCGGGGAAGAGCAGGGAACGGCTCCCGCCTGAGTTGGCCCCGAGCCACCCGGCGGCGTCGTACCAGTACGGCGGGACCTGGCGGAAGCTGCCGGCGGGCACGACCTGACCCCTCAGCAGCGGCAGGGCGGCTCCGGCCAGCAGCAGGGCCGTCAGTGCCGCGGTGAGCGGGCGCTCCCGTCCGATCGGACGCATGACAGACAGCCCGTGGCCCAGGCCCAGGGCCAGCGGCAGGGCCACCACCGGCTGGAACTTGTTGATGCTGCGGAACACCGACAGCGGGCCGTCCAGCCACTGCTGCACGCCGTGCGAGAACGGCCCGCCGAGAGGCCCGCCGTAGGCGGCGGCGGTCAACGCCAACCCGACGAGCAGGCTGACGGCCAGGAATCGGCGCTCGGCGAGGCCTGGACCGGCCAGCCCGGCCAGCCCGGCGGCGGCCAGGGCGGCGGTGGCGAAAATGGCGGCGGGAGCGGCCACCAGCAGCCATCCCCCCTGCCACCACGGCACGCCATGCGAGACGTAGTGGGCCAGCCAGTTGGCCGTGCCCCGCAGAACCTCGGGCGCCGACGCCGTGGACGTCGTCGAACTGGCCCGCTCGATGTAGCTCAAGAAGCCGAAGCCGTAGCGGAGCTCGACCAGGCCGCTCAGCACCCACCAGGCGCAGGCCGAGGCCACGGCCAACGCCCACCATGAGGCCAGCGCCCGCCGCCGGGGCCCCCGCTGGCGGGTGGCCAGCCACAGCGCCGGCAGCACCAGGACAGCGGCGGTGGAGCCGGCGTTGACGGCGCCCATGAGGGCGATGGCCACACCCGCGCGCGCCGCCGCGCCCACCGGTGAGCCGCCCGCCGCTCCCCGCACCAGGGGCACCAGGGCCCATGGGGCCAGGGCGGCCGGAAGCACGAGGGCTGACAAGGGGCCGACCAGCACCAGCAGAGCAGGTGAGAGCGCATAGGCCAGACCGGCGGCGACCCTGGTGGCCGGTGTCCCAATGCCGAGCTCGTCGGACAGCCGGATGGTCCCGGCACAGGCACATGCGAGAAGCAGGCCGATCCACACGCGTTGCCAGGCCCACATCGGCACGCCCATGCCATGGGCGGCGGCGAAGAGGGGGCCCATCGGGAACAGGTAGCCCTGGGCCTGGTTCTGCAGGGTCCCGAAACCGCTGGTGGCGTCCCAGGCGTGCAGGGCCCGGCCCACGAGCCGGAGCGGGTCCACTACCAGGTCGAGCTTGGTGTCGGCGGCCAACCGGCCTGGGGATTGAGCGAGGCACGCCAGCACCAGTCCCAGGCCGATCACGAGGATGGTCCGCAGTTGGACCCGGCCACCGGGAGCCGTGGTGGGGCGGGGCTCAGGCCGTTGGCTCATACAGCCCGGCGGGGAGCAGGCTGCGACATCGACCGTCAGGCGGTGTCATCGTCGCCGGAGCACCGTCGCCAGATTCCACGTGGCCACCTCGCGCACGCCGGGCACCGCCAGTATCGACCGGGCCCACGTGGGGTGGTAGCGAGGCCGGGCGTCGACGACGTCGATGTCGGGGTGGCTCCGGGCCCATCGCAGCACCTTACCGACGTGCACAGGGAACAGGGTTGTACCGTAACGGTTCTTGGGAGGGTGACCACGGTGTCGCTCGTACCGGCGCGCCGCCCGCTCGCCGCCGAGGTAATGCCACGGCGCCGTCTCGTGCCCGCCCCAGGGCGAGTACCAGTTGGTGAAGGCGCAGTAGACGATCCCGCCCGTGCGGACGGTGCGCAGCAGCTCTTCCAAGAAGCGCCAGGGGGTTGCGACGTGCTCGAGCACGTTGGACGAGAAGCAGACGTCGAAGCTGGCGTCGGCGAACGGCAGGGCCGTGCCGGCGGCGCCCACCGACGCACCCGCCCGGACCGGGCCGCACGGCAGCCGACGGCCGAGCTCACGCCGGTCGGGCTCGACGGCGCAGTAGATGGCACCGGCCTTGGTGAAGGCGTCGTCGAACCATCCCGGCCCGCCGCCGACGTCGAGCACCTTGGCCCCCCTGAGCCCGATGTAGCGGGAGACCTGGGCCACCGAGTCCTCGGCCAGGCAGCGGTAGAACTTCTCGGGCTGGCTCTGTTCATAACCGAAGGCCCGCAGCAGGCGGAACGAGCGGGCGAGCCCGTCCGCTCCTCCCCGGGCCGTCATGCCGTCCCGGGGCCACCGTGGGCCGTCGGCACCCGCGACGGCGGCGGGATTCTTTCGCCGGTGAGCTCCAAGGCGGGATCGACCTCGGCCGGCGGCACCGTGGAGCGGTGCCCGGCCACGGCCTCCTCGGCCACCTCGATGAAGCGGCTCACCGTCGATGCCCACGAGAGGTTCCGGGCCCGGTCGCGCGCCCCTCGACCGAGGGCGCGACGGGCGGTCGGGTCCGCTGCCAGCTCCACCCAGATCTTGGCCATCTCCTCTTCGGAACCGGCCAACCTGCCGGTTCGCCCGTCGATGACGGAGTCACGGACGCCGGGGACGTCGAAGCCGAGGGTGGGCGTCTCGAACGCCGCCGCCTCCAGCACCACCAGGCCCCAGCCCTCGACCATGGAGGGATGCACCAGCAGCCAGGCCGACTCCAGCAGGCGGCGCTTCTCCTCCTCCCCGAGCCGACCCGGCATGCTCACGTTCGGTCCGGCCTTGGCCCGCAGGCGCTCGGCCTCGGGACCTTCGCCGACGATGACAAGCCGGCCCCCCGTCGCCGGTCCCACCGTCCGCCACAGCCGCAGCAGCATGTCGTAGCGCTTGTGGGGAACGAGCCGGCCCACGGCCACGAACAGGGGCGGCCTCGACTTCACCGGCCGCCCCTCGTGGCTGTCCACGCCGTTGTGGACGACGCGGATCTGGCCCGGGGGCACCCCGAGACCGGCGAGGGCCGACGCCGTCGACCCTGAGACAGCGACGACCAGGCGCCGGCGGTAGACCGCCGGCAAGGCCCGCGACTCCACCGTCCTGCCGATGGCGGCAATGGGCGGGGGGAACCACATGCCCCAGTGATCGGTGTGGATGTGGTTGACGAGGCACATCGACGGCCGGCGGCGCCACACCGGGCTGCAGTAGGGCACCCCGTTGACGACGTCGACCACGAGGTCGGCCTGTCGATGGCGGCGGAGGTAGCGCACGGGCACCCGGAGGTAGTGGCTGTAGGTGCCGCCGACCGAGACGACCCCGTAGTCGCGGCGGGCGACGGGGCCGGTACACATCAGCACGGCTTCGTGACCCCGGGCCACGACGCCGCGGGCGAGGTTGTCGACCAACACCTCCGAACCGCCGGCCAGAGGGTGGCTGAGGTCACGCCATGACAGGAAGAGGAACCGCATCAGGGCGTCAGCGCGCCGATTCGGTGTCCGGCGTCCCGGCCGGCGCCGTCATCCGGCCACGGGCCGACGGCTGGGGCGGGACAGCTGAACGAGGACCGGCAAGAACACTCCCCCAAGAGCCGTGCAGCCAATGTGCCCGTACTTTACTCACCACTACAGATCGGGCACACCCAGGGCTCCACCGGTAGCGGCCAGCCGGTCGCCCCATACCCCACCCGGCAAGCGACCAGACCGGTTATCCGTCCCTCACGTGCAGGCCACGCTCACGGGCGGCGTCGGCCAGGCGGTCATCGACGGTGCCCACATCCGCCGCCGCCATCTCGGCCGCCGACAGCACGCAGCAGTCGGGCAGCTTCAGCCCGGTCCCGGCCCGCAACAGGGCCAGCAGTAGCGGAGCGTCCCCGCCGAGATCGGCACACCTGACGTCGAGCAGTTGCAGCGCCGCAGTGGCGCGGTCGAGCCGGCCGGACCGGGCCGGCCCGACGCACACCTCGGCCAGCGTGAGCGGGCTCGCCACCAGAGGCTCGGCACCGACTTTCAACAGAGCGGGGTGGCGCGGTCGTGATGGACGTCGGTGGTGTCAAGATGGGCAATGAGCACACTGGCGTCGAGGACGATCACGCCGGCCAGTCGTCGCCCAGGCTTCTTAGGTAGTCAGCGCCGTAGGAGCCGGTGGCCACCCCCCGGGTGCGGGTCACCGCCGCCCGGCGACTGGCTTCGGTGTGCTCGTTCTGCCTCGCCACCGCCCGGTGGCCCTCCTCCACCAGCCGTACGAGAAGCCTGGCCCGGTTGTGGCCTTCGTCAGGCCACCGCTTGACGGCCTCTTCGAGGGCCCGGGCGATCTGGTCGGTCTCGGTGATGACGTGTCGCGGACGGACGGTCGGCATACCGATGTGTACCACCGAGATACCGGTGAGACACCGAAAACGGTTTGCCCAATGGTCGGACGGTCAGTGGGGCCGGCCCGTGCAGTCGACGTAGGCGCCGGCCCGGTCGAGGCCTCGAGGGAGGCGGCGCTCGAGCCACCGCAATGTCGACCACAGCGGCCGGCCCCCCACGGGCAGGACGAGGGCGGCGAAGGAGAGCGGGCTGTGCTGGTGGTAGTCGACAATCTCGAACCCGGCAGACGTCACCATGTCGGCCAGTTCGGCGGCTCGGAACCGGCTGCGCACCGGTACACCCTCCCACTGCGGCCACAGGTCACGGCCCAGGCGAATGGCCGGATTGTCCTCCACCGACTCGGCCAACAGCAACTGTCCGCCCGGGCGCAGGACCCGGCGGGCTTCGGCCAGCACCGATCGAGGGTGCTCCAAGTGGTGGAGCACGTGCAGGCACCACACCAGCCCGACCGTGGCGTCAGCCATCGGCAGATGCGCTCCTTCGGCCACCACCACGGGAGCATGCCGGCCTGCCTCGTGGGCACGGGCCGGGTCCGGCTCGACGCCCACCGGGCGGTGCCCGTCGGCCACTATGCGGGGCAGCCACAACCCCGGGCCGCACCCGAGGTCGAGGACCGTCGAGGTGCCGTCCCACGCTCGCAGCTTGGCCTCGAGATCGACGAAGGGAGCCAACCGCCGACGTTGCCGCCACGACCCGGGCGCCTTGGTGCGGGGCTCATGATCGTCCTGCCGCCGCCGCCCCGGCTCGGGGGTCCTCAACATTGCCCCGCCGATGCCGGCCTCCCGGTCGGCTGGCCGGCCAGCCCCTCCAGCACCGGAACCAGCGCCGCCGGCGCGGGCATCCGCTCGATCTCCTGGCGGAGCCGGTCGGCGGACACCCGGTAGTCGGGTCGACCGAGAAGGTCGTCCAGCTCCCGACGGACGGCCGCCGGGTCGACGTCGGTATCGTCCAGCACTCGGGCCGCCCCGAGCGCGGCGCAGCGCTCGGCGTTCCAGAACTGGTTGGCGCCCCGCGGCAGGACCAGCAGGGGAAGGCCGTGGGACAGCGCCGCCAACATGGTCCCCGAACCGCCGTGGCACACCACCGCGTCGCAGTGCCCGAACAGCAACGACTGGGGGATCCACCGCTCGACGTGCACGTTGGGCGGTTGGGTGCCCAGTTCGGCCGGGTCGCGGTCGCGCCCGATGGTGACGATCACGTTGAACGGAGCGTGGCGCAGGCCGTCCAGCACGGCTTCGAACACGCCGGGCGTGTCGTTGAAGACCGTGCCCATGGTGACGTACACGGTGGGCCGCCGGGGGAGCGATCCGACCCACTCCGGCAGGCCCTCGTCGCCGGACATGTCGAAGGGCACGGGGCGAAGCGGCCGGGCCGTGCCCACCGAGGCGATGTTAGAAGCCTGGAGACTGGGCGGGCAGATGTCCAGGTACAGATGGCGGAACACCCCGCCGGCAGGTAGGGGACCAACCCCCCACGCCTCCCACGTCGGCGCCATGAGGTCGCCGGCCAGTGCCCAGAACTCCTCTGGTTGGATGGCACCGAAGCTGTGGGCGGCCCAGGGCAGCCGGCGATGGGCGGCGGCCACCGGCGCGGCGAAATCGATGGCGTCGTGGACCACCAGGTCTGGCTTCCATGCGTCGATGGTGGCGACGACGTCGGCCACCTTGGCCGGCCCGGCCACGCCCGCGAACATGTGGGCGCCGAACCGCCACACGTCGTCGTGGGCCAGCGCCGCCACCTCCGGGCGGCGCATCGTCTCGTCCTCCACGACCAGGGGGCTCAGTCCGGCCCCGAAGGCACGGAAGCCGGCCGGCTCGACCACCCGGCGACAGAAGCGCTCCGCAGTGGCGAAGGCCACGTCATGGCCTTCGGACACCGAGGCACCGGCCAAGGGCACCATGGGGTGGAAGTGCCCGAAACCGGGAAGACAACAGAACAGGACTCGCAAGCGCTCCCCCAGAGGCACACGCCCGCCGTGGGGCCCCCGTACCATAGGCGGGCCGGCACCTACAGACCACGGACAGAGGGGAACGATGGGAGTCATCTCGAGCGGCCCGGCCCTGTCGGCGCAGACGTGCGGGCGTCGCCTGAGACCGCTGCTGGCCCGCTTCCCGGATACGCCACCGGTTCACTGCGACGTCTCCTGGCACGGCCCCTCGCAGACGGCGCTGGGACAGCGCGCCAGCGAGGCCACGATCCAGGCGCGGGCCGGGCTGATGGAGGTGCACGGGTGGGACGCCGGACGCCCCCGCCGCATCGGGCTCGAGGTGGCGTCGGTGGCGGCCGGCGTCCTGGCCGCCAACGGCGCACTGGCGGCGCTGATCGGCTGGCGTCGCAGTCGCCCGGTGTCGCGGGTCGAGACGTCGGTGCTGCAGGCCGCCCTGTTCCTGGTGGCCCACCACTTCGCCGCGGCCACATCGGGCGGAGAGCTGCTGGCCTCACCGGTCGGCCCCCAGCCCGGTCCTCCGTTCCGGACCGCCGACGGCCGCTGGTTCGAGATGGAGGTCTTCGACGCCGAGACGTGGAAGGCGTTCTGGCGCCAACTCGGCGCCGGCGACGCCCAGCTGGGCCGGGCCTGGACCTCCTTCCGGGCGCGGTACTACCGGGGTCGATGCTCCTTCCCCCCCGGCCTCCACGAGGCGACGGCCAGGCACACGCTGGCGGAGGTGGCCCAGACGGCCAAGGCCTGTGGCGTGAGCCTGTGCCCGGTGAGGGCCTACGCCGAGGTCCTGCACGACGGGTGGGCCGGCCTGGGCCTGAGCGACGTGGCCCCGAACGAGCCCAAGCCCCAGGAGTGGCGGACGGAGAAGCATCCGACCGCCGACCGCCGGCCACGGGCAATCGGAGCCGTGGACGAGAGCCTTCCCTTGAGCGGCATCCGGGTGGTCGAGGCCACCAGCCGCATGCAGGGCCCTCTGGCCGCCCTGCTGTTGCAGATGCTCGGTGCCGAGGTGATCCGGGTGGAGCCGCCCGGAGGCGACATCGGTCGGATGGTGCCTCCCTCGTGTGGCGAAGTCGGCTCGTTCTTCCAGTGCTTCAACCGCGGCAAGCAGTCGGTCGAGCTCGATCTCACCCGGCCCGCCGGTCGCACGGACCTGCTGGCCCTGCTGGGCGAGTCCGATGCCTTCCTGCACAACTGGCGCCCGGGCAAGTCGGCACAGTGGGGCCTCGACCACAAGGCGACGGAGTCCGTCAACCGCCGCCTGGTCTACGCCGAGGCGACGGGATGGGGAGAGGCGGGCGCCAATGCCCACCTGATCGGCACCGACTTCCTGGTGCAGGCGTACGCCGGGTTCGGCGACGGCCTCAACCCCGTGGGCGACCCTCCACTGACCAGCCGGGTCCTGCTCACCGACTGCATGGGTGCCCTGGTCACCTGTCAGGGCATCCTCGCCGGGCTGTTGGTCAAGGAGATGACGGATCGGGGCGTGTCGGTCAGCACCTCGCTCCTGGAGGGGGCGATGGCGTCGCAGGCCCATGTGCTCGAGAGGCTGGCCGAAGGGGGAGACCCGAAGCGCCCGGACGGGAGGCCGGTCTGGGGGCCCCTGGACCGGCCCATCGACGCCGATGGCGGTTCGCTGGTCGTCAGCCTGGAAGGCGACTCGGACTATCAGCGGCTGTGTGAGGTCTGCGGCGTGGACGGTCACAGCCGGTCGCGTGGCGACACGGAGCAGAGACTGGCCGACAGCATGGCGGCTGGCACTCCTCGGCACTGGGAGAAACTGCTGGGCGATGCCGACGTCGCCTGTGCCACCGTGTCGACAGATCTGGCCGGGCTCCCCGCCGACCCACGCTTCTCGCCGGCCTTCGAACCCCTCTCGCAGACGTGCCGGGCCCCGGCCAGCCCTTGGCTCCTCACGCCATGACCCCGCACGTCGACCAGCTCCAGCCGAGCCTCCGGGCCGCCTGCCAGAAGTGGCCGGACCGCGCCGCCGTCACATCCGGTGGGTCCACCATGAGCTATGGCGAGCTGTGGACCAAGGTCGAGAGCCTGGCTCGTGCCTACCTGGACCTCGGAGTCGAACCTGGCGACCGCATCGTCTGCCAGCTTCGCAACGGGCCGGAACACGTCATCGCCATCAACGCGGCCTGGGCGTGCGGCGCCATCCATGCCGGCACCGACAACGACCTCACCGGGGCCGAGCTGTCGTGGCTGGTCGACCGGACAGAGGCGAAGGTGCTGGTCTTCCAGCCACCCTCCGGGTCGGCCGATCCCACCGCCCCACTGAGGGCCGTGCACCAAACCAGGCCTGGCACGGCGCTCGTGATCCACGCCGGCGGCGACGACCCAGCCTCCGACGTCGACGGCGCACTGCCGCTCGCCGCCCTCCTGTCCGCCGGCCCCGGGCCGGCACCGTTGGCGCCCGAGGGCGGCGACCGGCACGACACCGGCCTGTTGCTGCTGACGTCGGGCACCACCGGGCGGCCCAAGGCCGTGATGGAGACCCTGCCGGCCTGCTGGGCCAAGATGCAGTTCTTCGCCGACGCTTTCACGCCCGGCCCCGACGACGTCCACCTCGTCTATCTGCCCATGGCCCATGTCTTCGGCCTGCGGCTGTCGCAGCTGGCCCTGCTGAGCGGCGGTCGGCTCGTGCTCCTCGACCGGTTCTCGCCCACAGAAGCGCTCCGGCTGATCGCCGACGAGCACGTCACCGTCCTGCCCGGCATGCCGACCCATCTGACCCTTCTCCTCGATGAGCTGGACCGCCAGCCAACCGACGTGCGCAGCCTGCGCTGGGCCGTCACCGCCGCCTCGAAGCTTCCCCGCGACCTGGCCGAGTGCATCTACGACACGCTCGGCACCGAGATTCTCTACGTCTACGGGTGCAGCGAGAACTTCACGACCCGAACGACCGATCGTGGCGACATCCTGGACGGCTCGGTGGGTTCCACGGTGTTCGTGGGGCCCGACAACGAGCCGCCCGATGGCACGGTACGCGTCGTGGGCCCGCAGGACCACACGCCTTTGCCCGTCGGCCAGACCGGCGAGATCGCCTTCGGGGCCCGCAGGCCCGTGCACTACTGGCGGGCGCCGGACTCGGCCACGGACGGGTGGTACTACACCGGCGACCTGGGTCGGATCGATCCGGACGGACGGCTCTACGTGCTCGGACGGCTCAAGGAGCTGGTCAACCGCGGGGGCCTCAAGGTGTCGCCCAGCGAGATCGAGACGGCCATCACCCACCACCCGGCCGTGAGCGACGCGGCTGTCGTCGGCACACCCGACCCCGTGCTGGGCGAGGCGATCTGCGCCTGCATCGTCGCTGCGCAGAGCGACCGCCCCGCCCTGGCCGAGTTGCGGGCCTTCCTCGGCCTGTCGCTGGCCCGCCACAAGCTCCCCGACGAGATGGCGGTGGTGGACCGGATCCCCAGGACCAAGATCGGAAAGGTCGACCGCCCCGCTCTTGTGGCTCTGGTGGCGGCGTCCGGGGGCCCGGTAGAACGTCTGCGCCCACGATGAGCCTGACGCCGCGGGACGACGGCATGTCGGTGGCCCGGCTCATGGACGAGGCCAGCACCGCCTCGGGGCTCACCGACTGGGGGGACCACTCGTTCTCGGCCACGCTGGAGCTCCTGATCGGCTCGTGCCGGGCCACCGCCCATCTCACCGCCGCGGGCTGGGGGTTGCTGCGCAAGGTCGCCGTCCGGCACCTGCGCAACCAGCTCTACCTCCAGGCCTTTCTCACCGCCAACCCGGGCACGGTCGACCAGCCCGTCGCCTCTCCCGTCTTCATCACCGGCCTGCCCCGAACGGGTACGACCATGCTGCACAACCTGCTGTCCCTGGATGCCGACAATCGGGTGCTGCGGTTCTGGGAAGGGCTCCACCCCGTGCCCGTCGGCTCTGGCCCGGGCGCCGAGGAGGCATTGGTGCGACAGGCCGGAAAATGGCTGGACCGGCTGTACACCCTGAGTCCCGGTTTGCGGGCCATCCACCACTCGACCGCCCGAGGCCCCGAGGAATGCGACGCCCTGCTGCAGAACGCCTTTGCCAGCCAGCATTTCGACGACATGTTCCAGGCCGAGTCGTACTCGGTCTGGCTGAACGGCTCCGACCTGGTCGAGGAATACGGGTACTACAAGCTCCAGCTCCAGGCGCTGGCCAGGTCCGGCCAGAAGGGGCGTCAATGGATGCTCAAGTCGCCCGGCCACCTCGGTTACCTGGACACCGTCCTGGACACCTTTCCCGACGCCCTCGTCGTCCACTGCCATCGCCAGCCGGCCGAGGCGCTCGCCTCGTACGCCAGCCTGGTCCGTGCCGTGCGGGCCCCTCACTGCGAGCGGGTATCACCCTTGGACATCGGCAGGCACGCCCTGGGCCGGTGCTCGACGGCCCTGGGACGGGCCATGCGGGCCCGGGAGAGACGCAGCCGCGACCAGTTCGTCGACCTCTCCTACACCGCGCTGGTCAGCGACCCGGTCGGTGCCGTCGTCGATCTGTATGGCCGGCTGGGCCGGTCCCTCGGCCCGGGCGCGACGGCGGTGATGCAGCGGTGGCTGGCCGAGAACCCCCAGGCCCACCACGGCCGCCACCAATACGCCCTGGCCGAGTTCGGCGTGTCCTCCTCCGAGGTTTCGAGCACCCTGGCCGGATACTGCGAGCGGTTCCATGCCGAGCTGGGGGGCCGATCGGGGTTTCCGGGCCGGGTCGCCCCGGGTAGGACTGCCGGCATGGGATCGAATGAAGAAAACGACGACGTGCACAAGGCCGACTACTCAGGCGCCACCTTCACGGACGCCTTTGACGCCGAAGACCGCCAAGGCGTGATGGGTCCCAGCAAGAAGCCCAAGCACCGTGCCCCGGCGGGTGACGGCGTGCGTGCCCCGTTCGCCAAGGAGGGCGTCGGCCCTCCTCAGATGTCGGTGTTCGACGGGAAGGGCAACGAGAGCGTCGTCGTGGTGGGCCAGAACGAGAAGGGCGAGCCGGCCAAGGGGAGCGGCCCGACGACGGCCGATGCTCTCGACGACGCCAAGATCGGCGAGGCACAGATCGGGGACGCTCTGGGCGGTGGGAGGGACTGATCCCGGCCGGCTGCACGGTCCGCGGACAGTGGTCCCGACTACAGGAGCCACTCATCTACGTGTACCGTAGCTACGGCTTCAGGTCCCGTGACGGTCGTTGTGACCGCAGGTGGTGTTGTTGCCTCCGTCATGGCGGCGTGTGGCCGAGCCGCGACGGTGCCGTGCCGTCCGGTGTGAACGGGGGGCGGAGTCAGTGATTGGCAGAGAAACGCTGCTGGACGTGTTCTGGTCGTTGAGCGAGGGCGAGTCCTCGCTGAACCCGTTCCAGCGGGTCCTGCTGATGAC
Organism: Acidimicrobiales bacterium; assembly: GCA_038232515.1. Taxonomy (GTDB): domain Bacteria; phylum Actinomycetota; class Acidimicrobiia; order Acidimicrobiales; family JAUJNH01; genus JBBSHS01. The sequence goes on from JBBSHS010000005.1 coordinate 41,484, forward strand.
GGACGGCACCGTGACCGACGTGGTCGAGGTCTACACCGGCGAGACGATCCGCGTCGTGAAGCTGGCTCAATCCTTCGGCGGCGACAGCTCCGAGACGACGCCCCGACTGGGGACCGACGGACCAGGCCGGTTGCTGCACCGCACGGTTCTCCTACAGGGCTCCAAGAGCGGCACCAACTTCATCCATGCTGAGTCCGTCATAGCCCCTGACTGGCTCCCGCCCACAGTCCTGGAGGGACTCCTGGAGACGGGCAGGCCCATCGGGAAGCTTCTGTCCAGCGGCCGGATCGAGACGTTCCGGGAGATCGTGGGCCTGGGCTTCGAGCCCGCCGGGGACTGCGCCGAGCACTTCGGTGTGGATCCCGCTTCCAATCTCGTCTTCCGCACCTACCGCATCCATGTCAGCGAACGCCCGGTGATGCGGATCACCGAAAAGTTCCCGACGTCGTGGTTCGCCCACGGTGTCGATTTCTGAGCCCGGCGACAACGTCGACAAGGTGCAGGCCGGCGGTCGCAGCCGGCGAGTGCCGACGACCGACGGTGTGGATATCGCCGTCCACGACCTGGGCGGGACCGGGCCGCCGCTGGTGTTCGCCCATGCCACCGGTTTCCACGGTCTGGTATGGAGGCCGGTCGGCATCCGGCTGGCCGACGGGTTCCGCTGCGTCAGCCTGGACGAACGCGGGCACGGGGATTCGGGCCGGCCGCTCGATCTCAACTTCGACTGGCGGGGGTTCGGGCGCGACATCCTGGCCGTGGTCGACGGCCTGGGTCTCGACGGACCACTTGGTGTCGGCCATTCGTCCGGGGGCACGGCCATGCTGCTGGCCGAGCAGTCCCGTCCAGGAACCTTCGGCGCCATCTACTGCTTCGAACCGGTCGTAGTCCCCGCTGATCCGCCGCTCGGCCGCGATGCCTCCAACTGGCTGGCGGCCGCAGCCCGGCGTCGCCGCGATGTCTTCGACTCGAGGGAGCAGGCCCATGCCTCCTACGCGTCCAAGCCGCCCTTCAGCGCCTGGCTGCCCGAGGTCCTGGCCGTCTACGTCGACCACGGCTTCGTCGACCGGCCCGACGGCACCGTGCAGCTCAAGTGCAGACCCGAGGACGAGGCCCGCGTGTACGAGATGGCCACGGCCCACGACGGCTATGCCCATCTGGCCGAGGTCAGGTGCCCCGTTCTTGTCGCCTACGGCACCCAGAGCGACGCCGTGGGCGGGGCAGAGATCGAGGCGCTCGGCGGGCTGCTGCCCGACGCCCGGACCGAGGTGTTGGGAGGGCTCGGCCACCTGGGCCCCATGGAGGACCCGGCTGCCGTGGCCGACTCGATCCGCCGCTTCGCGCAGGGGTTGGTGCGGTAGGAGGGACTTCAGCCCCAAGCGTGGTCCGGGCCGGCGGCGTTCGCAGCCCCGGTCCAGGGACTAGCGGCAGGGATGCACAGGCTGGTGAAGATGTAGCCGTCACGGATGGCGAACTGGCCGTCCAACACCCCGACGTCCGGGCCCGGCACCCGGAAGCGGCGGCTGACGGCGGCCGTGTAGCGGCGGGCACCAAGGTCGATGCTCACGCTCACGTCGACGAAGTCGAGGAGCCACCGGGTGCGGGGGTACAGGCACTTGAAGACGCATTCCTTGGCGCTGAAGGCGATCTTGGTGCGGTGGCGCTCGAGCAGATGGCCGCCCGGACGTGGCTTCCCCGGGTCAGCGTGGATGAGCCGCTCGACGTCGGGGCAGAGCGGCGGGTCGAGGCACTCGATGTCGAGTCCGAGGCTCCAAGCGTCGGCATCCCGGCCCACAGCCGCGCCCGCCACCGTGCCCGCGTGCGAGATACTGCCTACCACGCCTGGAGGCCACAGCGGCTCACGGGCCGACCCCATCCCGATCGGGCCGTCGCCCGCGCCCAAGGCCTGCAGTCCGGCGTGGGCGCAGGCCCGACCGGCGGCAAACTCCCGCCGTCGCCGGGCCGTAGCCGAAGAAACCAGCCGACCTTCCGCCGCACAGGCGGGCTCGAGACCGACCTCGACCACCGGCATCACCGTCGTCCTGACCCAGGCCGGATAGAGCCGGGTCACCCCGTCGGCGAAGATGGCCACTGGCGTCACCTCGGCAGGATCGGCCACAACCTCGAGACCTGGCGCCACGCCAGGTCCTCTCTGGCGCGACTATTTGTCGGGCGACTCGGGGGTGTCCCAGTCACGGGTGCTGCTTGGAGAACCGGTCGGATTGGCTCCCTCCTGCAGATCGTCACCGCTCTTGCCGCCGCGCTGCTGCTTGGAGCCAGCATCAGGGTCGTCGGACATCGGTTCTCCGCTTTCAGGGTCAACTTGAGGCATGGCCTGAGAGTTCCCGGACGGTCCCCGGCTCAAACGTAGGGCTGGTCAGAGGCGGCCCTCCTACTGCTCCAGCAACCACGAACCCACCGGCCTGTGGGCCGCCGACGGCTGAGTGGCGCCCAGCCCGACCGTCGCCGCCAGCCCACGCAGGGGCATGGAGGGACGGGAGGCGACGGCCTCGAGAGCCTGCTCCAAGCCGGACGCCAGGCGCTCGATCGTCTGCTCGGCGTAGAAGTCGGTCTTGTACGTGACTTCACCCCACAGCTGCGTGCCGTCGTCGAGGAGGGTGATACCGAGCGGATGGAGCTGGCCCCGGAAGAACAGCTCGTCGGGGCCCTTGTCCGGGCCCGGCCGCTCGACCACGCCCAGCCCCGGCGCCCAGCCGTCCTGGCCGGTGTGGAAGTACTGCAGGTCCACCGGCAGCACGGCCAGCGGATGGGAGCCGGGGCTCATGCCATCGCCGGCAGAGCGGCCCGAGGTCGGGAAGCCGGGTAACAGCGCCTCGCGCACCCTCATGAACGGCACGTCCTGGTGCTCGAACAGCCCCAGGACGCTCTCACGGGTGCGCAGCACGACCTGTTCGAACGTCGGGTCGCCCGACAGGTCGGTTCGCACCCGCCCGATCCCGGCGAAGACGCCGATGACCCCTTCCAACTCGGCCCGCTGCCTACCGCTCAGCGTCGTGCTCACGACGATGTCGGTCAGTCCCCCCACCACGCTGAGGACGGACTTCACGGCGGCGGCGGCGACGATGAACATGGTGCTGCGAGACGACCGGGCCAGGTCTTTCAGTTGCCCGTAGGTCTCGGCCGCGACGGCCAGGTCGCGTGCCGCGATGCGCCTGGTGGGCACCGTGGGAATGCCGTCCAGCGGTACGGCAGGCCCCAGGGGCATGCCCCGCAGCTTGTTTTTCCAGTACGCCAGCTGAGCCTGCTGGCGATCCTCGGTCAGCCAGCGCCGCTGCCAGATGGCGAAGTCGGCGTACTGCACCGGCAAGGGGGTCAGCACCGGCGCCCTACCCTGGGCCAGTGCCGTGTACGTGTCGTCCAGCTCGGTCAGGAAGATGTAGGCCGACGTCCCGTCACAGATCATGTGGTCGAACGTCACCGTCAGCACCGCCGCCCCGCCGCCCGTGCGGAACAGGCGGGCCCGGAACAACGGGGCCACGCCCACGTCGATCGCGGTGGCGTCCTCTTCGGCGATGTGCCGAAGGAGCTGGCGGTGGCGCTGGTCCTGCGGAATGGCGCTCAGGTCGGTGAGCGCCACGTCGACCGGCGCTGAGGGGGCGATGGACTGGACCGGCTGACCCGAATCGACGGTGAAGCTGGTGCGAAGCGTCTCGTGGCGGGCCACCAGCTGGGCCAGGGCATCGCTCAGCAGGGCGATGTCCACCGCTTCGTCGAAGCGGTGCTGCACCGTGACGTTGTACAGGCCGGGCGGCACCGCCTGGGCCTCCAGCCCCCACATCTGCGCCTGGGCCAGCGACAGGGGGATGGCCGCCCCCGCCCTGCGGGGTTGGGGGACCAGCGGGGGCAGCTCAGGTCCGCTCGCTCGCTCACCGTCCAGTCGGGCGGCCAGATCCCTCACGTTGGGGCTCTCGAAGATGGCCTGCAGCGCCAGCTCCACGCCGAACACCTCGCGGGCCTGGGCGATTACCTGGGTGGCCATGAGCGAATGGCCGCCCAGGTCGAAGAAGTCCTCGTCCACGCCCACCGCGTCCACACCGAGGACCTGGGCCCACATGGCGGCGAGAACCTGTTCCGTCGACGTGCTCGGGGCGGCGACGGCGTCGAGCCGTCGACTCAGGTCCGGGCTGGGCAGGGCCTGCCGGTCGACCTTGCCGTTGGGGGTCTTCGGCAAGGTGCCCGGCACGACGACGAAGGCGGCGGGGACCATGTACCCGGGCAGGCGCTCGCCGAGGAACCGTCGCAGTTGAGGACCGGTGAGGGACACGTCCGGCTCAGGCACGACGTAACCCACCAGGCGCTTGGTCCCGGGAGTGTCCTCCCGGGCGACGACGGCGGCGTCGCCCACGCCGGGATGGGCCATGAGGGCCGCCTCCACCTCGCCCACCTCGATCCGAAAGCCCCTGAGCTTCACCTGCTGGTCGTTGCGGCCCACGAACTCGAGGTTGCCGTCGGGCCGGCAGCGCACGAGGTCGCCGGTCCGGTACAGGCGACCCCCGGGCTCGTCACCGAAGCGATCGGGGACGAACCGCTCGGCCGTGAGGCCGGGTTGGTTCAGGTAGCCCCGGGCCAGGCCGACCCCCCCGATGTGGAGCTCGCCGGCCACACCCCGCGCCACCGGCCGGCCGGCCCCGTCGAGCACGTGCACGGTGGTGTTGGCGATGGGGCGGCCGATCGGTGGGTCGTCCCAATCCGGCTCCCCGGAGCCGCCGGCCCGGGGCTCGAAGAACGTCGCCATGATGCTGGCCTCGGCCGGGCCGTAGGCGTTGACCCAGCGGGGCCGGTCGCCGCCCACCTCCAACCACGTGCGGTAGGCACGACCCAGCGCCTTCTCACCTCCCACGGTGACCAGCCGCACGGCTTCGGGCACTCGGTGGCCCCCCGTGTGGAGATCGCGGGCCCATTCGTGCCAGTAGGCGGTGGGAAGGTTCAAGATGTTGACCCGCGCCCGCCGGAGCCACTCCATCCAGGAGCGGCCCAGGACCGGGATGGCGTCGTCGCGGAACACCACCGTGGCCCCCGAGCACCACGTGGGGAACATCTCCTCCACGCTGACGTCGAAACCGATCGAGCAGAACTGCAGGACCCGGTCGCCCGGCCTCAGCTCGTAGAGCCGGGACACGGCGACGTGATGGTTGACCAGCGCGGCGTTGGGCAGCATGACCCCCTTGGGCTGGCCCGTGGAGCCTGAGGTGTAGATCACAGAGGCGAGGTGGTCGGGCGTGGCCGACCGCGCCGGCGCCACGCTGGCGTCGCCGGGCGCCTCGTCCCGGCTGGCGTCGAGGCAGACCACCCGGGCGTCATGGGCGGGCAGGCGGTCGAGCAGCCGCTGCTGGGTGAGGACGACGGGGGCACGGGCGTCGGCCAGCATGTAGGCCACCCGCTCGGTCGGAGACGACGGGTCCAGGGGCAGGCACGCTCCGCCCGCCTTGAGGATGCCCAGGAGGGCGGCGGCCATCTCGATCGAGCGCTCCACGAAGACCGCCACCGGCACGTCGGGGCCGACGCCCAAGGCCTGCAGATGGGCGCCCAGGCGGTTGGCCCGGGCGTCCAGCTGGGCGTAGGTCAGCGTGCGATGACCAGGAGCGGCAACGGCGGGCGCATCGGGGGTACGCGCCACCTGCGCCTCGACCAGATCGACCACCGTCGCCCGCGGATGGGCCATCGTCAAGGGCCCGGCGTCCGTCACAGCGTCAGCTCGAGGAGGTCGTGACCCACGATCACCTGCCCGTCGAAGCCGGTCTGAGCGCCCCTGCTCCAGTGCTCGTCGGCCAGTGCGTCGTCGCCCGGGATGAAGTGGGTCAGCACCAGGCGGCGGACGCCGGCCTCGGCGGCCACCCTTCCCACCTGGCTCAGCGGTGTATGGGCCGTGCGCATGTGGTGGTCGCGGCGCTGCTCCTCCCAGCTCTCATCGCCTTGCGGCGGTGATTCCACCCGGTGGTCGGAATAGACCTCGTGCACCAGGATGTCAGCGTCCCGGGCCAGCGCCGCCAGGTTGGGTGACGGTGCTGTGTCCCCCGACAGGACGATCGACCCGGCCTCGGTATCGAATCGGTAGGCGAAGGAGGGGAACACCGGCGCATGGTCGACCAGGATGGCGGTGACCCGCACGGTGTCGTCCTCCCTCACCACGATCGGCTGCATCGGCGGTGCCACCCTGTCCGGCCCACGGGCCCCGATATCGGCCGGTACGGCGATCTCGTGGGCCACCACCATGGTCGTGAGGTCCATCCGGCCCGCCTCCCGCATGCGCACGTTCAGGTCGTAGGCGTGGGCCTCGATCTGGCGGTCGGTCAACACGGCCAGGCCGGGTGTGGGCCGGGCCGGCGTGACCACGGGGATCGCCCGGTCGGGCGGGTCGGCCGGCAGCGCGTCCAGGCCGCCGGCCGGGCCCGGGCCGTAGACGTGGACGGCCGGGTTCCACTGCAACACGGGCCAGCCCAGCAGGAACAGGTTGAAGTAGTCGCAGTCGTGGTCGGAATGGAGGTGGGTCAAGAAGACCTCGTGCAGGCTGGTGAGGAGCCGGGCCCGGCGCAGTTGGCGGGTGACGCCGCTGCCGCAGTCGATCAGGAACACCCGGCCGGCGACCACCACCGCCTGGGAGATGCCCGACCTCGACGGTGACGGAAGTGGGCCACCAGCGGTTCCCAGCAGCACCAGTCGCGTCGTAGAGTCCTCAGTCATATGTGTTGGGCCACTGTAATATCCAAGCGGCTAGGCACTCCCTGGGCCGCCGGCCGGTGAGGGTCCTCTGCACGTGCCTGCCGGGCACCGGCCATTTCCTGCCCATGCTGCCGCTGGCGCGGGCCCTCGCCGACGCCGGCCATGAGGTGGCCTTCGCCACCGCCGGCGAGCTCGGCCCCTCGATACATAGGCACGGCTTCGCCGCCTTCGCAGCCGGGATCACCCTCCCCCAACAGCTGGAGGAGGCCGGGCGACGTTATGCCGAGGCCAACCTGCCGCCCGGCCCGGAGCGCTTCGAGTCGTTCGTCCCGAGAATGCTGGCCGGGGTAGCGGCGCCGGCAAGGGCCAGGGACCTCGTCCCGATCGTCGGTGACTGGCGGCCCGACGTCCTCGTGCACGACGAGACCGAGCTGGCCGGCCCGATGGTGGCGGCCAAGCTCGGCGTCCCCTACGCCGACCAGAGCGTCGGCATCCTGCGCCCATTGGCTATGGCCCGCCTGGCGGCGGAGGTCCTGGCCCCCCTTGGCGACGAGTTGGGAGTGGAGCCCGGGCGGTTCGGCGGTCTGTTCCGCTATCTGTACCTCGACGTGTGCCCGCCCAGCCTGCAGAACGAGGAGATCGGCCAGGTGCCGGTCGCCCACCCCGCCCACAACTTGAGCAACGCCCGGCCCGGGGAAGGCGAGCTCCCGGCCTGGATGGGGACCCTGGCCGGGCGGCCCACCGTCTACGTGAGCCTGGGCACGGTCTTCAACCGCGACAAGCGGGTGTTCGAAGCCATACTGGGCGGCTTGGCCGACGAGCCGCTCAACGTGATCGTGACCGTCGGCAACAACAACGACCCCGCCGACCTCGGGCCCCAGCCCGACCACGTCCACGTCGAGCGGTTCATCGCCCAGTCGCTGATCCTGCCCCACTGCGACGTGGTCATCAACCAGGGCGGCACAGCCATCCTTGACATCCTGGGCCACGGGCTGCCGATCCTCATACTGCCCCAGGGGGCCAACCAGTTCCACAACGCCCGGGCCTGCGCAGCCAGCGGCGCAGGACGGGTCCTCCTGCCTGACGAGGTGAACGCCCGAGCCGTCGGCGTCGAGCTGCGGGCTCTGCTGGACGAGCCCGGTTACCGGGAGCGGGCCGGGGTCATCCAACAGGAGTTCCTGGCCATGCCTGGTCCTGACGAGGCGGTGAGGCTGCTGGAGCGGCTGGACCGCGAGCGGGCGCCGCTGGCCGGCACCCGTGTCGGCCGACCGTAGTTGAGGGCGCCGATGATGGAACGGACGATGGCTGCTGACGTCGCCAAGAGGATGGACGCCCGGGTGCGGTTGTGCGGATGGGTCGACCGCGTGACCGACCACCAGGGCCGCCGGCTGGTCGTGCTCCGGGACCGGACCGGCACGGCACGGCTGGTGGCGCCGGCCGACGTGGTGTCGGCGCCGAGGCGGGAAGCGGCCATCGAGGTCACCGGCACCGTGGTGCCCGCCGATGCCGGCGACCCCGGCGGTCCGGGCGTCATGGTGCTGGTCGACGGGCTGGTCGAGAGCGGGCCGGTGGCCGCCGACCTTCCGATCGGCGTCGGGTCGCCCCTAGAGCACAGGCTCGACTGGCGGTTCCTCGATCTCAGGCGGCCGCGGAACCTCCTGGTCTTCGAGGTGCAGACCACCGCCGAGCGGGCCATGCGCCACTACTGGGCGGAGCACGGCTTCATCGAGCTGCACTCGCCCAAGCTGCGGCCCAACCCCAACCGCACCGGTCGGGAGCTGTTCACGGTCCCGTACTTCGACCGCCAGGCCTACCTGGTGCAGTCGCCCCAGTTCTACAAGCAGATGGCCATGGCCGCCGGCTTCGAGCGGGTCTTCGAGATAGGCCCGGTATTCCGTGCCAACCCGACGGCCACGTCCCGCCACGACACCGAGTTCACCAGCGTGGACGTCGAGTTGTCGTGGGTCCACTCCCACGAAGAGGTCATGGACTTCGAGGAGCGCTGGCTGCGCCACGTGGTCAGCGCCGTTCAGGCCGATCACGGCGACGAGATCGCCCGTCTGTTCGGCGTCGAGGTCCACGTCCCCGAGATCCCGTTCCCAAGGGTGCCGCTCGAGGAGGGCCGCCGGCTCGTCGAGGCATCGGCGCCTCACCTGATCCAGCCGCCCGGCGATCTGGACGCCGCCGGCGAGCGTGCCCTGGGCCGGCACGTGGCCCGGGAGCAGGGCCACGACTTCGTGTTCGTCACCGACTACCCGGAGGCGACGCGGCCCTTCTACCACATGCGCACCCAGCCCGGTTCGCCGTTGGCCATGGGGTTCGACCTGTTGTGGAAGGGCATGGAGGTGACGACCGGCTCACAGCGCGAGCACCGCTACGACGTGCTGGTGGCCCAGGCGGAGGAGCACGGAGTGCCGCTCGACCCCATCCGCTACTACCTGGACTGCTTCCGCTTCGGCTGCCCGCCGCACGGCGGGTTCGGACTCGGCCTCACCCGGATGCTGATGTCGTTGTTGGGCGAGGACGATGTCCGCGAGGTGACGTTCCTGCATCGCGGGCCGGACCGGCTGAGCCCCTAGTGCCAGCCGCCGACACGACCGCCCACGCCAGAGGAGGCTGATGCGCCGATGACCATCGTGGGGCCGCCCGGCCAGGTCCCGCTTGGGGACCTGCCCGACGACGCCGTTCCCCTGCTCAGGACCGACGTCCCCGGCCCCCGGTCGGTGGCGCTGTGGGACCGCGACGCCGTGTCCCACGCCCGCAACTCGTCGCCTGCGGCCCAGTTCCTCCGTCTCGTGCTGCGCGACGGCCATGGGGCGGTGGTGCGCGACGTCGACGGCAACGTCTTCATCGACTTCTCCTCGGGGGCGGTCGTGGCCAACCTGGGCCACTGCCCGGCCCCCGTGGTGGCCGCTCTCCAGGGCGAGGTGGCCAAGCTGATCCACTACTTCGACTTCGCCACGCCACCACGGGCTCTGTTCTTCGAGGCGTTGGCCCGCACCCTGCCGCCCGCTCTCCAGACCTTCCAGATGTACTCCACCGGCAGCGAAGCGGTGGAGGCGGCCCTGCGGTTGGCCAAGTCGTACACCAAACGGCACGAGTTCATCGCCTTCGACCGGGCCTGGCACGGGCGCACCCTCGGGTCCATGTCGCTGATGGGCGGCTTCCCGCTCAAGTGGGGCTACGGCCCCTTCGCCCCCGGGGTCATGCACAGCCCCAGCGCCTACTGCTACCGCTGCCCCTTGGACCTCAGCCCTGACAGTTGCCAGGTGGCGTGCGCCCGCTTGTTGGACCAGGTCTATGCCGAGTCCAGCGAGCACGACCTGGCGGCGGTGATCATTGAACCCGTGCAGGGCATCGGCGGCGTCATCGCCCAGCCCCCCGAGTTCCTCGCCCACCTGCGCCGGTTCTGTGACCGGACGGGCGCGCTCCTCATCTTCGACGAGATCCTGACCGGCGTGGGCCGCACCGGGCCGATGTGGGCCTTCGAGCAGTCCGGCGTGGTCCCCGACGTCATCATCATCGGCAAGGGCGTGGCCTCGGGATACCCGATCTCGCTGATCGCCTCCCGGCGAGAGGTGCTGGACAGCGGTCCCTTCGCACGGCCGGGGGCAGGAGCGTCCACCTTCGCCAGCGGCAACCTGGCCTGCGCCGCCGGCCGGGCCAGCCTCGAGATGCTGCAGGACGGGACCATCCTGGAGCACGCCCGCCACGTGGGCGCCTCCATGCTGGGTGCGCTGCGCGACCTGCAGACCCGCCACCCCATGATCGGCGACGTGCGGGGTGAGGGGATGCTCATGGCTCTGGAACTGGTCACCGACCGCGCCGCCAAGACCCGGATCTCGCCCCAGATCGCCGGACGGCTCCTGATGGCACTCGCCCAGCGGGGGGTCCTCACGGCGGGAGCCGCGCCCATCATGCGGCTGACGCCACCGCTCGTGATCTCCGAGGAGATGGCGCTGCGGGGTGTCGCACTTCTCGACGATGCGCTGGGCGAGATCGAACAGGCCGAGGGCCTGCGATGAGCGCGGAGGGCACCGAGCCCCATGGCCGGACAGTCCCACGGTTCGCCGCCGTCCACCACATCGGCATCACCGTGGTCGACCTCGACCGGTCGGCCCGGTTCTGGGAGCGCCTGCTGGGTACGCCGTCGCGCCACCGCAGGGTCCTGGACGGGCCCCAGCTCGGCGTCATGGTGGGATACCCCGGCATCCGCATCGACTCGTGTTGGCTCGACCTGCCCGGAGGGGCAGAGCTCGAGCTCCTGCAGTACCTGGACCGGGCCGACGGGCCCTATGACCCGGGCACGGCCCATCCCGGCAACGTGCACGTCTGTCTCCGGGTCGACGACATGGATGCCGCCCGCGGCCACGCCGTGGCCTGCGGTGCCGTAGCCGTGTCCGCAGCCCCCATCGACGTGTCGGCCGGCCCCAAGGCGGGGTCACGGCTCGCCTACCTGCGTGGCCCCGACGGCGTCACCATCGAGCTCGTCCAACCACCGGCGGCCCTCTGATACAGACCCGAGCACCGGTTGAGCGCGGTGGTGGCTGAGCCGGGCCAACCGCCGGTGGCCATCCCTCTCACCTTCACGGTGCCCTTCCCGCCGCCCGAGGGGCCCGCGCCCCATCCTTGACCGTGGCCGGTGGTGAACGCGGCCACGGTCGGAGTGAGGGGCGGGTCTTACGGCATCGGTGGGTTCAGGAGATGACCTGCTTCTTGAAGCCGGTGACCCCGAGCACGGTGAACAACACCGCGAAGCCGATCAGCGCGGCGTAGACGGGCAACAGCGCCATGTGGACGACTCCGATGGAGAGCCCGGCCCGGAACCCCTCGCTCATGTAGACGAGCGGGTTGACCAGGACCAGGTACTTCAGCCAGGCGATGGGGGTGAGAGCGTCCCACGTGTAGAAGATGGCCCCGAAGAACCCGAGCGGCAGGGCGATGAACCCGGCCAGCAGGGGCACCAGCCGCGGCGCCAGGCGGGTCCCGATGGTCAATCCCAGAGCGGCGGAGGTGTAGCAGGTGAGCGGCGTGATGGTGGCGAGGATCAGCCAGTGGGCCTGGAGATAGATGGGAGTCGAGGGCAGGAAGGCGGCCACGGGGAAGACCACCAGGCCGGCGAACAGGCTCTGCAAGGCCCCGGCGAAGATCTTCTCGAAGGCGATGGTCTTCACCGACGTAGGGGCCAGCACCCGGTCCTCGAGCTCGTTGGTGATGTCGAACTCACGGGCCAGCGGCAGGGCCACCCTGAACAGGCCCTGGAAGATGACGGACTGCGCCACCAGGCCCCCGAGCAGCAGGGTGGAGAACCGGCCGGCGTTGTTGCTGCCACCGATGCCCTGGCCGATGCGGGGGAAGACGTAGGTGAAGATGAACACCAGCATCGCCGGCTGCGTGAGCGTGTTGGGCAGGAACTCGGCCAGGTCGTGGTCGAGCACGGTCAGGTCCCGCAGCAGCAGCGCTTTGAAGGCGGCCCACGTGGCCGACCTGGCCTTGGGTGCGTCCTCGGCCGCCACCCCGACGGGCACGGAGACGGCGGTCATTCGCGTAGGTCCCTACCGGTGAGGTCGATGAACACCGATTCCAAGGTGACCTGACCGGCCAGGTCGTCGAGGCTGAGACCGTGTCGCTCGGCCGCGTTGATGACCTCGATGAGCGCGGCTTCGACAGCGGCGTTGTCCGGCGCTGCGTTCCCGTTGCCGGACGGGGCCTCGGAGGTCCGCTCGAGGGCCCGCAACTGCGCCAACCACGCCTTGGCGTTGCCCACGGGCGCCTTTCCGGCCGCAGCCTTGTGCTTGAGGGCGGCGGGCGAGTCGAGGGCGAGGATCTTGCCGTGGTCGATGATGGCGACCCGGTTGCAGAAGGCGTCGGCCTCTTCCATGTAGTGGGTGGTCAGGAGGATCGTCTGGCCTTCGGCGTGCAACTCGCCCACCATCTCCCACAGTGCGATGCGGCTCTGGGGGTCGAGGCTGGCCGTGGGCTCGTCGAGGAACAACACCGCCGGCCGGTGCATCACGGCGCGGGCCACCATGAGGCGACGGGCCATGCCGCCCGACAAGGCTCGGACCTGCGACCCGGCCCGATGGGTGAGGCGGAACCTCTGGAGCAGCTCGTCCGACCTGGCTCGCGACGCCTTGGTGCTCATGCCGTAGTAGAGCCCGTGGAAGAACAGGTTCTCCCAGACGGTGAGACTGCGGTCGAGGGTGTTGACCTGGTGGACCACCCCGATGAAGTACTTGGCCCGGGCCGGGTCGGCCACCACGTCGATACCGTTGACCGTGGCCTTGCCGGCCGTGGGGATGACCCGTGTGGTGAGCATGCCCACGGTCGTCGTCTTGCCCGCTCCGTTGGGGCCGAGCAGTCCGAAGATCTCGCCCCGGCACACCGTCAGATCGAGGCCGTCGACCGCGGTCACATCCTTCTCGTGCCGCCCGCCGCTTGACGGGTAGGTCTTGGTCAGGCCCTCGGTACGGATGACCTCGGCCGGTTCAGCGGCCGGTGCCGTCGTCGAGGTGCGGCCGACGACCGGCGCCACCCTCGTCGTCCCCTCGTCGGCCGGGCCCGCGGCACACGTTTTCTCTACGGTCGGAGTCATAGCAGCTGCCTGCTCTACAGGCGGCGAGGCCCTAGCGTCCTCTCCTACCGTGGGTGACGCTGCAGGGGTGTCCTCCACCGCCGGAGGGCCCGTCGCCGGACCTTCGTCGGTGTGGGCGACAAGATGGGAGTCGGGCTCGGGCAATGTGGCGATCCTCGCACCTCAGTTGGGACTGGCGGTATAGCGGCAAAGCGCACAGTGTAGGCTCAACTTAGTGGCGGGAATCGGCCGGCTCATGCTCGTGGCGGCAGCGGCTGTGATCGCGTTCGTAATAGCGCTTGTCTCCTTCCGACAGGTGCCCACCAGGGATTGCCAGATGGCCGCGGGAACCGACCCTTCGTACTCCGCCAGACTGGTGGAACCGCCGGCTGTCAACGCCACGTCGTACCACTTGGCGGTAATGCACGATGGCGCGCCGGTGGAGGGCGCCACGGTGTGCATCCGGGCCGACATGGGGGGGACCGGAGGCATGTCCGGAATGGGCGCCAGCAATGTCGCCCGGGAGGTCGACCCCGGGATCTACGAGGTCGCCATCATGTTCCCGATGGGTGGTCGCTGGCGGGGGAGGATCGTCGTGCAGGAACCGGGCCACGGCGCCGTCAGCACACCCTTGGCCATCACCGTCAGGTAGCCCGCGCACCCGGGGGCCTACCGGGTGTACGAAGGAGGCACAAGTGAAGGTACGACCCATCCTGTTCGGCGTCGTCGGAGAGTCGCCGTCGTTGCCTGCGGCAGCAGCACCTCGGCCAACGTCGGAAAGGCGGGTGACGCGGCACAGGCAGCCCGCACCGTCGATGTCCACATCCTGTCCTCGAAGATGTACAACCCTGCATCCGTCACCGTCCGGTCCGCAGAGACCGTCACCTTCAAGGTGACCAACGACGACCGCTCGCTCCACGAGCTCGTCCTCGGCGAGCAGAAGGCCCAGGACGAGCACGAGAAGGTGATGAAAGGCATGCCCATGGACAGCATGAAGATGGCTGACACGTCGGACCGGATCGACCTGAACGGCGGCGAGACCAAGCAGGTCACCTGGATTTTCCCGGCCAAGGCGGGGGCCACGGTGATCTACGGCTCCCACGTCCCGGGCGACTACGCGGGCGGCCTGAAGGGCACCGTCACCGTTGGATGAACGGCGACCGGCACCA
>JBBSHS010000006.1:0-55437 GCA_038232515.1 Acidimicrobiales bacterium
CCGGCTGCCACGGGGGGGTCACCGCGCCCGGGGCCGGCGGCTCGGGGCCACCGGGGTCGGCAGCGGTAGGGGGGGCCCCGGCGGCGGCGCCCCCCCGACCTTCGGCCCCGACGGCTCTGACGGCGGCGCCGCCGCCGCCGGCCACCACCGGGGCGCCGGCGGCCACGTCTCAACCGACGCCGGTCACGGTCCCGACGGCGTCGCCGGCCGAGCCGTCCGAGCAGGTGCTGAAGACGGCGACGCCCCGGACCTCGCTGGCGGCTGACCGCCGCCGCCCGTACCCCGCCGCCGGACTGGCATTGCTACTGGCCCTGGGCACGGGCGGGGCCACCGCGTTGAAGATCCGCCGGATCAGCCGACCCGGCGCAGGACGGTGACCACCTTGCCGTAGACCCGCACATCGGCCGGGTCGAGGACGATGGGCGCGTACCCCCGTGCCTGGTTGGCGGGGATGAGCACCACCTTGGCGCCTTTGCGGGACCAGGTCTTGACGGTGGCCTCCTCGCCGGGAATCCCGGCCACGACCAGATCGCCCTTTCTCGGTTCGGCGTCGCGGCGCACGACCACGTGGTCGCCGTCGAGGATGCCGACGTCGACCATGGAATCGCCGCGGACACAGAGCATGAACAGCTCGCCCGGGCCGGTGAAGTCCTCGGGGAGCGGCAGGATCTCTTCGACGTGCTCGTCGGCCAGCACACCGGTGCCGGCCGCCACCTCACCCAGCAGAGGGACGTGCCGGACGGGGCGCCGGTCAGCGGTGGCCCCCGACCCGGGGTCGAAGCGCACCTCGATGGCCCGCGGCTTGGTGGGATCGCGGTGCAGGAAGCCCTCGCGCTGCAGTGTGGCCAGGTGTGCGTGCACCGTGGAGGACGACGTGAGCCCCACGGCCTCGCCGATCTCCCTTACCGACGGCGGGTAGCCGTGGGTGCGCAGATGCTCGGCGATGACGTCGAGGATCTGCCTTCGCTTGCCTGTGAGGACCGTGGCTGTCATGGGATCTCCCGTCCTTGCTCGATGGCTCTCGTACCTGCCGGCGGCTGCACCTTGTCCGGCTCCGGGGCGCCGACTCCCGTCGAACGCCTGTTCCCGACGGTACCAGTGCCGCCCGACCACGGCAAACACCTGTTCGGGGGCCGGCGCCGAGCGGGCCGGCGGAGCGGCTCCGTTCAAGGGCGACCCGGTTGTCACACCCATGGCGCACACTGAGGTCATGATCGCACTTGACGACGAACAGATGTTCGTGTTTGATGGTAGAAGTGGCGAACGCCCGTTCGCCCCGACACGAAACGGACGGAGGTTGCCGTGGCGGCTGTTGCCCACCCGGATATAGGCCACATCGGGCCCGGCGCCCGCCCCGCCCTCCGACTGCTCCACCCCCCCGAACGCTCCCACCGGCTCCCCTCGCCGGTGGTGGTCCGGCGTCGACGGCATCTGGCCGCAGTACTCCTCGGCCTGCTGCTGGCGGTCGCCGTCGGGTGGGCAATCGGCCGACTCGGCACCGAACGACCCCTCGCCGGTGCCGGGTCGGCCTCAGGCGCCCTCCCTCTGCACCCGGCGGTGGCCCAGGCGTACGTCGTCCAACCGGGTGACTCGTTGTGGTCCATCAGCCGGGCCCGGCATCCCGATGGCGACATACGGCCGGTGGTGGCACGCCTGCTCGCCAGCCGGCGTGGCCGGCCGCTGCAGCCGGGCGAGCAGATCGACCTCGCACCGCGGTAACGCTGCTTGACTGCGAACTCCTAACATCCGGGCATCAATCGACCCCTGGGAGGTACGTGATGCGCGTCGGGGTACTGACCGGGGGTGGCGACTGTCCGGGCCTGAACGCCGTAATCCGCGGCGTGGTCCGCAAAGGCGAGACCGTCTACGGAGATGAGATGGTCGGCTTCAAGGACGGGTGGCGGGGTCTGATCGACGACAGGACCATGGCGCTCGACGTGGAGCACTGCCGCGGCATCCTGCCCCGGGGCGGGACCGTCCTGGGGATGTCCCGCACCAATCCCTACAAGATCGAGGGCGGGGTCGACCGCGTGCTGACCACCCTCAAGTCCAACCGTATCGACGCCGTCGTGGCCATCGGTGGAGAGGACACCCTGGGTGTGGCTTCGAAGCTGGGCGACGCCGGAGTGTCGCTGGTGGGTGTGCCCAAGACCATCGACAACGACCTCTCGGCCACCGAGGTGACCTTCGGGTTCCACACCGCCGTGCAGATTGCCGTCGACGCCATCGACCGGTTGCACACCACGGCCGAGAGCCATGACCGGGTGCTGGTGTGCGAGGTGATGGGGCGCCACGCCGGATGGATCGCCACCTATGCCGGGATCGCCGGCGGCGCAGCTGAAATCCTGGTGCCGGAGGAGCCCTTCGACATCACCGTGGTGTGCGACAAGTTGAAGGCCAGGCACGCCAAGGGCCGCTACGCGTCGATCGTGGTCGTGGCCGAGGGGGCCGTGCCCAAGGAAGGCAGCTTCAGCGTGGCCGACAAGGGGGTCGACGCCTTCGGCCACGTCCGGTTGGGGGGCGTCGGAGCCCAGGTGGCCGAGGAGATCGAGAAGCGCACGGGTTTCGAGACGCGGGTGACGGTGCTCGGCTACATACAGCGCGGGGGAACTCCCACCGCCTATGACCGGGTGCTGGCCACCCGCTTCGGCATCGCCGCCATCGAGGCGGTGCACGACGGCGCCTTCGGTCACATGGTGGCGCTGCAGGCGGGTGCCATCGTCCGCGTGCCGCTGAGCGACGCCGTCGGTGAGCTCAAGACCGTCGATGCCGACCTCCTGCACGGCGTGGCCGAGGTCTTCTGGGGCTAGGCATCGGGGCTTCGCCCCAGCCCGACGGGCAGCGATGTTGTTGACCCGCATGCCACGCGCGCATCCTGCGTCCGTGGGCTGGCCGTCATCCTCGAACCCGAGCGGCCCTCCTGCACCGTCACACAGCGGTCACTGACCTTGTCGGCGCGGCGCGGAACTTGACTCAATCGTGCGGGACCAGGCGCCAAGCGCCTGGTCCCGCTGGCGGACGGCTTCGGCGCAGACGATGCCGGCGGCCACGGCCACGTTCAGCGACTCGACCCCGACGGCCATGGGGATGGCCCTCCACTCGGCCACCTGGTCGGCCACCACACCGGACACGCCGTTCGTCTCCCCACCCAGGACGAACACGGTTGGGTGGGGAAGGGGATGGAACACCGGTTCGGCGGAATCCGCAGCCAGGCCCACCACGCGGGCGCCGGCCTGGGCCAGGGCGGCCGTGGCTTGCATGGCCGTCGGGGCCCGCAACACGGTGGCGAAGAAGGCCACGCCAGCCGAGGCCTTGACCACCAGCGGCCCCAGCCCGGGGACCCCCAGCCGGGGGAGGACCGTGGCGAACCCGAAGGCGGCGGCCGTGCGCAGCACCAGACCGACGTTGGCCGGATTGGTGATGCCGTCGAGCACCAGCACGTTGCCCATACCGCTGAGCTGGTGGACGGCCAGCCAGTCACCCAGCTCGACCACCCCCGGCGCCTCGACGTCGGCCACCACGCCTTGATCGTGGCGGCCGTTGCGGCTGATGCGGGTGACCTGGTCTGCCGAGGCGCGGTCCACCCGCACCCCGCGCCGGTGGGCGGCGGCGATGATGTCGTCGACCGAAGACCCGTGGACGTTGCCGGCCATCACCACCTTGGCCACGGCCAGGCGCTCGTCCCGCAGAGCCTCGAGCACCGGCATACGGCCGTAGACGGTGATGAAACGCTCCCTCGGCGACCGTTGGTGGATGGGGGTCAACGCCTCATGCCATGGGGCCGCCAGCGCCGGCCTGGCGCAGCAGGGCCAGGACCGGCTCCATCAGGTCGGCCCGGGCGGCGACGATGGTTCGATCGGCGGTGGGAGGACCGCCCTCCAGGGTGGTGACCGCCGCTCCCGCCTCTTCCGCGATCAGTATCCCGCCGGCGTGGTCCCAGTGGTTCAGGCCCCGCTCGTAGTAGGCGTCCAGCCGGCCGGCGGCCACCGAGCACAGATCGAGCGCCGCCGAACCACCCCGGCGGATGTCGCGGACCCGGGCGAGCACACCGGCCAGGATGGCGCCCTGGACCTTCCGCCGTTCGGCGCCGTAGCCGAAGCCGGTGCCGACCAGGGATTCCTCCAGCGGACCGCCGGTGGCGGGAAGCTCCAGTCGCCGCTCTCCGAGCATGTTGCGCAGAAAGGCGCCGCCGCCCAGGCTGGCCAGGAAAGTGTCGCCCCTCTGGGGGTCGTGTACCACCGCGGCGACGGGCCGGCCGTTGAGCTCGGCCGCTACCGAGACACAGAAGCCCGGGTAGCCGTAGAAGTAGTTGGTGGTGCCGTCGATGGGATCGACCACCCAGACGACGCCGGTCGTCGACTCGGTGGCCCCGCCTTCCTCGCCCACCAGGCCGTCGCCGGGCCGGCGCTGCGCCAATCGGTCCGCCACCAGAGCCTCGGCTGCCTGGTCGACCTCCGTGACCAGATCGGTGGCCGAGGTCTTGGTGGCGGCCACCACCCGCTCACGGCGCTGACCCTCGAGCAGGAGGGCGCCGGCCTCGAGGGCCACGTCCAGGGCGACGGCCAGCAGATCGGCGGCGACGGTCACGTTCGACACGCCCGCCATCATCGCCGATGGCGGGGCTTCTCTCATTTTGTGCATCCCTTGCGGGTTCGCCAGATGGTCGACAGGTCGCCCTGGCTCGGCCCGCCGCACCGGGTGCCGTCCGGCGGCACCCCCGAGCGGCGGAGCGCTCCCAGAGTTACAGTGCCGGATCGGCCCGAGCGTGCGCGAGTTGCGTTCGGTGTGCACCAGAGGGGGAAGCCCCGCCCGGGTCATGAGGGAGAAGGGCTTTCGGCACCTTGAGGTCGTCGACGAGGAGGGCGACCCCGCGGGCGTCTTCTCAAACGGCTTCTCATCAAGAAGCGGGGCCGCACCCGGCGGCCGGGCCAGGCGAGCGGTTGGACGCGTACCTGGTTCCACGACCAGGGCCTGCACAAGCTCATGGGCACCATCCGATACCGCAGGCGGCGTACCGTCGGTAAGCCGTATGCGGGAAAACCGCACGTAGGGATTGAAAGGGGGATGGGGAACCGGGTCCGCAGTGCGGACACCGCGCCCCTGACTACCAATGCCGGTTGGCGTGGACCTGCGCTCGGACACCGTGACCCAGCCGACGCCGGCCATGCGCCGGGCTATGGCCGACGCCGCCGTGGGCGACGACGTCTACGGCGAGGACCCGACGGTGCGGGCCCTCGAGGACGCCTTCGCCAAACGGATAGGCATGGAGGCGTCGATGTTCGTCCCGTCCGGCGTCATGGGCAACCAGGCGGCGTTGCGGCTGCACACCCGGCCCGGCGACGTCGTGCTGATCGGGCGGGGCCAGCACATCCTCGCCTTCGAGAACGGCGCCGCCGCCTGCAACGCCGGCGTGCAGTTCCACACCGTGGACGACGACGACGGGACGTTCGAGGCGGCCGAGGTGGAGCGGGCCGTGGCCCTGGGCCGCCACCACCAGCCCCCGCCCGCCCTGGTGTGCGTGGAGAACACCCACATGCAGGCCGGCGGCGCGCCGTGGCCACTCGACCGGCTGCAGGCGGTGGCGGCGGCGGCCGGGCGGGCGGGCCTGCCCGTCCACCTCGACGGCGCCCGCCTGTTCAACGCCGAGGTGAGCACGGGGACGCCCGCCGCGGCCTACGCAGCCTGCGCCACCACCGTCATGTGCTGCCTGTCCAAGGCGCTGTGCGCGCCGGTCGGGTCCATGCTGGCCGGGTCGGCGGTGGTCGTGGCCCAGGCCCGGGTGGAACGGCACCGCCTGGGAGGGGCCATGCGCCAGGCCGGCGTGCTGGCCGCCGCCGGCCTGGTGGCGCTGGGCATGATCGACCGACTGGCCGAGGACCACGCCCGGGCCCGGCGCCTGGCCGAGGTGGTGGCGGAGCGCTGGCCGGGCGCCGGCCTGGACCCGTCCCAGGTGCGCACCAACATCGTCACCTTCGCGCCCCCGGGCCCCGGGGCGGAGGCGGTCCTGGCCCACCTGGCCGCCCACGGAGTGCTGGCCGGCACCGTGGCCCCCGGCGTCGTCCGCCTGGTCACCCACCACGACGTCGACGACGCCGGCCTGGCCCTCGCCGAAACAGCGCTGCGCACCGCGCCCTGAAGGCGCGCCGCTAGGCGCTCGGCGCCCAGGAACCGACACGATTGCGTCAAGTTCCGCGCCGCACCGACAAGGTCAGTGATGGCCGCTTCGAGCTTGTCGAACTGACGGCGCAAGGGTGGGCGAAGGCCCGGACCGGGTCTCAGGATGACGCCAGCCCGCGTGCGGAGGTGTGGGTGAAAGACATCTCCGCTCGCTATGCCGAAGAGATGATCTGACCGCTCGTCGGGCCGGGGCGCAGCCCCGGTAGGGTCGCCGGCCGTGGCCGAGTTGGTGGACGGGGTGCCGGCCTCGGCCCTCGCCGTGTACGCCCACCCCGACGACCCGGAAGTGGGATGCGGGGGGACGCTGGCCCGCTGGGCGGCGGCCGGATCCCGAATCCACGTGGTCATCTGCACGTCGGGGGACAAGGGCGCAGCCGCGGAGGGCATCGATGCTGCGGATCTGGTGGCCGTCCGGGCTTCGGAGATCACCGGGGCCTGCGCCGCCTTGGGGGTGGCCGGCCACACCCTGCTCGAGCACTCCGACGGGGAGGTCGAACCGGTCCGGCTGCGACGCCAGGTCGTGGCCCTGGTCCGCCGGCTGCGGCCCGAGGTGGTGCTGTGCCCGGACCCCACCGCGGTGTTCTTCGGGCAGCACTACTTCAATCACCGCGACCACCGGGACGTCGGTTGGGCAACCATGGACGCCCTCTCCCCGGACGCCCGCAGCCCGCTGTACGAGCCGGACGCCGGGCCGCCCCACAGCGTGGCCGTGGCCTACCTGTCGGGCACCCTGGCCCCCGACGCCTGGGTCGACATCACCTCGTCCGTCGATGCCAAGGCCGCCGCCCTGCGCTGCCACGCCTCGCAGCTGGGCGACACCGCCGACTCATTGGAGGCGGCCGTTCGGGCCCGGGCCGAGCAGGGCGGCCTGGTGGCGGGCGTGCCCTTTGCCGAGGGCTTCCGCCGCATCATCACCCCCTGAGGGGCCAGCTGGGGGACGGATCGCCGGTGGTCGTGCGACATCGTCCCGACTGACATCGTCCCGACTGACATCGTCACGACTGACCTCGTCCCCACTACGGGGAGCTGCGCCATTCGCCCATGGCCCGCAGCACCAGGACGGCGACGACGGCCACCCCGGCCGCGGACACGACGGCTCCGACGATGGCACCGATGCCCTGGCCGGTGGAGCAGCCGCCGGTGCACTCGAGCCCCACGAAGGCGTCACCGATGAGGGCGCCGGCCAGCCCGGCCACCACAATGGCGGCGAAGGCGGCGATCCGGGCCCCCACCGACGGGAGGGCCGAGACCGGCGCGTCGTCGTCGGGCACGGCTGCCGATCCTAGAGTTCGGTGATCCTCCCCCTCGTCGTCATCCCGACGTACCAAGAAGCCGCCAACATCCAAGAGGTGGTTCGCCGCGTACGCGCCGCCCTTCCCGAATCCCATGTCCTGGTGGTCGACGACGCCAGCCCGGACGGCACGGCTGGACTGGCAGCGGCCGTGGGCGACGACATCGGCGGCGTCGACGTCCTGCGCCGGCCGGCCAAGGCCGGTCTGGGCTCGGCCTACCGCGACGGCTTCGCCTGGGGGCTCGAGCGCCACTTCGACGTGCTGGTGGAGATGGATGCCGACCTGTCCCACGATCCGGCGGCGCTGCCCCGGCTGCTCGGCGCCATCCTCGACGGGGCCGACCTGGCCATCGGCTCCCGCTACGTGCCGGGGGGTTCCATCCCGCGCTGGTCGTGGTACCGGCGGGCGCTGTCGCGCTACGGCAACCGCTACGCGTCGGCCGTGCTCGGCCTGGGCGTCAGTGACGCCACCTCGGGCTATCGCGCCTACCGGGCCGAAGTCATCCGCAAGCTCGACCCGGCCACCTTGCGGGCTGACGGCTACGGCTTCCAGATCGAGACCGCCTACGGCGTCCGCCAGATCGGGGGCGAGATCCACGAGGTCCCCATCGCCTTCAGCGACCGGGCCTGGGGGACCTCGAAGATGTCGGTGCGCATCGTGGCCGAGGCGCTCGGGCTGGTGACGTGGTGGGGCGTGCGGGACCGCCTCGTCCACCGCCGCGCCCCCTCCCGCTGAACGGCGCCGGCATCGTCCTGCGGTCGGGCCACTTGCCCCGCACCATTCTGTCCGGTGGGCAGACTGGGGCCGTGACAGGGCGACACCCAGACGGTCCGGCCGGGCTTGGCGGCCAGGACGACGACGGTCTTCACATCCTTCACGTCGACATGGACGCTTTCTTCGCGTCGGTGGAGATCCGCGACGACCCCAGCCTGGCCGGTAGGCCGGTGATCGTGGGCGGTGCCGCCGACCGGGGCGTGGTGGCCGCCGCCTCGTACGAGGCCCGGGTGCGGGGTGTGTTCTCGGCCATGCCGTCGGCCCGGGCCCGGCGGCTCTGCCCGGACGCGGTGTGGCGCACCGGCCGCTACGACCGCTATGCAGAGGTGAGCCGGCAGCTGCACGGGGTGCTGACGGCCATGACGCCGGTGGTCGAGGGCATCGCCCTGGACGAGGCCTTCCTGGACGTGCGCGGGGCCCGCCGCCTGTTCGGACCGGCCGTGCAGATCGCATGGGAGCTCCGCCAACGGATCCAGGGCCAACTCGGGCTCACGGCGTCGGTGGGGGTGGCCGCGGTGAAAATGCTGGCCAAGCTGGCGTCGCAGGCGGCCAAGCCGAAGGTCACCCCTCACGGCGTGGTGCCCGGCGCCGGCGTCGTCGTCGTCCCGACGGGCACCGAAGTCGACTTCCTGCATCCTCTATCGGTCCGGGCCCTGTGGGGAGTGGGGCCGGCCACCGCCCGCCGCCTGGAGCGCTTCGGGGTCCAGACGGTCGGCGACCTGGCCGCCCTGCCGCCGGAGGCCCTGGTGTCGTCGCTCGGTGCCGGGCTCGGTCGCCACCTTCACGACCTGGCCTGGGCCTGTGACGCCCGTACCGTGGTGGCCCAGGCCCCGCTCAAGTCGGTCAGCCACGAGGAGACCTACGGGCGCGACCTGGCCGATCCCGACGCACTGCGGGGCGAGATCGTCCGGCAGAGCGACGCCGTGGCCACCCGCCTGCGCCGGGCCGGTCTGGCCGGCCGCACCGTCACCCTGAAGGTCCGCTTCGGTGACTTTGTGACGATCACCCGGTCCCGGACGTTGGTCGCCGCCACCGACAACGGCCCCGACGTGGCCCGGGCCGCGTGCGCACTGCTGGACGTGGTCGACACCAGCCCCGGCGTCCGGCTCCTCGGGGTCGGCGTCACCCAGCTGGTGCCTCCACCCGACCGTCAGTTGAGCTTCGACGACGTTGTGCCCGGCGGCCACAGCCCCACGGGATGGGACCGGGCCAGCCAGGCGGTCGAGGAGGTCCGGCGTCGATTCGGCGACGCGGCCGTGGGGCCGACCGCCCTGGTGTCAGAGAGCGGTTTGCGGGTGAAGCACCGGGGCGACACCCAGTGGGGCCCGCGGCAGGAAACCTGACGACCCGCGTGGGCCAAACCGTCGCCGAGTGGGTACGGTGCAGGTGTACTCCGGCGTTGTCGACGCAGCGCCGTAGCGCGAAGATTGCACCGGTCACCACCGAGCGGGAAGAGGAGCGGGTCGTGCCGCTTTCCGAGGACGAGCAGCGCATCTACGCCGAGATCGAGCGGTCGTTCTACGACTCTGATCCCGAGTTCGCCGAACGCATCGCCAAGAGCCCCACCGTGTACCAGCATGCGGGCCGCAACATGAAGCTGGCCGCCCTCGGTTTCGTGGCCGGGCTGGCCTTTCTTTTGCTGACACTGGCCAGCAACCCCTATCTGGCCTTCGTCGGCTTCCTGGTCATGGGAGCCAGCGCTCTGATCTTCACCAACAATGTGCGCAAGGCCGGCCGGGCCGGCATCAACCAGTTGAACGACACGATCCGGGACAAGCGGTTGGGCGACAGCCTGGCCAATACCCGCCAGCGCCTGCGCGAGCGCTTCAAGCGCGAGGAATAGCCGCCCCGGCGGACCGGCCCGGCCACAGGCGGCGCGGGTCGGCTGCGGTGCGCACCCTCCGCCACGGGCTCTGCGCCGCGGCCAGGGCCCCCAGCACCGTGTCGCGGTCGTCCTCCGCCTGTGCCGCCACCTCGGGGCCGGGCCCATCCGGGGCGTAGGCCGATGTGGCGGTGGCCGAGGCCAGACCGCCCATGGCCTTGAGGGCGTCGCTCTGGGGAGCCAGCCCGGCCCGGGAACCGGACCCGTGGCCGCGGCTGAGCCGCACGACGTACTCGGCGATGGTCTCGCCGGCATGGCGCCCGGCCCCGCTCTCGTCCAACGTCTCCTGGGCCTCGGACCAGGCCAGGCTGACCCGGGCCTCAGGGGTGGTAGCCCGGCGCCGCCTGGCGTTGCGCCGCTGCCGCTTGAGGCCCACGACCACGCCGACCAGAGCGGCCGGCAGCAGGCCGAAGACGAGAATAACCCATGCCAGCACGACCAGGATGGCCACCAACGTGGCGGTGGCGGCATTGGCGTGGGGGTGGGCAGAGGGAGCCGCCGCTTCCCTGCCGCCGGGGATGGTCGTCTGGCCGACCGTGGGCGCCGTGGTCTGCGGGCTGGTGGTCGTGGCCGGGCCGCCGGCCGCGGTACCGGGGTCGGGTGCCGGGGGCGCCGGGGCCACCCCGGTGTGGCCTTCACCTGTGGGTGCGCCCCTCGACGGTGTGGGCTCGAAGTCCACCCACCCCGTCCCCGGGAACCACACCTCAGGCCAGGCGTGGGCGTCCTCGTCGCGCACCGTGTACGTGCCGTTGCCGTTGTCGACACCCTCCCTGAACCCCACCGCCACCCGCGTGGGCAGGCCGGCCAGGCGGGCGAGTACGCCGTACGAACCGGCGAACTGCTCGCAGTAGCCCGTCTTGGTCTGCAACAGGAAGTGCTCCAGGACGTTGGTGCCGTGGCCCTGCTCGGCGGTGAGGCTGTAGGTGAAGGTCCTGAGGTAGTTCTGGATGGCCAGTGCCCGCTCGTAGGGCGTGCGGGCCTGGGCCACGATCTTCTGGGCCAGAGCCTTGACGGGGCCAGGGACGGCCGGCAGTTGGAGGTAGCGGCCCATGTCGGCGGGCACGCCCAAGGGCGCCTGGGCGAGCTGCGCGGCCGACGGGTCCGGCTTCACCGAGCGGATCCCGTAGGTCAAGCCGTCAGAGGTGTCTTTGTCCGGGATGAGGCTGCCCGACTCCGGGTTGTAGCTCACGCCGCTCAGGCCGGACACCTGTACAGGCAGGTAGGGCGCGGCCAGCCACACCGAGTCGAGACGGCCGATGGTGAACGAGGCGTCGATGGTCGGACCGGTGGGAGTGCCGTCGGCTGCGCTCAGGCCCAGACGGCCACGGGTGTGCGAGTACGACTCGGAGATCGACCACACGTCGCCGTTGAACTGGTCGAGCGACGTGAGACGCCAATACGACGGAGCGCTGGCCCGCACGGTGAACACCACCTGGGCGCTGGTGTCCACCAGTCGTGAGTGGATGGTGACCAGAGGGCTGGCGATCTTGCGGTCGAGCGACTGGCTGTTGAGGTCGTGTTTGGTAGACACGACCGCCTTGGAGCCGTAACCGGGCACGGCCGGGGCAACCGCCAGCGCCACCAGCGTCACGGCCGCCACCACGACGCCACCCGTGGCCACCAGCGACCTGGTGGCCCCGGTCGTCCGGCCCGCGAACCAGTTGGCCCGCTCCCCGTCCAGGGCCGCCAGCTGCACGACCAGGAACACGCCGGCGGCGACGAGGAAGCCGGCCGTGGCCAGGGCCCGTCCCTGCCTGGCACCGAGCACGCAGGCCAGGACGAACAGGGCCAGCGCCGGCACGCAGGCTTCAAAGGCCGTCCGCATCCTGAACGCGGCCCAATCGGCCAGGAAGGCGGCGAGGGTGATGGCGACGACACATCCGGCGATGAAGCCGGGCGTAGGTACGGCGGGGGCAACGGCGGTGGAGAAGGCGGTCTGTCCCGTCCGGGCCAGGTCGGACAAGGCCCCGAACGTGCGCGGGGTTGGCACCCCGAACGTCGTGGCCCCCGGGATGACGAACCAGATCGTCACCAGCAGGGCCGTGACCGCAGAGCTGACGGCGGCGGCTGCGGTACCGATCCCCAGTCGCCGACCGGCCCACGCCAGAAGGTGGGCCACGGCCGCCGCGCCGACCAGGTAGGGGAGGGCGTGCGGGCCCGAGAACATACGGTTGGCACCGGCGCCGACAGCCGCCGTGAGCGCAGTCAGGCACAGGGTGGCCAGGTCGTCGGGGTGGCCGACGGCCGGGCCGGGACGCCCCGACGGGGGCGGCGTCGGGGCGGGGCGGGGCGGCCGGGCCTGGACCGGTGCCCGGGGCGGGGCGACGGCCGTCATGTCGTCCCTCCGTCCGTCCTCACCGGGACGCCCGGCTGGGGGCGCCGCCCCGGACCAGGCGCAGAGCCCGCTCCCAGGCGGCCGCGAAAGGCTCGGTGTCGCTCACCCGCACGATCGTGCCCACGGGCGGCACCGGCCGGGCCGGCGCCATCGGTCCCGACGGTGGCCGCAGCACCGATTCCTCGATGAGCACGAGCGTGGTGCTGGTGTGGGACCGGCGGGCCAGGGCGGTGAGGCCGAGGTCGTGGCCGCTGGCCCTCGCCGTGGTGACCACGGCGAGGGCGGTATCGCTGCCGGTCCGGCCCAGACCGGCCATCACCCTCGCCATGGAGGCCTGCGCGTCCCCGCTGGGCTTGATCTCGGCCAGGCGCTCCAGGAGCGCGTCCAAGTGGCGGACGCCTGAGCCCCAGCCCGAGTCGGCCCCGCCGGTGCTGAGCAGGCGCACCTCGGCGCCGGCACCGACGCAGGCGGCGAGGATGCTGGCCGCGGCCGAGACCGCCACCTCGAAACCGTCCTCGGTGGTGAGGGCGGTGCGGTCGTCGAGCACGACCGCGGCCCGGCCCTGCCAGGGCAGCTCGTCCTGGCGGATCAAGAGGTCCTCGTGCCGGGCCGACGCACCCCAGTGGACGCGCCGCATGTCGTCGCCCACCACGTACGGGCGCAGGGCGTAGAACTCGTCGCCCTGGGGCCCCATGGCGGGTTGGGGCCGGGTACCGCCGCGAGGGTCGTGGCCCCGGGTGTGGGGCAGGGGACGGACCCGGTCGATGCGCGGGTAGACCATCAGCGTGGCCGTACCGGCCACGTCGGTGATGCGCGTGGCCAGGCCCAACGGGTCCTGGCGGGCGATGTGCATCGGGCCCAGCTGGAAGACGCCGCGGCGGTCGGTCGGGACGCGGTAGGCGGCGGTGCCGCCCTGGCCGGCGTCGATGGGCGCCACCCGGAAGCGGGCCCAGCGCCGGCCACCGTCGAAAGGATCGCGGGCCACGACCACCGGCGACCGCCAGCGCCCCCGGTTCTCCAGGTGCAGGTCGACCCGGCCGGCCTGGCCACACTGCAGCCGGCCCGGGGTGAGGCGCCTGGAGGCGGCCAGCTCGGGTGGGCGCAGCAGCACCAGGGCGATGGCGGCGGCGAGGACGAGGAGCATGGCCGCACCGGTCACGTACAACTCCGGGATGCCCAGGAGCCGGCCGGTCAGCAAGGCGACGGCGGCGCCGCCCACCAGCCACCAGCCCCTCCGGGTGGGCAGCCGACGGAGGGCGCGGGCCCATCCCATCGACCGGTCAGCTCCTGGTGGTGGGGACGGGCACGGCGGCCAGGACCTCGTTCAGCACGTCACCGGGCGTGGCGCCGCTGAGCAGAGCCTCGGCTTTGAGCATGAGCCGGTGCTCGAGCACGGGCCGGGCCAGGACCTTGAGGTCGTCGGGAACGACGTACTCGCGCCCGGCGGCGGCCGCCCGGGCCCGAGCCGCCCGCAGCATGGCCAGACTGGCCCGCGGGGACATGCCCAACGCCAACGAGTGGTGGGCGCGGGTGGCTGCGGCCAGGTCGACGATGTAGCCCTTGAGGCTGGGGGCGACGTGGATGCTGCGGGCCACGCCGATCATGGCCTCGACATCCGCAGCGCTGACCACCGGCTCGAGATCGGCCAGGGCGTCGCCCGAGGCGTGGGTGTCCAGCATCCTGATCTCCGACGCCCGCTCGGGATAGCCCATGGCCACCTTGAGCAGGAAGCGGTCGAGCTGGGCTTCGGGGAGCTCGTAGGTGCCCTCGTGTTCGATGGGGTTCTGGGTGGCGATGACCATGAAGGGGTGGGGCAGCGCATAGGTGGTGGCGTCGACGGTGACCGTGCGCTCTTCCATGGCTTCGAGCAGGGCGGCCTGCGTCTTGGGGGACGCCCGATTGATCTCGTCGCCCAGCACCAGGTTGGCGAAGATGCCACCCGGGCGGAACTCGACGGTGCTGGTGGCCCGGCTGAACACGGTGACGCCGGTCACGTCGGAGGGCAGCAGATCGGGGGTGAACTGGATGCGCTGCCATTTGCCGCCGAGGCTGGTGGCCAACGCCTTGGCCAGGCTGGTCTTGCCCACCCCGGGCACGTCTTCGATGAGCAGGTGGCCTTCGGCCACCATGCAGATCACGGCCAGCCGGATGGCCTCGGACTTGCCCTGGATGACCTGCTCGACGTTCTCGACGATGGCGCCGAAGTTGCCGGAGAAGCTCCGAGCATCGACATCTGCCCGGCGAGCCTCCGCTGCCGTTCTCTGTCGTGCTGCCACCGCCCACCCCCCGTCGACCCGCCCGACAGTACCCCCCACCCCGCACACCGACCCCGCGCCCAATGAACCACCGGGTTTGCCGTGGGGGGAGCTCGCAGGGGGGCAGAGCCCCCCTCGACGGGGGCGTGGGGGTCTTGCCCCCACAGGTTCGCCGCCGGCTCCGCCGAAGGCGAACAAGAGAAATGGCGAGCGTAGCGAGCTCCGAATAGGTGGTAGGTGTTCCCGCCGCAGGCGGCCGAGCGAGCGCAGCGAGCGACGGCCGCCGAGGACGGCGCTACGCGAATACTTGTTCGATTCTGGTGAGCACCCAGTCGTGCTTTCCGCCCATCACCATCTCTTTGCAGTAGCGGCAGGTGCCGTTGTTGTCGAGCGTCAGGGGGGCGCCGCAGTTTGGGCATTTCTGGGACAGCGTGCCGCCGTCGGGGCGGGTGAGGGCCCGGGAGCTGCGCTGGAACGCCCAGTCCTCCTGAAAGCCGCGCATCTGCCTGTCCCCGCGCACGATCCTGCCGCTGGTCTTGTCCACGTCGTAGTCACGGCTCACGGCGTAGAAGCGGGTGACGAGGGTGTCGTTGTCGGCGTCGGTGTTGGCCCCGACGATGGTGGACGAGCCGATCGACAGCTCTTCGAGCACATTCGTCTTGTTGGCGGCGGCCAGCTCCTCCATCTGCGCTTTGTGGCGGACCCAGACCCCGTCGGCCATGACCTTGCGGGACTCGGCCGGCTCCTGGTCACACCATGCCTTCTGCACCAGGTAAAAGGCGTCACTGGCCTGGTTGAGGAAGGTGTCCTTGTCGAAGGCGGGGTCACGCTGGCGGATCTGGGCGATGACCTCGTCGACCCCCGGGTCGACGGCCGCTGGCGGAGGAGGCGGCGGCGCCCCTGACGCCATGCCGCCACCCATGCCGCCCATGCCGCCCATGCCGCCGCCCATGGCGCCGGCCGCGTCCTTCAGGCTGACGCCTTTGCGGCGCAGGTACAACAGGACCACGGCGACGACCACGACGACGACGAGCAGGCAGCAGATGCCGCCGAGGACCGACCCACCCCCACCCCCTCCACTGGAGTAATAGCCACCTCCACCGCCACCGCCGATGTAGTGTCCGCCGCTGGAGCCGCTGTAGCCGCCGCTGGAATGGCCCGGGTTGGAGTTGTGGCCGCCACCGGCGCGGGTCGGCCGCCTGACGAGCAGGGCCGGATGGCCGCCTGGGGTTGTCACTGGCCGGTGTCGGTGGGTGCGGCCGGGCGAGCCGCCGCCGGGGTGCCGCACTCGGGGCAGAACTTGGCGCCGGGGGCCAGCTCGGCCTTGCACTCGGCACACGTGGTGGGCCTCGGGGCCGTGGACTCGCCGCAGTTGGAGCAGTACTTGGTCCCGACCGGGTTCTCGGTGCCACACGTGGGACAGGCGACCTTGGGCCGGGCCAGCGAGGTCCCACAGTTGGCGCAGAACCTGGCGTCAGCGGCGTTGGCGGTGCTGCAGCTCGGGCAGACGGCACCGCGCCCACCGGCCGCCGTGTCCGCTCCACCCGTTCCACCACCCGGACCGGGTTGGGCCGGCGGGTAGCCGCCGGGCCCGGCCTGGTACCCGCCCGGCGGCGGCTGGGGAGCCTGCATGGGCTGGCCCACTGTGCCGGCCAGGCCCATGCCCATGCCCATGAAAGCGGTCTGGTTGGCACCGCCACCCTTGGACAGGCCCTCGGCCGCTCCCTCCATGAGCCGTCCCTGGGCATAGGCGCCGAATCGGGGATCGCCGGCCATGCCGATGTCGGCCATCTTGTCGGTCTTGGCCTCCAGCCGGTCGCGGCTGTTGTCGTCGATGTTGATGTCGAAGTCGCCGAAGCGGACCAGCGTCATGCCGGTCTGGGCCAGTTCGGGGTTGAGGGCGGTGAGGGTGGCCTGCTCGATTTCCGAGGAATAGGCGCTGATGCCCAGGACCGGGTACCGCTTGTCGAGGATGGCCCTGGTGACGATCTCCTTCATCACCCGGAGCAGGCGGTGGCTGATGTAGTCGGTGATGAAGTCGTTGTCGGGGCGGTCGACGGTACCGGCCACCTCGCGGACCAGCAGACCGGCGTCGAAGGGCTTGACGGCGTAGTCCCCGTAGCAGCGCACCTCGACGAGCAGACCGAAGTCGGGCTCGCGCAGGTCGGCGAAGCGGCCGCCGAAGGTCAGGCCGCGGACCTCGGTCGTGCGGCAGAAGAACAGCTCGGCCCGGTAGGCGTTGCCGTCGAACAGGCGGTCGATGAGAACGCCGACGACGGGCAGCTCCTGGGCATCGATGGTGTGCTGGCCCGGCGGCAGTTGGCCCAGGACCTCGCCGCCACTGACGAACAGCGCGATCTCGTCGGCGTCGACGATCGCCTTGGAGTACCGCCGGATGGAGTCCTGCGGCCACTTGTAGACGATCTGGTCCTTCTTGTCGTCGGGGACAGCGATGCGCAGACCGCCGATGTCGTTCTTCGCGTCCTTGAAGATCCCCATTGTCCAGGTCCTCTCTCGCGGTTGGCGCAAAGGGTACGGGATCGGCGCCGGGCGGGCACGGGGGTCGGAGTAGACAGGACCGCATGAGCCCACGGCGGGGCGAACTGGTCTTGGCGGTGGACATAGGTGGCTCCAAGCTGGCGGTCGGTCTGGTGGACGACCAGGGCCAGGTGATCGAGCAGCGGCAGGTACCGACCCTCGACGTAGCCGCCCGAGCCGGTGGAGCGGGTGCCGGCGCCGACGGGACCGCCGCAGTCCGGTCCGCGGGTGAGGATCTGTTCGGGGCGCTGGTCGACCTGGCCCGGTCGGTGACGGGCGACCGGGCCGTGGCCGGATGCGGCGTCGGCTGCGGTGGCCCGATGGAGGCAGATCTGGTGTCACCGTTGAACATCCCCCAGTGGCGCCGGTTCCCGCTCCGGGCCCGCCTGGCCGAGGCCCTGGGACTGCCCGTCCATGTCGACAACGATGCCAAGGCGCTGGCCGTGGGCGAGGGCTGGCTGGGGGCCGCCGCCGGCCAGCGCAACTTCATCGCCATGGTCGTGAGCACCGGCGTCGGCGGCGGCATCGTCCTCGACGGGAGACTGCTCGACGGAGCCCTGGGCAACGCCGGCCACGTCGGTCACGTGATCGTCGTCCCCGGCGGCCAGCTCTGCGGCTGCGGGGCCCGTGGCTGTCTGGAGGCAGAGGCGTCCGGCCTCCACATCGCCATGGCCACGGGCCGGCCCGCGGCCGAGGCCGACGCCCTTGTGGTGGACCACGTCGGCACCGTGGTGGGCCGGGCGGTGGCGTCGGTGTGCAACTTGCTGGACCTGCGGTTGGCGGTCGTCGCCGGGTCCGTGGCCCTGGGCTTCGGCGGTCCTTTCTTCGCCGCCGCCCAGACGGAGCTCGACCGTTGCGCCCGCCTGGACTTCTCGCGCCGTGCCGTCATCCGGCCGGCGGGGTTGGGGGCCGCCGGACCGCTCGTGGGCGCCGCCGCCGTGGGTTGGCGGGGACTGGGCCGCCAGCTACTGGCCTGACCCCATAGGCGTAGGGCACCATCTGCACGCACGACCGCCCCGGCAGATCCCCGACTTGGCGGCGGTAGCCTCGATGGTGTGTCGGTTCGGCGGTGGCTCCGACCGGTGGCGGTCGGACTGGTCCGCCAGCCATGGTTGTGGCCCACCGCGGCGCGCCAGATGGCTGTGCTGGCACCGAGCGGGTGGTGGCGGCGGCCACCGTGGCTGCCCTTGCCGGACGCCGCCTACCTCGCCTTCCGCCTCCAGACCCAGTATGGCGGGGACGGCAGGGCCGTCCCCGCCCCGGGCGACCTCGTGCGCTACCTGGGGTGGTGCCGGCGCATGCGCCGCCTGGGCGCGTAACGCACGGCTCCGCCCGGCTGACACCACCGGGACACGAACTCGTGGCGTCCCACACCGGATTGGTTCCACCGGCCGCCCCGGTCCAGGGCGACTTCTGGAACGGGGCCCAAGTGTGTCTGACCATCACCGGCGGCCGGCTGGGCGACCTGTTCGGGCGCAAGCGGATGTTCGTCGCCGGTGCCGTGATATTCGCCGCCGGTTCGATGCTGGCCTCGCTGGCCACGTCGGTGCCCATGCTGATCATCGGCGAGTCGGTCATCGAGGGTGTCGGCGCCGCGCTGATGCTCCCAGCTATGGCGTCATTGCTGGTGGCCAGCTACCGGGGCCGCGACCGGGCCCTGGCTCTGGGCATCTGGGGCGGCATGGCCGCCGGCGGCGCCGCCATCGGTCCGGTGCTGGGCGGCTTCCTGACCACCCATTACAGCTGGCGCTGGGGTTTTCGCATCGATGTGTTCGTTGCCGCCCTCCTGGTCGCCGGCTCGCTCCTCATCCGCGACTCCCGCGACCGGCAGGGAAAGCCGTCCATCGACTTCGTCGGGATCGGCCTGTCCTCGGTGGGGCTGCTGGACGGCGTGTTCGCCATCATCGAGGGATCGACCTACGGCTTGTGGACGGCGCACGGCGGCCTTCGCCTCCTCGGTCACTCCGCCTCTCCGTTCGGCCTGTCGATCGTGCCCATCCTGGCTTCGCTCTCCATGGTGCTGCTGGCTGGGTTCTTCGCCTGGGAGCAGCGCCTCACCGCTCGGGGCGAGACGCCGCTGGTGTCCATGAAGCGGTTCGCCAACTCGCAGTTCACGGCCGGGGCGTCGCTGACGGGGGCGATGTCGCTCGGCCAGGTGGGCCTGACCTTCTGCATTCCCGTGTTCCTGCAAGATCGGGTCGTCGCTCGGCACCGCCATCATCGGTTCGGTGCTGATCGCGTCGATCGCCGGGGGACTGTCCGGTGGCGCCAAGTCGAGCCCTGCCATCACGCCCGCCTACCGCGCTGCGGTCAGTCGTGAGGTCAAGGCCCGCGCTCGGGTTCCCTCCTGGCCACCCGGCTCCCCAATACGCGCAACGTCGAGCGCGACCAGTCCCTCGCTCCCGCGCACTGATGCCGGACCGGGGCAGACACCACGGGTCGACGACCGAGGCCAGGGCAAGTCGGGCGTGGCCCTGTCCGGGTGGTCGGGGAGTACCATCGCCGCCGCCATGCCGGTACCACCACCCCTACCGCAGCGGGGCTGACCCGTGTCCGGAGCGCTCGTCCTCAACGCCAGCTACGAGCCGCTCTGCATCGTGCCCACCCGGCGGGCGCTCTGCCTGGTCCTGGCCGACAAGGCGGACCTGGTCCACCACCGTGACGGGATGTTCCGCTCCGAACGGCTGGCCCTTCCCGAACCCTCCGTCGTCCGCCTCCGGACATATGTGCGGGTGCCCTTCGCGGCCCGGGTGTCGCTCAACCGCCGGGCCATTTTCGCACGGGACGGTGGCCGTTGTCAGTACTGCGGGGTGCCGGCCGACAACATCGACCATGTCATCCCCCGCTCGAAGGGTGGCCTGCACACGTGGGAGAACGTGGTGGCCGCCTGCCGCCCCTGCAACGCCAAGAAGCAGGACCACCATCTGGCCGACACGACGATGGTGCTGCGGCGCCGCCCCACCGCACCACGGTCCCGGAACTGGGTGCTGGCGGCCATCGGCGGGGCCCGACCCGAATGGGAGCCGTACCTGGGCGGCGCCACGTTGTCGGCTTGAACGCGGGGTGACGCCGGCGGGTTGGGTGGTGGAGCGGGCGGAGGCCGGAGCCGGCTGGCTCCATGGCGAGGGCCTTCCCGTGCCCGACCGGCGGCGGGTGCGGGTAGCGGTGGCCACGGCCCCGGCGCTGGTACTGGGCAGCACCCAACCGGCCACCGACGTGGACCCGGTGGCCGTCGCCGCCCTCGGCGTCGAAGTGGTCCGGCGCCGCAGCGGCGGCGGCGCCGTGCTGGTCGGTACCGGCGCACTTGCCTGGGTCGACCTGTGCCTGCCGGCGAGGGACCCGCTGTGGCAGGACGACGTGGGCCGGGCCACCTGGTGGCTGGGCGAGGTATGGGCCGACGCGCTCGGTCGCCTGGGTGTGACCGGGGCCGTCGTACACCGGGGCGGCATGGTCTGCAGCGCCTGGTCCAGGCGCCTGTGCTTTGCCGGCGTGGGCCCGGGTGAGGTCTGCGTCGAGGGCGCCAAGGTGGTGGGTGTCAGCCAGCGTCGGACCCGGGCCGGCGCCCTGTTCCAGACCGCCGTGCTGACCCGCTGGGACCCGGCGGCGACGATCGCCTGCCTGGCCGTCGATGACCGGCCGGCGGCCAAGGCCGAGGTGGCCGGAGCCGGTACCGGCCTGGCCGAACTCGGCGCCGTCGCCCGTCCCGAGGCGGTGGTCGAGGCGCTCGTGGCCGCCCTGCCCGCCGTCTGAATCCCCGACCCCGCGAGATTGGGTGGTGCGGTGCCCTTCAGCGCCCGAAACCGGCGCTGAAGGGCATCCAGCGACCCAATCTCACGGTGGTTGGACCTGGCGGGGAGGTCCGGAGAAGGGGGGCACCGGCGCAGGCCTCCCGTGATCACGCCGCCGGCGCCGACTCCCGGCCCGGGAGGGTCGCCACTCGCCGGTGAGGTGCACACGAGTCCTCCGTCTCGAGGAGGCAGGGCGCCCGACGCGCACGGTACTCCCGACGGTGTGTTTTTCGACGACGGCGCTCCCTGCCGCGCCCGTGCGTCAGGCGACGGCGACGTCGCGCGTGCAGAAGGCGCACACGTGCGCGTCCACCGGGATGGAGCTGAGGCAGTGCTGGCAGTCCTTGGTCGTGGACTCGACGTTGGGCTCGGTCTTGCGCCTGGCCATCAGCGCGTTGACCGGCCGCACCACGAAGAAGAACACCGCCGCGCTGATGGACAGGAAGGAGACGAGCGCGTTGAGGAAGTCGCCATACTCGAACGGGCTCCCATTGATCGTGAAGTGCAGACTGCTGAAATCCACGCCGCCGGGGATGGCGACGAGCGGGGTGATGAGATCCTTGACGAACGCGGTGACGAGCGCACCGAACGCCGCACCGATCACCACCGCCACCGCCAGGTCGACGACGTTGCCGCGAAGCAGGAACGCCTTGAAATCCTTGAACATGGTGATCTCCGTCGGTCGTGTCAGGCGCACCTGCCCAGGTTATGACTGCTCGAACGCGCCGGCTGCCGGCGTGTCGGGGACACTCTCACGGCCGGCAGATGCCAGAGTGCGGCCCGTCGACGAGGGGACCGTGGCAGGAGCAGGCCGCTCTGGCCGTCCCTGGCTACTGCTGCACGTGGTTCGGGTCCATCCAGATGACCTCCCAGAGGTGCCCGTCCAGGTCCTGGAAGCTCCAGCCATACATGAAGCCGTGGTCCATGGGGTCGTTGGCCGGCTGGGCCCCGGCGGCCAGCGCGGCGGCGACGAGCTGGTCGACCTGCTCCCGGCTCTCGGCGGACAGGGCGAGGATGGCCTCCACCTGCGTCGTGGCGTCACAGAGCTCCTTCTTGGTGAACGTCTTGAAGAAGTCCTCGACGAGAAGCATGACGAAGGCCTCGTCGCTGAGCACCATGCACGTGGCGTTGTCATCGGTGAACTGCGGGTTGAACTCGAAGCCGAGCCGGGTGAAGAACTCCACGGACTTCTCGAGGCTCTTGACGGGCAGGTTCACGAAGATCTTGCGGGCGACGGCCATTGGGGTCCTCCTGTCGGATGGTTCGGGATGGTTGGGATGCAGACGTGGCCGCAGGTGCGGATTCATCGGTGGCGGCGCGATGAGTCCGGCCCACCCCCGGCGTCCCCACCCCTGTGCCGACACCCGTGCTGGACTGCGCGGCAATAGCATGTGCAGCGGTGACCGTCAGCTCGACGCCCGTCGCGTCCCACGACCTCGAGCAGCACCGCCGTGAGCTCACCGGCTACTGCTACCGAATGCTGGGATCGGGCTTCGAGGCCGACGACGCCGTGCAGGAGACGATGGTGCGGGCGTGGCGGGCGGCCGACGGTTTCGAGGGCCGGTCCAGCGTCCGGTCGTGGCTGTACCGCATCGCCACCAACGTCTGCCTGGACATGCTGCGGGGCCGGCAGCGCCGGGCCCGGCCCATGGAGCTACGGCCGTCGTCACCGCCCGACGCGTCCCATCTCGGGGCGATGCTGCCCGAGAACGCCTGGGTGTCGCCCGTCGCCGACGCCCGGGTGCTGCCCGAGAACGGCGACCCGGCCGAGGTGGCGATGGCCCGCGAGACGATCCGCCTGGCCTTTGTCACCGCCCTTCAGCACCTGCTCGCCCGCCAGCGGGCGGCGCTGATCCTGTGCGAGGTGCTGCGGTGGCAGGCGACCGAGGTGGCCGAGCTGCTGGACACGTCCGTACCGGCGGTCAACAGCGCCCTGCAGCGGGCCCGGGCCACCCTCGCCACCGTGCACCCCGAGGCCCGTCCCGAGGTACTGGAGGCCGACCAGCGCGACCTCCTCAGCCGGTACGTCGACGCCTTCGAGCGCTACGACGTAGCCACCCTGGTCACGCTCCTGCACGACGACGCCATCCAGTCGATGCCGCCGTATGCCATGTGGATCCGGGGCAACACCGAGATCGGCCGCTGGTTGCTCGGTCCGGGCATCGGCTGTCGGGGTTCGCTCCTGCTCCCGACCTCGGCCAACGGCGCCCCTGCCTTCGGGCAGTACCGGGTCGACCCCGAGGGTGGCCGCGCCCCCTGGGCCCTGCAGGTCCTGGAGATCTCAGGCGGGCGGATCTCCGGGTCCCACGCCTTCCTCGACACCAGCCTGTTCGACGCATTCGGGCTCCCCGCCCACCTCCCCGAGTAGGCCGGCCAGGTCCAGGAGCGCCTCCAGCTCCTCGGACATGTCCCGCAGGTGGATGGCACCGCCCCGTCGGCGCGCCGCCAGCTGCCACCGGGCGAGGAAGTCGCCCATGGCCAGGTCGAGGAGGCCCGGCCCGATGAGCGGGCACGACGCCACCTCGCCCCCGGTCGGCTCCAGGAACACGATCCGACCCAGGCGACGACGGCTGCCACGTCAGTTCGACGCCGCCGGCGGCAGGAACTCACCGGTGGGTCGGCGGCGATGAACGTGGCTCCGTGCCGCCGTCGCCGGCGACCCCGTAGTGGGGACGAAGTGCAGGGGTAGTGGCGCGCAGATCGTCCCCACTACGGCGCGGTTGCGGCGCGTGCCCGTTCAGCCGCCGGCCCGCTGGTGCAGCTTCACGACGGTGATCCAGTTCCGGGTGGTGGCGGCCACGCCGAGCTTGCGCTCCCACATTATGTTGGTCAGCTTGGTGCGGCCGTAGCCCTGGGGGCAGTGCAGGTAGACCTCACGGCCGACGACCCTGAACTCGTCGGGCCCCGCGCCGGGCACCACGAGACCATCGAGGCGCGGTGGGCCCGGGGTGTCGGCCAGGAACGTCACGTGGAGCTTGGCCGGGTCCGCTCCCTTGCGCAGGAAGGGGTTGCCGTCGATGACGGCCCCGAGCTCCGGGTCCGTCCGCAGCAGCACGGTCACCTCGAGCCCGAGATCCCGACGGATGCGGTCCTCGATCCCCGCGGCCACCCTTGCCGGGGACGGGGCGGAGGTGGTGAACACGACGTTGCCGCTTTGGATATAGGTGCTCACGTCGGAGTGGCCCAGGCCCGTGAAGATGCCCCGCAGGTCGTACATCGTCATCCTGGAGCGGCCGCCGACGTTGATGCCGCGGACCATGGCTGCGTACCTGGCCATCCGGTTCCTTCCTGGCGTCGGTCAGCCTTCGAGGGTGGCGGCGGCCACGGGCCGTCCGGCACCGTCCACCACCGAGACCGACCGGAGGCTGGTGGGGGCGAGATCGGTGGCGGCGCCCAGTGACCCCCGGCCGGCGACGACGGTGAGCGCCCCAAGTCTGACGGCCATCGACCCCGACGGCTGCAGGAGCACGGGGTAGACGCCGTCGGCGACGCCGCCGGCCTCGATCGACACGAAGATCCACGACGTCGTCCCGTCGTAGGCGAACAGCTCCCCGGCCGGCGTCCCGTCCGGCGTCCTGAGCACGGCCGCCCGCAGGGCGCTGCCCCCCAAGGTCCGCAGAGCCCGACGTACTCACGTGTGCGCCGGTCGGGCCGGGCGACCGCCCACCCGGCGGAACCGGCGACGGCGGCGACGGCCACGAGGACGGCCGCTGCCGCCAGCCACCATGGGCGGCGAGGCTGGGGCCGCGGCACGGGCGGGGGGGTGTCGAGCACGGCCGTGACCCGGTCCACCAGGCCGGCCGCGGGCTCTGCCTCGGGGGCCAGCAGCAACAGGCGGTCCGCGACCCCGGCCAACTGGTCGATCTCGGACTGGCAGGAGGGGCAGCGGCCGGCGTGGGCGACGACCTCGGCCCGCTCGTCGCCGGTCAGCAGTCCGAGCGCCAGCTCCGCGGCCAGGGCCTGGACCTCCTCGCACGTCATCGCCGCCGCCTGCCGGCCGGGCGGGTCGTCACGCCAGCCCTTCGGTGGCCAGGCTGACCCGCAGCCGCTGGAGGGCGGTGCGGATGCGGGTCTTGGCCGTGCCCAGCGGGATGCCCTCGGCGTCGCTGACCTCGAGCGCGGTGCGACCGCCGATGGCGGCTAGCATGGACCGGGCCAGGCCGTAGACGCGCGAACGGAAGCGGCGCACGAAGGCGGCCGCCGCCTCGGGGTCGGCCGCGGCCATGCCCGCCACCAGAGCGTCGTCGTCCACCGGGTGCAGGACCACCGTGGCCATGGTACGGACGGCGGCATCACCGGGATTGGCCAATCCCCCGGTGCGGCCCGTTCGTAGAGCCGGGCATGCGCAACGCACTCGTGGGGGCGGCACTGGTGTTCGTCGTCCTGGCCGGCTGCAGCAGCAGCGCCAAGAAGGCGTCGACGCCGCCGGTGAGCCTGGCCGGCAAGGTGAACGACCACGGCACCGAGAAGGCGTCGGGAGGCTCGCTCGACGTGGATCTCTACGACTTCTACTTCGAGCCCACCTTCGTCCAGGGCCCGGCCGGCAGCCACGTCACCCTGCACGTCTCGAACGAGGGCAAGGCCAGCCACACCTTCACCTCGGCCCAGTTGGGGGTGGACGTGATCCTCAAGCCGGGCGAGAAGCAGGACGTCGCCGTGACCCTGCCGGCGGCCTCGACGGTCGAGTTCATCTGCCGGTTCCACCAGAACGGAGGCATGAGGGGCGCGTTCGTGGTTCAGTGACGGGATGCGACGGCGGCTGACGGGTGGGGCCAGGCGGGTCGTCCAAAAGGCGGGCGAGGAGGCCCGGCGGCTGGGCCACATGACGGTTGCCCCCGAGGACGTGCTGTTGGCGCTGCTCGATCTCCCCGACGACAATCCCGTGCGCCTCCTCCTCGCCGCCCACGGGTGCGGGCCTTCGGGCCTCGCCGACCCGGCACCCCCGGGCCAGCCCCGGGTGGCTTCCCCGCCGATGTCGGCGGCGGTCAACCGGGCCATCGAGTCCGCCCTGCGCGAAGCGAGGGCGGCCGGTTCGGAGACGGTGAGCGAGGGGCACCTCCTGCTCGGGATGCTGGCCACGGCCGGGGGCACGGCCGGCGGGTGGCTCAGCGACCACGGGATGACCGTGGAGGAGGCGCGCAGGACGGCCCTGGTCCCCGGTTCGACCCCGCCCGACCCCGGTCCCGAGCCTCGCATCGGCGTCCGCCCGACGGCCACCGTCGAGGAGCTGTACGCCCCGCCCATCGAGGAGGACCTCGACCCCCACCCGCCCGACTGAGCCCTCCCCTCCGAAATGAAGCCGATTCGACCCCCGATTCGGGGGTCGAATCGCGCCCGGGATTGACCCGACAGCGCGTTCCCGCCGCGAACTTGGTTGCCATGGGGAGTCAGCGGGCATAGAGTGGAGTGAAGTGGGGCGATGGGGAGGGCGGATGCTCCACGGTTCGGTTGGTGTGCAGCGAGGGGATGACGTCGTTGACGCGGTTCTTAGGGAGATACGAGCATACGCTCGACAACAAGGGCCGGCTCATTCTCCCGTCGCGCTTTCGCGAGCCCTTCGACCACGGCGGCTACCTGAGCGCCGGACAGGACGGCTGCCTGGCGTTGTGGACTCCCGACGAGTTCGATCAGCAGATGGCGGCCATGGCCGCCGGGGCCACCGAGAGCAGGGAGCAGCGCCAGCTGGCCCGGCTGTGGGCCTCGGGTACGGCCGACGTGGCCCCGGACAGCCAGGGCCGCATTGTGATCCCCGCTCACCTCCGCCAGTTCGGGCTGTTGGACGGACCGGTACTGGTGATGGGAGCCATCCGCAGGGTCGAGGTATGGAACCCGGCGGTGTGGGAGGACAAGGTGCAGAAGGTCGCCGAACGAGACCTGAGGGAGAACTGACATGCGTGGCGCGGGGTTGGTGGACGGTCCCTTGGGCGAGTTCGTGGGACCACCCCTCTCCGCCTGGGCCCACCACGGACGACTGGGGACCTGCCCCAGTGGCGTGTGGCCGCCCAGGGGGCCGTCCATGAGCCCCGCGCCACCATCAGAGGAACCTGGCCCGTCCGGTCGTGCCCCCGGGCCCCGCCCGTTCCCCCACATTCCCGTCCTGGTTGACGAGGTGGTGGCCGCGTTGGCCCCCGCCCCGACCGGCTGGGTGGCCGACTGCACTCTGGGCGGCGGTGGGCACGCCGCCGCCGTGCTGGAGGCCGCCCCGCACCTTTCGGTGCTCGGCATCGACCGGGACGCCGATGCCCTCGAAGCGGCCGGCGCCCGGTTGGCCAGGTACGGCACCCGTGCCCGCATTGTCCATGCCCGTTTCGACGCCCTCAGGCAGGTGTGTGCCGCGGAGGGCATCGAGAACCTCTGCGGCGCCGTGTTCGACCTCGGCGTCAGCTCGCCACAGCTTGATCGACCGGAGCGGGGGTTCAGCCACCGGGCCGATGCCCCGCTTGATATGCGGATGGACCGCAGCCAGGAGCGCACGGCGGCCGACGTCGTCAACGGCACGACTACGGCCGAGCTCGAGGCCATCCTGCGCACCGGCGGTGAAGCGCGCTTCGCCGGCCGGGTGGCACGGGCCATCGTGGCGGCCCGGCCGGTGGCCACGACGGGCCATCTGGCCGATCTCGTCCGCTCTGCCATTCCGGCTCCGGCCCGCCGCCGGGGCGGCGATCCCGCCAATCGGGCATTTCAAGCCCTCCGCATCGCCGTCAACGGCGAGCTTGACGTGCTCGGCCCCGCCTTGTCGGCGGCCATCGACCTCCTCGTGCCGGGGGGCCGTCTCGTCGTGTTGGCCTACCACTCAGGCGAGGACCGCATCGCCAAGCACGTGCTGGCCCAAGCGGCCGGCGGCGGCTGCACATGCCCGCCAGGTCTGCCATGTGCCTGCGGGTCGGTGGCCATCGTCCGCCTCGTCCGCGGCCAGGCCACCACCGCCACCGCGCAGCAGGTGACCGCCAACCGGCGGGCCGCGCCGGTGCGTCTGCGGGTGGCCGAGCGCCTGGCCACTCCCTCGCCGGAGGGGGGCGCTTGTGCCTAGCACGACCGCCGCCAGCCTGCGGGCCGCCGCCGATCGCCTGGCCGCTCTCCCTGGCCAGGGAGAGCCCGGAGAGGCCGGAGAGCCCGCAGCCCCGCTCACCGAGCAGCGGCCACTGCGCGTCGTCCCTCCCAGACAGCGCAGCCCCCGGCAGGTGCGGCGCCGCCGGCGACTGGTCACAGCCGGCTGCGGGCTGCTCCTGGCCCTGTCCCTGTTCGCCCTTGTCAGCGTGCACGTGGTCCTGTCGCAGGGCCAGTTCACGCTCCAGCGGCTCCAGACCCAGGCGAACGACCAGAACGCCGCCTATCAGAGCCTGCGACTCCAGGTGGCCGAGCTTGAGGCACCCCAGCGCATCGTGGCGGAGGCCGAGAAGCGGGGGATGGTCCAGCCGCCCTCCGTCACCTACCTGGCGCCGACCCCTGACTCCTCGGCCACCGTCACCGAGCCCGCCCCTGCGGTGCCGGTGGAACCGGGAGGGGCCACGTCATGGTCGACCGTCAAACCGCACATGGTCGGCCGTCCGTGACGGAGCGGCAGGATCGCTCCACCGGCGGGCGCCCGACCGCACGGCCGGCCATCCGACGCCGCCAACCCGGCGGCGCGTCGACACCCGTCCGCTCGGCGCCGGTACGGTCGACCCCGGGCCGGACCGCCCGGCGTCGACGCACCCTCTTCCCGCCTCCGGCTCAGCGTGCCCGCCAGCGGTCGGCCAGGCTGTCGGTCAACAAGCCCGTCCCTGCACCGGCCCGGCCGTCCCGCACGCCGACCACCCGCCGGCCGACCCGCCGCAGGCCGAACACCCGCACGCCGAACACCGGCACGCCGACCACCCGCACGCCGACCACCCGCACGCCGACCACCCGTAGGCCGACCACCCGTAGGCCGACCGCCGCTGGGCCGATTTCACGCCGACCCGCGCCGCGCACCGGTGACACCCGCAGGCGCATGACGGTCATGCTCGTGATCTGGGCCCTCGTCGCCGCCGTGGTCGTCGGGCGGTTGGCCGAGCTCCAGTGGCTCGGGGCCAAGGCGTACGCCGACCGGGGCGAGAAGCAGCTCGTCCACGCCGTGGCCCTGCCCGCCGGCCGGGGGTCGATCTTCGACCGCGGCGGGCAGGACCTCGCCATCTCCGTGGACCAGCCCACCATCTGGGCCGACCCCGCCCTCGTCGTCGACCCCCGAGGTGAGGCGGCCCAGTTGGCCTCCGTGCTCGGCGGGGATGCCGCCGGTCTACAGGACAGGCTCAGCCGGCCGGCCCGGTTCGTGTACCTGGGCCGCCAGGTCGGCGACGACGTCGCCGCCCGGGTGAAGGCGCTCAACCTGCCCGGCGTGGCCATCTTGAAGGAGCCCCGTCGATTCTTGCCGGCTGGCGATCTGGCCGCTCCGCTGCTGGGAAAGGTCGGCATCAACGACAACGGGCTTACGGGTCTGGAGTACCAATACGACAAGACCCTGGCTGGCAGGCCGGGGCGCCTGGTGTCCGAGCGGGACCAGTCCGGTCGGGAGCTGCCGGGCGGCGTGCAGCAGTATGACCCTTCGGCACACGGCGACGACCTGGTCCTCACCGTCGACCGGTCCATCCAGTACGAGGCCGAGCGTGACCTGTCGGCGGGGATCCAGGCGGCTCACGCCCTCGGTGGGCTCGCACTGGTCATGGACACCAAGTCGGGCGAGCTCCTCGCCGTCGCCTGCCTTCGGGCCGCCGACCCCGCCACCGCCGGGCCGACGACCGCGGCCTGCGACAAGGACCAGGCCCTTACGAACGTGTACGAGCCTGGATCGGTG
This sequence comes from Acidimicrobiales bacterium, assembly GCA_038232515.1. Classification (GTDB taxonomy): domain Bacteria; phylum Actinomycetota; class Acidimicrobiia; order Acidimicrobiales; family JAUJNH01; genus JBBSHS01. The sequence continues at coordinate 29,854 of JBBSHS010000006.1, forward strand.
CAAAAGCTCGTGACCATCTCGGCGGCCCTCGATCAGGGTGTGGTCAAGGCCGACGACAGCCTCATCGTCCCTGACCATCTGCAGGTCGCCGACCACCTCTTCCACGACCCCGAGACACACTCCACGGGCCGGTGGTCGATCACCGACGTGGTGGCCAACTCGTCGAACATCGGCACCATCGAGGTGGCGTCCAAGCTCGGCCGGCAACGGCTCTACCAGTACCAGCAGGCCTTCGGCTTCGGGAGGGCCACGGGGCTGGGCGACCCGGGAGAATCGGCTGGGCTCCTGCTGGACCCGGCCCACTACAGCGGCACCTCCATGGGCTCCATCCCGATCGGCCAGGGCATCGCCGTCACCGCCGTGCAGATGTTGGCCGCCTACAACACGGTGGCCAACGGGGGCGTGTACGTCGCCCCGAAGTTGGTGAAGGCGGTGGTGGGGGCCGACGGTGTCCCTCGTCCGACGGCGCCCTCGGCCACCCACCGCGTGGTGTCGGCCCAGACGGCCACCGACATGACGGCCATGCTCGGTGAGGTCGTAAGGGTCGGTACGGGAAAGGCGGGTGCCATTGCCGGCTACCAGGTGGCGGGCAAGACGGGCACGGCCCGCAAGACCAACCCCAACGGGCCCGGGTACCTGGACGGCGCCTACATATCGTCCTTCGCCGGTTTCGTGCCCATGCAGCAGCCCTCCCTCACGGCCATGGTCGTCCTCGACCAGCCGACCCCCATCTTCGGTGGGAAGGTGTCCGCTCCGGTGTTCGCCCAGATGGCGGCCTACTCGCTGCGCCAGCTGCGGGTCCCGCCTCCGGCGCCCGGCGAGCATCTCGCCACCGCCGCTCCGGCGGCCACCGCCGCATCCGCCAAAGGCGTCGGCGACGTGGGCGACGCCGGGTCGACGACGGTTCCGGCGTCGACGCCCGTCCCCTTTGCCCCGTCGACACCCACCACCGCACCGGCCCGGCGGCCGACGGCCGGGTCTGCGGCCCCGGGCCCGGCAGCTTCGACGACCACCACCACGGGGGCGGGGAGGCATGGCGGCGTGGGCCCAGGCGGTACGCTGGCGGGCCGATCTCGACCCACCCCATGATGAGAGAAGTAAGGCCCGTGCGGCTGGACCAGCTGCTCGAGGCCGTCGACGTGATTGCTCTCCACGGCGACCGGGCCGCGGCGGTGTGCAGCATCACCCATGACTCGCGCGCTGTACGCCGGGGCTCTCTCTACTGCTGTGTCCGGGGTGCCCACTCCGACGGGCACGACTTCGCACCGGCGGCGGTTGGTGCCGGCGCCACCGCCCTGCTGGCCGAACGTCCACTGGATCTCCCCGTGGCCCAGGTAATCGTGGCCGATGCCCGCGCTGCCATGGCCCCGGTCAGCGCCGCCGTGTTCGGGTGCCCGAGCGAGCACATGGACGTGGTCGGCGTCACCGGGACGAACGGCAAGACGACCGTGACCCACTTGGTGGCGGCCGTCCTGGAAGCCGCCGGGTGCCCCACCGGCGTTCTCGGGACCCTCTCGGGGGAGCGTACGACGCTCGAGGCCCCCGAGCTCCAGGCCGCCCTCGCCGGCTTTGGCGACAAGGGCTACCGGACGGTGGCCATGGAGGTCTCCAGTCATGCGCTGGTCCGCCACCGGGTCGACGCCGTGCGGTTCGCGGTGTGCGCCTTCACCAACCTCACGCGGGACCACCTCGACGAGCACGGGACCATGGAGGCGTATTTCGAGGCCAAGGCCCGACTGTTCGAGCCTTCGCGGTGCCGGGCGGCCGTCGTCTGCGTTGACGACCCCTGGGGTGCCCGGTTGGCCGAGCAGGTGCACGTCCCCCTGCGCCTGTGCTCGCTGGACGAGGCCGCCGACCTCGAGGTCGGGGCTCTCCACTCGACCTTCGTGCTGAGGGGCCGGCGCGTCCGGCTCGGCCTGGGTGGTCGCCACAACGCCCGCGATGCCGTCATTGCCGCCGCCGTCGCAGAGGTCATGGGTGTCGACGCCGCCACCGTGGCCGACGGCCTGCACCGGGCCCCGGCGGTGCCCGGGCGCTTCGAGCCGGTGGACGCCGGCCAACCCTTCGTGGTGCTCGTGGACTACTGCCATACCCCCGAGGCGCTGCGAGCCGCGCTTGTCGCCTGCCGCGAAGCCATCGAGAAGGGCCACCGCGTCCTAGTGGTGTTCGGCTGTGGTGGCGATCGGGACCACGGCAAGCGCCCGGAGATGGGGGCCATCGCCACCGACCTGGCCGATGTGGCCGTGCTCACCACCGACAACCCGCGCCGCGAGGACCCGATGGCCATCATCGACCAAGTCAAGGTCGGGGCCCGCCGGACCGAGCGGTTGGTGGTCGAGCCGGACCGGGCCACCGCCATTGCCCTCGCGCTCGACCAGGCGGTCAACGGGGACGTCGTCCTCATCGCCGGCAAGGGTCATGAGACCTACCAGGAAGGGCCCCATGGGCGACGCCCGTTCGATGACCGGGTCGTGGCCCGTGCCCTACTGCGGGCGGTGTACGGGTGATCTCACTCCTGGTGGCGGCGGCCACGGCCATGTCGTTCGCAGTGCTGTCCACCCCGGTGCTGATCCGCTGGCTCTCGGGCCGGGGCATCGGCCAGCGCATCCGTGAAGACGGTCCCCAAGGCCACACCTCCAAGTCGGGCACGCCCACCATGGGCGGCGTCACCATCGTCCTCGCCGTGGTGGTCGGCTACCTCGTCAGCCACGTGCCCGGCGGCACCATCTTCACCAAGGGTGGACTGCTGGTGGTGTTCGCCATGGTGGGCGGGGCCGGGGTCGGCCTGGTCGACGACTACCTGAAGATCAGCCGCCAGCGCAGCCTCGGCCTCAACAAGCGGGCCAAGGCCGGCGCCCAACTGGTCATCGCTACCGCCTTCGCCGTCTTCGCCCTGACCCAGGCGAAGGTGTCCACCCGGTTGTCCTTCGTGCGCTACGACTCGATCGGCGTGGACCTCGGTCGGATCGGTTGGGCGGTGTTCGCCGTCGTCCTGATCACCGGTTTCTCCAACGCCACCAACCTCACCGACGGCCTCGACGGGCTGCTGGCCGGCTCGTCCACCTTCGTGTTCAGCGCCTTCGCCGTGATCGGCTTCTGGCAGTTCCGCCACGTCGGCGTCTACCGGGTGCCCCAGGCTCTCGACCTCGCCGTGCTCGCCGCCGCGCTCGTCGGGGCCTGTGCCGGTTTTCTGTGGTGGAACGCGGCCCCGGCGCGGATCTTCATGGGCGACACCGGGTCGTTGGCCATCGGCGCCGCCCTCGCCGGCCTGGCCCTGGTCATGAACCTGCACCTGCTGCTGCCCCTGGTGGGCGGCCTATTCGTGGCCGAGACGTTGTCGGTCATCGTCCAGGTCTTCTCGTTCCAGGTCTTCCACCGCCGGGTGTTCCGCATGGCGCCTTTCCATCATCACTTCGAGCTGATGGGGTGGTCCGAGCCGACGGTGATCGTGCGTCTGTGGATCGCCGCCGGCGTGTGCGTGGCGGTGGCTCTCGGGGCCTTCTACTCCGACTACCTCCGTCACTGCCCCGGCACCACCGATGACCCGGCCGCCTGCTACCAACGCGGTAGTCACGGCCTCCCGCCCGCGCCCGACACCACCACCACCACCACGGTGTCGATTGCCCCCGTCGCACCCACCACGACGTCGACCGCATCGGCGAGCACGTCGACGGCGACCGCCCCATCCACGAAAGGGGCACCGTGACGATCACGCTGCGCCGGCCGCCGTCACCATCCGGGGCCAGACACCGTTCTGGCCCGGGCGTGGCCGTCACACCGCCGACCGGGCGGACGATACGGTCGTTCGGTGGTCGGCCCCAGACCGGGCGCGCCCCGGCCCCGGCCCCGGCCCCGAGTGGCCCTGCGGAGCGGCCCGGGGGCTCTGGCGGCCCTGCCGCAAACGCCGATCTGGCACCCACCACGACGGCCGTCGTGGGCATCCTCACCGTGGTGGCCGTCCTCGACGTCATCGGGCTGATCATGGTGTTGTCCGCTTCCTCGGTGCTCGCCATCCGCGGGCACCGCTCGCCCTGGTACTACGTGGAGCGGCAGGCGGCATGGGCCGTGCTCGGCACGGCGGCCATGGCCGTGGGTTGGAAGCTCGACTACCGCGCCTGGCGTCGCCTGGGGCGGCCGCTGATCGTCTTCGTCGGCCTGTGCATGGTGGCTGTGCTCGTGCCCGGGGTCGGAAGCCGGGTGAGCGGGTCGAGCCGCTGGCTCGGCGCCGGCCAGATCACCTTTCAGCCCTCCGAGCTGGCCAAGCTGGCACTGGCGGTGTTCTGCGCCGACGTCCTCGCCCGCCGGGCCGACCGTATGGCCGAGTGGCGCCAGGCCCTGCTCCCGGTTGCGCTGGTCGGGGGCGGGTTGGCGGGTCTGACCCTGGTCGAGCCGGACATGGGCACGGCGTCGGTCCTGGTGCTCATCGGCCTGGCCGTCTTCTTCGTGGCCTGCCCCCCCCGCTCGCAGCTGGCCAAGGCCATCGCCGCCATCATCGGGAGCTCGTTCCTGCTGGCGTGGGCCGAGCCTTACCGCAGGGCCCGGCTGCTCGGGTTTCTCCACCCGTTCGCCGGTTCCTCGGCCAGCGGCTACAACCAGTTGGCGCAGTCGCTCATGGGCATGGGTTCGGGCGGCGCCACCGGCGTGGGCCTGGGCCAGAGCCGGGGCAAGTGGGGGTTCCTGCCCAATGCCCATACCGACTTCATCTTCTCGATCATCGGCGAGGAAGCCGGCCTCATCGGCAGCGTCCTGGTCGTCCTGCTCTTCCTGGCTCTGGCCATCCTGGGGTTGCGGGCCGCCCGAAGGTCGCCGGACCGCTTCGGTTCACTTCTCGCCGCTGGTGTCACGGCGTGGATCGTGGGCCAGGCGTTCATCAACATCGGGGCGGTCATCGGGATCCTGCCCGTCACCGGCGTTCCCCTGCCCTTCGTCTCCATGGGCGGGTCGTCCCTGGTTTTCACCATGGGGGCGGCCGGCATCCTCGCCGCCGTCGCCCGTGCCGGAGAGCAGCACGAACGGGACCGGACCGCACCGCCATCCCAGCCCGGGCGCCGGCCGGCCGGAGCGTCCAGTGGTACGCCGACCCCGCCCCGCCGGGACGTGAACGGAGCGTGACGCGGGCCTTCGCTGTGATCGCGGGCGGTGGCACGGCCGGCCACACGGTGCCCGCCATCGCCATCGGTCAGGCCCTCGTCGCCCGTGGCCACGGGGCGGACAGCGTCCATTTCGTCGGTTCACGCCGTGGTGTCGAGGCGCAGATGGTGCCCGCCGCCGGCTTCTCCATCACGCTGCTGCCCGGCCGCGGCATCCGACGATCGCTGTCACCGGCCAACGTGGCCTCGCTCCTCGGTCTGTCGGCGGCCGCGGTCGGGGCGCTGTGGGTGGTGGCCCGACGTCGTCCCCGGGTCGTGGTGTCGGTAGGGGGTTATGCCGGCCTGCCGGCCGCGCTGGCCGCGGTGGTGTGGCGCCGGCCCCTCGTCCTGGCCGAGTCGAACGCAGTACCCGGTGCCGCCAACCGGGTCGTGGCCCGGTTCGCGACGTCGGCTGCGGTGGCCTTCGAGGGCACCGACCTGGCCAGGTCGGTGGTCACCGGCAACCCCGTGCGGCCCGAGATCCTCTCCGTCGAGCGGTCGGCCGGGGCCCGCGCCGAGGCCCGGCGGACGCTCGGTCTGCCCGAGGACCGGGCCGTGGTGGCCGTCTTCGGAGGGTCCCTCGGGTCTCGTCGCGTCAACACCGCCGTCCGGGGCCTGGTCGAGCGGTGGGCGGCACGGTCCGACGTGGCCGTGCGCCACGCCGTGGGCCGTCGGGACTGGTCGGCCTACGCCGCCGAGGACGCCGAGGACGCCGAGGTCGCCGAGGCCGAGGCCGAGGCCGAGGCCGGCGAGGCCCACCGCCTTGTGTACCAGGCGGTGGAGTACGAGGACCGCATGGACCTGGTCTATGCCAGTGCTGACGTCGTCGTGTGCCGGGCCGGCGGATCGTCGTGCGCAGAGCTGACGGTGATGGGCCTGCCGGCGCTGCTCGTCCCCCTGCCGGGCGCTCCCGGCGACCACCAGACGGCCAACGCGCGGGCGCTGGCTCTTGGGGGCGCCGCCGTCGTCATCCCCGACGCCGAGTTGGACGGCGACCGCCTGGCGGTCGAGCTCGACGCCCTGCTGACGCGTCCACAGGCCCTCCAGGCCATGGCCGAGCGGTCCGCCGCCCTCGGCCGGCCCGACGCCGCCGATGGCGTCGCCGCTCTGGTCGAGGCGGCCGCCGGATGACGCCAGCCCTTTTCGACCTGTCTTCGCCCCGACGGGTGCACATCGTGGGGGTCGGGGGTGCGGGGATGAGCGCCATCGCCACTGTCCTGGCCGAGATGGGCCACTCGGTGACCGGGAGCGACCTGAAAGCCGGCCCCGTCGTCGACCGGCTGGCCACCCTCGGCGTGGGCACGAGCGTGGGCCATGCCGCCGCCAACGTGGGCGATGTCGACGTCGTGGCCGTGTCGAGCGCGGTGCCGACGTCCAACCCCGAGGTGGCGGCGGCCGTGGAGCGGGGCATCCCGGTGATGCGCCGGGCCCAGATACTGGCGGCGATCTGCAGCACCAAACCGACCATGGCCGTCTCGGGGACCCATGGCAAGACCACCACCTCGTCGATGCTGGCGTCGGTGTTGGACCAGAGCGGCCTGCATCCGAGCTTCATCGTCGGGGGCGACCTCAACGAGTTGGCCACGGGGGGGCGGTGGGACCCGGCCGGCCGGTGGTTGGTGGTCGAAGCCGACGAGAGCGACGGCACGTTCGTCGAGATCGGGGCCACGGCGGTCCTGGTCACCAACATCGAGCCCGACCATCTCGACCACTGGGGTTCGATGCAGGCGCTGGAATCCGCCTTCGACGATTTCATGGCTGCGGCGGCCGGCCCGGTCGTGGCCTGTGCGGACGACCCGGTGGCCGCTCGCCTGGGCGAGGCCCACGGTGCCGTCACCTACGGGACCGTCTCAACCGCCCAGTACCGGATGGTCGACGTGCGCACGAGCCGTGACGCCGTCACCTGCCGGGTGGAGCACGAGGGTGACCAGGCGGTCAGGCTCGACCTGCCCCTGCCCGGCGTCCACAACGCCGCCAACGCCTGCGGGGCGCTGGTGGCCGCCTTGCTATTGGGCGTCAGTCCCGAGGCCGCCCTCAGGGCCCTGGCCCGGTTCGGAGGCGTGGCCCGGCGCTTCCAGTCCCGGGGCGAGCGCCAAGGCGTCACCTTCGTCGACGACTACGCCCACAACCCCGGCAAGGTCCGGGCCGTGCTGGCCGCCGCCCGCACCGGCGGCTGGGCCCGCGTGGTGTGCGTCTTCCAGCCCCACCGCTACACCCGGACCCGCGACCTTGCCCATCTGTGGGGCGACGCCTTTGTCGACGCCGACGTGCTCGTGGTGACCGGCGTGTACGCGGCCGGTGAGGAGGCGCTGCCAGGCGTGACCGGCGAGACGGTGGCCGAGGCCGTGCGCCGCGACCACCCGGAGGCCGTGGTCGTCTACGACGCAGACCGGGACGGCCTGGGGTCGAGGGTGCGTCCACTGCTGCGCCGGGGCGACCTGTGCCTGACCCTGGGCGCCGGAGACGTCACCCTGCTGAGCGACGAGGTGATGGCCGAGTGGTGAGTGAGACGGCGGCGGCGCTTGACGAGGCGGCGGGCGTCCTGGGTGGACGGGCCCGCCGGCAGGTGCCCATCGGGCCGCTCACGACCTACCGGGTCGGGGGCCGGGCCGCCCTGTTCCTGGAAGCGTCCGACGAGGCCGACCTGTGGCTGGCCCGTGACGCGGTGCGGTCGTCGGGAGTGCCCACCCTCCTCGTCGGCCACGGTTCCAACCTGCTCGTGGCCGACTCAGGGTTCCCGGGCCTGGCTGTGCGCCTCGGGCCGGCCGTCGGGCGCGTTGACTGGCACGACCGGCCCCGGCCATGGGCGTGGGCGGCGACGAGCCTGCCGATGCTGGCTCGCCAGTGCGCGGCCGCCGGCCTGACCGGCTTCGAATGGGCCGTCGGCGTGCCCGGGTCGATCGGCGGGGCGGTGCGCATGAACGCGGGGGGCCACGGCTCCGACATGGCGGCCGTCGTGGGGCGGTACCGGGTGATCGACCTCGCCGGTCCGGACGAGGTCTCTGGCACCTTTGGCCCCGAACGACTGGGCTACGGCTACCGACGCTCGACGGTGAGCCCGTGCCAGGTCGTCGTCGCCGCCCGGCTGGACCTGGCCGAGGGTGACGCCGAACGGTCAAAGGCGGCGATTGCCGACATCGTGCGGTGGCGCCGGGACCACCAGCCCGGCGGCCAGAACGCGGGCTCGGTGTTCACCAACCCCGTCGACGATTCGGCCGGTCGGCTGATCGAGGCTGCCGGGGCCAAGGGCCTGCGGGTCGGCAGCGCCCAGGTCTCGACCAAGCACGCCAACTTCATCCAGGCCGACGTGGGCGGCTCAGCCAACGACATCGTCGCACTCATCCACGCGGTGATGCGCCTGGTGGCCGAACATAGTGGTGTGGACCTGGCCACCGAGCTGCGCCTCGTCGGCTTCGGAGAAGAGCAGCCGTGACCGCCCCGCACCGGACGGCCCTGGGAACGAGGCTGGTCGAGTTCTTCGTGGGCGCCCAGAGCGCTGACTCCGCACGCTTGGAGCCCATCCCCGGCACCATTGCGCCCCTCCCGCGCGCCGTCCATCCCCGCATCCGGAGCCGGCGCATCGAGGTCACCCGCGAGGGCGGCCGTCGCCGTTTGCGACGGCTGGTGGCGGTGTTGTCCGTCGTGGCTGTGACCGGTGTGGGCGCCGGGGCCCTGTACTCGCCCCTGCTGGGCGTGCGCCACGTGCGCATCACGGGCGCACGACGCGCGGGCCGGGCGGAGGTGCGGTCGGCCGCCGGCCTGGGCTCGGCCCAGCCCATGGTGGGCGTCGACACAAAAGCGCTGTCCAGTCGCCTGCGGGCCCTCCCCTGGGTGGCCACGGCCCAGGTGAGACGTGAGTGGCCATCGACGGTGCGGATCGTCCTCACCGAGCGGACCCCGGTGGCCACCATGGCCACCACGGCTCCGTGCGGGGCCTCGGAGTGCGCAGCGGTGGTGGACGCCAGCGGGCGGGTGCTGGCGTCGGCCCCGGCCGTCGAGGCCCGGGCCGCAGGACTGGTGACAGTGGTGGGCGTCGGCCCGGTGGGGGCGGTCGGGTCGCGCACCGATGCGGGGGTCGCCGGCGCGCTGGCTGTCGCCGCCGCCCTGCCCGCCTCCCTGCACCCGAGGGTGACGGCTGTCACCGCCGCGCCGGACGGCGAGATCACGCTGCACCTCACGTCGGTGGCGGCACAGCCGGAGGCGGTGGTCCTTCTGGGCGGGCCCGACCGCGTGGCCGAGAAGCTGACGGCAGCCGCCACCGTGCTCGCAGACGTGAAGCCGGACGGCATCGAGACGATCGATGTCCGGGTGCCCGAAGCCCCCGCCTTGACCAGAAGCGGTCATGGTGGATAGCGTTTCAACCATCACCAGAGGTTGACATAACAATAAACGTGCAGTTGAGGTCGAGGGTCTCGCCTCGTTCGATGGTCTCGATCCTCACCATCCCCTTGTAGGTGCCCGAGCACTGGGATGATCTCGGTTGCCACTTTCCCGTCAGGAGCCCTCGGAATGGCCGGTCAATCCCTCACGTATCTCGTCGTCATCAAAGTTGTCGGCGTCGGCGGCGGCGGTGTCAACGCCGTCAACCGGATGATCGACGCCGGCTTGAAGGGTGTGGAGTTCATCGCCGTGAACACCGACGCCCAGGCACTGCTGATGAGCGATGCCGACACCAAGCTGGACATCGGGCGGTCGCTCACCCGAGGTCTGGGGGCAGGCGCAGACCCAGAAGTGGGCCGTCAGGCGGCCGAGGAGCATCGCGACGCTGTGGCGGAGGCGCGGAAGCGCGCCGACTTGGTGTTCATCACCGCCGGCGAAGGCGGCGGTACCGGGACGGGTGCCGCCCCCGTCGTCGGGCAGATAGCGAAGAGCCTGGGCGCCTTGACGGTGGGAGTCGTCACCCGCCCCTTCAGCTTCGAAGGACGCCGCCGTGCCGTCCAGGCCGAGGAGGGGATCAACAAACTGGGCGAGGAGGTCGACACCCTCATCGTCATCCCCAACGACCGCCTGCTCACGGCCAGCACGGAGAAGACGTCGATGGTCAGCGCCTTCAAGATGGCCGACGAGGTCCTGCTCCAAGGGGTCGGTGGCATCTCGGACCTCATCACCACGCCCGGTCTCATCAATACCGACTTCGCCGATGTCAAGACCGTGCTGTCGAACGCAGGCACGGCCATCATGGGCATTGGCGCCGCCTCCGGCGACGGGCGGGCCGAGGCCGCCGCCCGCGCCGCCATCACCAGCCCGTTGCTCGAGAGCACGATCGAGGGTGCCCGGGGCATTCTCCTCATGATCGCCGGAGGGTCGGATCTCGGGTTGTTCGAGTTCAACCATGCGGCCGAGATCATCCACGCCGTGGCCCATGCCGACGCCAACATCATCCTCGGCAATGTCATCGACGACGCCTTGGGTGACGAGGTCCGGGTCACCGTGATCGCCGCCGGGTTCGATCGTTGGGACGAGGCCAAGACCCGGGTGGACCGCGGCGTGCTCGGCCTGGGCGGCAACCGTCAGGCCGACCCCTTCGCCGTGGCCGAGGACGACGACTTCGGTGACGACGACTTCGACGTTCCTTCGTTCCTCAAGTGAGCGCGACGGTTGCGAGGCGGTGACCAGAGCCCTGGCCGCCCCATGGGGCAACCGGCGCGGTACCTGTCCCTGGGGGCGGCCACGGTCCGGTTCACGGGGCGGGCCGAGGGCGATCTGCGAGAGGACAGCCCGGGTGTGGAGGACCGCCGTCGGGCCGTGGTCGACCGGCCCTGGTCGTGGCTGCGCCAGGTGCACGGTGCCGAGGTCCGATTCGTCGAGCGCGCCGGCGCCTGCACCGGCGAGGAAGCCGACGCCATGGTGACGGCGGTGGCCGGCGCCCCGCTGTCGATCAAGGCGGCCGACTGCGCTCCCGTAGCTCTCGTCAGCCCTGAGGGTGTGGTCGGCGTTGCTCACGCCGGCTGGTCCGGGCTGGTGGCCGGGGTCATCCCGGCCACCGTGCAGGCCATGCGCCGTCTTGGCGCCACCGAGGTGGTCGCTGCCCTGGGCCCGTGCATACATCCGTGCTGTTACGAGTTCGGGGCCGCCGATCTCGACCGGGTGGCGGCCGTCATGGGGGACGGGGCCCGCTCGGCGACGGACCGGGGAGCGCCCGCCCTAGACGTGCCGGGCGCCGTCCGGGTGGCCCTGGAGCGGGCCGGCGCCTCGCTGGTGCACGACGAGGAAGTCTGCACCGCCTGCTCGGCCGACCACTGGTCACATCGGGCCCGCCGCGACCCTCAGCGCCAGGCCATGGTCGTATGGGCGCCGTGACGAGCCCGGCGGGACGGTACCCCCATATGGGCGCGGCCGCAGATCACGGCGTGGGGGCCAACCGGGTGCGGGTCGACCTGGTGGCCGAGGGGCTCGAGGCCGTCCACCAGCGGGTCCACGGCGCCGGCGTCGATCCCGGGGCCGTTCGCATCATCGCCGTAACCAAGGGCTTTGGTCCCGAGGCCTGTCGTTCGGCCCTGGCCGCCGGGCTGGTGGACCTCGGAGAGAACTATGCGTCGGAGCTCGTGGCCAAGGCCGACGATCTAGGGCCGGGTTGCGGCGCCCGTTGGCACGCCATCGGCGGCTTGCAGCGCAACAAAGTGGCCCCTCTGGCGGGCCGCGTCGCTCTGTGGCAGACACTCGACCGACCGCTTCTGGCCATCGAGCTGGCCCGCCGGGTGCCCGGGGCGGAGGTCCTCGTGCAGGTGAACCTGGCGGCCGATCCGGGTCGGCCGGGTTGCCGGTTCGACGATGCCGCGGCGCTGGTGGAAAAAGCTGCAGGTCTCGGATTGTCCGTCCGGGGGGTCATGGGCGTGGCCCCACACGGGCCGCCTGGAGAGCTGGCCCGGCCGGCCTTCCGCCGGCTGGCAGGCTTGGCCGCCAGGCTCGGCTTGGCTGAGATTTCGATGGGCATGTCCGGCGACTTCGAGATTGCCGTGCAGGAGGGGGCGACGATGCTGCGGTTGGGCACGGCGCTGTTCGGTCCCCGACCGCCGAGGCCCGGTGCCCCGGCAGGTCCGATGAGGAGGTAGGCGATGGCAGGCGGCTTCAGGAAGATGATGGTGTACCTGGGTCTGGTCGACGACGACTACGACGACTACGACACGGGCTACGAGGAGGCCGCCGTGGTCCCGCCCGTCATCGCGCCCAGCAGCCGGGTGCGGGCCATGCCACCAAGGCCGGAGGAGCCGGCCCCGGGTTCCATCCGCACGCTGGCCCGCGAGCCGGCGTACGAGCCGCCGCCGGCCACGAGCGGTGTGGTGCTGCGACCTCAGGTCCGGCCCGTGCAACCGCTGAAGAACCCGACGGTCCATGTGGTGGAGCCCACCGAGTTCGGTGACGCCAAGGAGATCGGCGAACGTCTCAAGTCCGGCCAGCCGGTGATCGTGAGCCTTGTGTCGGCCGAAGCCAGCCTCGGCCGCCGTCTCACCGACTTCTGCAGCGGTGCCTGCTTCATGGTCGACGCCACCATGCAGCGCGTGGCCAGGAGTGTCTTCCTCCTGACCCCCCAGAACGTCGAGGTGTCGGTGGAGGAGAAGCGCAGGTTGTTCGAGCGGGGGCTGTACCGGTTGTAAGGCAGGCGTAGGAGACCGATGGGCCGGTAGGGTCCGCCCGAAATGGCTTTCGTGTGCACGCTCCTCCAGATCTACGTCCTCATTCTCATCGCCCGGGCGGTCACCTCCTGGTTCCCGGTGGCGCCGGGCGGTGGTTTCGCCCAGGTGGTCGGCGTTCTCCACCAGCTGACCGAGCCCGTGTTGGCCCCGTTCCGGCGGGTCATCCCGCCCGTGGGCATGTTCGACGTGTCCTTCATCGTGCTCTTCATCGTCATCGAGCTGTTGGCCTCGGTCGTTTGTGGAGGCGGTGGCTTCCGGGTGATCTGAGGGCCGACCGGCGTCGACCCAGAGACGGGCGCAGCCGTCTCCGCCGTCGACGTGCCCGGTAGGATCATGCGGGTGGACCTCACCCCTGAGGGAGTGCGTGGGGCCAGGTTCCGCACACAGGGGGTGCGGGGCTACAACTGCGCCGACGTCGACGCCTTTGTCGAGCAGATGGCGGCGGGTCTGGCCGAGCTGCTCGAACAGGTCACGTCGTTCTCCGGCCGGGCGGCCCGAGCCGAGCGCCAGGTCGAGGAGCTCAAGGCCACCGAAGCGGCGTTGCCACAGACCCTCGGGCACGCCGGTCGCACCGCTGACGACATCCTCCCGGCGGCCACGACCGAGGCGGACGGGCTGGTGGGCGGGCCCGAGCCGCGTCGAGAGTGGCGGCCGGACGATTCCCAGTCCACCGCCGTGTCTCTGAAGGCATCCGTCGGCCGGGACGTCCAGGCGGAGGTCCAGAGACTGCACGACACCCGCCAGCTCCTCCAGGCGGAAATCGATGTCCTGGCCCAGCATCTGGTGTCCGAGTGCCGGCGGGCCCGGAGCATGTTGAACGATGCCGCCGCCACCCTCGACGGGACGGCTGGTGATCGGATGACGGACGCAGAGCTGAGCGACGACGAGTTCCTGGCCGAGCTGCGACAAGCGGCGCAGAGCACCGAACCGCTGGGACCGGCGCTCACCGACGGCGCGTCCGGCGACCCGGCAGCGGACGGCGAATTCGGTCAGGATGTCTCCGAACCGGCGCCGCGGGCGCGACGTCGGCGCCGCCGCCGATGACCCCCGTTCGACCGACAGCCGTTCCGTCGTCGGATGCAGTGCGCCACCCGGCCCCTGGCCCCGCTATCCTGCGCGAGCTTCCCGCTTCCCAACTTGGATGGTATTTACGTGCTCCTTTTGCTGACCATCGTTCTCGTGCTGATCGGACTTGTGGCGCTCGGCATCGGCTTTTTTTTCAGCACCCTGATCCCGATCTACATCTCGATCGCCTGCAGCCTGGCCGCGGCTGTGGTCCTCTTCATCTTCAGCCGGACGAGTAACCGGACGTCCGAGGCGTCGGCCGGCGCCCGGGAGCCGGCGCCCATCGACTACGGCCCCTCGCCGGTGTCCGGGCGGGTGCCCTCCGTCACCACCGGGGCCGAGGCGCCCCCGCCCGAAACCGAGACTGTGCCCGTCGCCGCCACCCCGTCGGCCGACTTCCCCATCGAGGAGTACGACAAGTTGCGGGTGGGCGAGATCCTTCCGCTGTTGGGCGAGCTGGACCTGGACGAGCTCGACGTCGTGCGCGAGCACGAAGCGGAGGGTCGTCGCCGGGCCACGGTGCTGGCCCGCATCGGAGAGCTCGAGGCCGACATGACGGGCGACGAAGCCATCTCCTCGGTCGACGAGGTGGGTGGTGGGTACCAAGCCGAGCCCGGTCCGGCGCCCGTCATCAGGGCCGGTGACCCGGAGCAGGCGGCGGCTGGAACCGAAGATGACCTCATCGCCTCTGAGGACGATGACTACTTCCCCATCGAGGACTACGAAGACCTGCGGATCAACGAGATCGTCCCGTTGCTGCCCGAGCTTGACGACGACGAGCTCGAGATGGTCCGCGACCGCGAACGCCAAGGTGCCAACCGGTTCGTGATCATCCGGCGGATCCAGGCGCTACTGGCCACCTCGGCCGCACCTGAGGAGACCGGGCCGGAAGCCTTTTCCGAGGAACCCGAACCCGAACCGACCGTTTCCACACCCGTCAGTCGGGTGCCGGCCAGCCCCAAGCCGGATGCGGCCACGACGGCCAAGGCCACGGCGGCCAAGGCCACGGCGGCCAAGGCCACGGGCAGATCAGCGGCGGCCAAGGTGCCGGCGGTCAAGGTGCCGGCGGTCAAGGCCCGTGCCGCCAAGGCCCAGGCACCGACGGCCCCGGCCCAGACGACCAGGACCAGAGCCGCCCAGGCCCCGACGGCCCGGGCCGGACCGCCCGCCAAGGTCCCTGCAGCCAGGACCCAGACGAGCAGGACCGGATCGCCGGCCAAGGCGGCGCCGCCGGCCAAGGTCCCCGCCGTCAAGGCTCGCGTGGCCAAGGCTCCGGCGACGACGTTGCCGGCGGCCAAGGCTGCGGCCGCTAAGGCGGCAGCCAGGAGCAGGGGGACGTCGGCCACCAGGGCCGAGGCGCCGGCGGCCGCACCGCCGGCCGCCAGCCGGGCCGCCGCCAAGCGCGCCGCACCGGCCAAAGCGGCCAGACCGGCTCCCAAGGCGGCCAAAGCCAACAAGACGCCGAGGCCGACCCGCAGGGGTTGATGTTCGATGGGCCGCCGTGGCTACAGCTTGGCCATCTCGATGCCCGGGATGGCGCCGGCCGTCACGGTGAGGTCGACGGCCAGCACCTCGGCCATCACCCACCCGCGGTGGGCCTCGACGGCGGCGGTCTGATCGGGCGGGAGAACGAGCCGTAGGCGGATGCGGTCGCCGACGTCCAGGCCGGCCGTTCGACGGGCCCTTTGCACCTCGCGCACCACGTCGCGAGCCATGCCTTCGGCTTCGAGCTCGGCCGTCGTGGATGTGTCGAGCACCACCAGCGCATCGTGGCCGGGCAGGGCCCGGGTGGTGGAGTCGTCCCTGGCCACCAGGCGCAGGGTGAACTCGCCCGGCTGGAGCGTGATGCCGCCCACCTCCACGCCGTCGCCGGACGACTGCCAGTGGCCGGCTCTTGCCGCTCTGAGCACCTCCTGCACCTTGGCCCCCAGGCGTGGTCCGGCCACGCCGGGCAGTACCGACAGGACGAGGTCGCCGGCGTCGTCGACCGCACTGACCAGGCGCACGTCCTTGACGTTGACCTCGTCGGCGATCAGGCTGGCGAAGGGCTCCAAGGCGGTGGAGTCGGCGCCGGCCACCGTGAGCGAGCACAGCGGAAGGCGCACCCGCAGGCCCGCAGCCTTGCGTACGGACAGGGCCGCGGAGCACACCTCGCGCACGCGGTCCATGACCGCCACCAGGTCCGGGTCCAAGGGCAGGGCGTCGGCGTCGGGCCAATCGGCAAGATGGACCGATCGGGCACCCGTCAACGCCGTGTAGAGGTAGTCGCCGACGAGCGGCAGCAGCGGCGCCACCGTGCGCAGGAGCACTTCCAGCACCGTGTAGAGGGTGTCGACGGCGTCGCCGTCGGGTTCGGTGTGCTGTCCGGCGCCGGCGGCGCGGGGGCCGGCGTCGGTGCCCCAGAACCGGTCGCGGCTGCGGCGCACGTACCAGTTGTTCATGGCGTCGAGAAAGCCGGCCACCGCCGCGCAGGCGCCCGCCAGGTCGTAGGCGTCGAGCCGTTCGGTCACCGACACGACAAGGGCGCGGGCCTTGGCCAGAGCGTAGCGATCGAGGACGTTGGTCGAGTCGGTGCGCCACGCCGCCCGGCGACCGCTGGTGTTGGCGTAGGTGGTGAAGAAGTGACAGGCGTTCCATACCGGCAGCACCGCCTCGCGCACGGCTGCGCCCATGCCTTTGTCGGACACGACCAGGTTGCCGCCCCGCAGGACCGAGGACGACAGCAGGGACCACCGGATGGCGTCGGCGCCGTACTGGGCGAAGGCCACGTCGGGATCGGGGAAATTGCGGAGGCGCTTGGACGCCTTGCGGCCGTCGTCGCCCAGCACGACGCCGTGGGCCAGGCACGTGAGGAAGGGGGGTTTGTCGAACAGGGCGGTCGACAGGACGTGGAGCGTGTAGAACCATCCCCGCGTCTGGCCGATGTACTCGACGATGAAATCGGCCGGGAAGTGCGAGTGGAACCACTCGGTGTTCTCGAAGGGATAGTGCACCTGGGCGTAGGGCATCGCCCCGGACTCGAACCAGCAGTCCAGCACCTCGGGCACCCGGCGCATGGTCGACGCCCCCGTCGGATCGTCAGGGTTGGGCCGGGTGAGACCGTCGATGGCGGGCAGGTTCAGGTCGTCAGGGCGCACCCCGAAGTCCCGCTCCATCTCGTCGAGCGACCCGTACACGTCGACCCGGGGGTGGGCCGGGTCGTCGGACTTCCACACCGGGATGGGCGCCCCCCAGAAGCGGTTGCGGGAGATGGACCAGTCATGGGCGCCTTCCAGCCACTTGCCGAAGGCGCCCTCCTTCACGTGCTCGGGTACCCAGTGGATGAGCTCGTTGTTGGCCAACAGGCGGTCCTTGAACGAGGTCACGGCCACGAACCACGACGACACCGCCTTGTAGATGAGGGGCGTGTCGGTGCGCCAGCAGTGCGGGTAGCTGTGGACGTAGGAGTCCTCGCTGACCAATGCGCCCCGCCCAGCCAGGTCGCGGATGATCTGGCGGTTGGCGTCGAACACCTGTAGGCCGGCGTACCCGCCGACCTCCTCGGTGAAGCGGGCCTGGTCGTCGACCGGGCACACCACGGCGATGCCGTTGGCCTCGCTCACCCGCTGGTCGTCCTCGCCGAACCCGGGAGCGGTGTGCACGATCCCGGTGCCTTCCTCGGTGGTCACGAAGTCACCGGCCAGGACCCGGAAGGCGTTGGGCTGCCCGGCGAAGAACGGGAACAGAGGCTCGTAGCGCCGGCCCAGCAGCTCGGTGCCCGTGAGCGTGCCCACTCGCCGGGCCCCCTCCAGTTCCTTTTCGTAGGCCGACAGCCGGGCCTCGCCGACCACGTGGTGGACGCCGTCGAGGGCCAGGACGGCGTAGTCGAGGTCGGGACCGACGACCAGGGCGAGGTTGGACGGCAGCGTCCACGGCGTGGTGGTCCATGCCAGCAGCCGCGTCGGCGCACCGCCGACACGATCGGCGTCGACGAGGTCGAAGGCCACGGTCACGGCCGGGTCCTGCCGGTCGCGGTAGGCGTCGTCCATGCGCGTCTCGAAGTTGGCCAGCGGCGTCTCGCACTCCCAGCAGTAGGGCAGCACCCGGTAGCCCTCGTAGACGAGGCTCTTGTCGTACAGCGTCTTGAACGTCCACAGGACGCTCTCCATGTAGGGCAGGTCCATGGTGCGGTAGTCGTTGTCGAAGTCGACCCAGCGGGCCTGCCTGGTGACGTAGCGCTCCCATTCGCGGGTGTAGCGCTGGACGGACTCCCGGCAGTGGGCGTTGAAGCGGTCGACGCCGAACTTGACGATGGCCGCCCGCCCGGCAAGCCCCAGCTCCTTCTCGGCCTCGATCTCGGGCGGCAGGCCGTGGCAGTCCCATCCGAAGCGGCGGCCCACGCGCCGGCCCCGCATGGTCTGGTAGCGGGGTACCGCGTCCTTGACGAAGCCGGTGAGGAGGTGGCCGTAGTGGGGGAGACCGTTGGCGAAAGGAGGCCCGTCGTAGAAGACGTACTCGGCGCCGGTGCGCTGCTCGACCGACGCCTCGAAGGTCTTGTCGGCCGCCCAACGGTCGAGGATCTCCTCTTCTATGGCGGCCAGGTGGGGCGACGAGGGCAGGTCGGGGAAGGGATGAGCGTCGGCAGCCACGGCTGCCAGCGTACGGGTTCGGCGGTGTCCGCCCCCGGGTATGGGGCGACGCCGACCGTGGTCGACCGGGTGCTAGCTTGCCCAGCCTCACAGAGCAGGGAAGCGCAGGTCCCACCGTGCCCAGCAGAGCCTCGAAGGCGTCCCGAACGACAAAAACCGCCACCACCGAGGGTCGGACCGACGCCGAAGGGGGCGGCCCGCACGGCGGCGAGGGCGACGTGGGGGCGGTGACGAAGCCGGCGGCGCAACCTCGGGCCAAGGCGGGCCGAGCGGTGAGGACCTCGACGAAGGCGCCGGCCCTGCGCCCGGCCAAGGCCGCGGCCCGGGCCAAGCCCAAGGCGGACGGCGGCGCACCATCCGACCGTTGGCTGGCCAAGCAGCAGCACGCGTTGGTGGCGGAGCGGAGCAACCATGTCCAGCAGGCCGAGGAGCTGAAGGCGGAGGCCGATCAACTGGCCGCGGAGATGGAGCCCGGTGACACGCAGTTCGACGACGAATCAGGCGAAGGGGCCACGTCGCAGCTCGACCGAGAGCGCGACCTGGCCCTGTCGGCCCAGGCCCAGGCCGCGGTCGAAGAGATCGACCGGGCCCTGGTCAAGATCGACGACGGCGGCTACGGGCGCTGTGAGCAATGCGGCAAACCCATCCCCAAGCCCAGGCTCGAAGCCATCCCATGGGCGGCCTTGTGCGTCCAGTGCAAGAGCGGCGGCCTGTCAGCCCGACGCTGACCACGCCGTTGCCGGAGGGGAGGGCGATGACGATGGCCGAGCCGACCACGGTGGACCGCCCGTCCCGGCGAGCCATGGTGCTGACCGCCATCCCTGTGATCGGGCTGGCCATCGCCGTCGACCAGGCCACCAAGTCATGGGCTCTCCACCACCTGGCCGGGCGATCCCCACGTCACGTGGCGTGGACGTTGCAGCTCGACTTCTCGCTGAACTCGGGTATGGCCTTCAGCCTGGGGCGGGGGGCAGGCGGTCTGGTGGTGCCCCTCGCCATTGCCGTGGTGGCCCTCGTGCTGGTGACGAGCCGGTCCCTGGCCGGACCGCTGGCCGGGGTGGCCGTGGGCCTGGTCGTCGGTGGCGCCGTCAGCAACCTCGTCGACCGGCTGGCTCGCTCGCAGGGCGGGGCGGTCATCGACTTCATCGACTTTCAGTGGTGGCCCATCTTCAATCTGGCTGACGCCTCCATCGTGGTCGGCGGGCTGGCTCTGGCTCTCGTCGCCAGCCGGCGTTCGCCCGGATGAGCCGGCTGCGCGAGGTCATCCCGGACGTGATGGCGGGCGAGCGGGTCGACAAGGTGGTGGCCCTGCTCACCGGTCTGGCCAGGTCCGACGTGGCCCACCTGGTGGACGGCGGCGGGGTGGTGCTGGCCGGGCGGCCGGTGCTGTCGCGCTCCCGCAAGGTGCAGACGGGACAGGTGCTGGAGATCGATGTGCCCGAGTCGGACGCCGGCGACGTCCTGGTCCCGGACCCGACCGTCCAGGTGACGGTGGTGTTGGAGGACGACGACGTGGTCGTGGTCGACAAGCAGGCGGGCCTCGTGGTCCACCCCGGGTCCGGTCATCGTTCGGGCACGCTCGTCCACGGGCTGTTGGCCCGCTATCCCGAGCTGGCCGAGCTGAGCGACGTTGACGACCCCGTCGGCGGCGGGCGCCCGGGCATCGTCCACCGGCTCGACGCCGGCACGTCGGGGTTGTTGGTGGTGGCCCGCACGCCGGCCGCCCGCCGCTGCCTGGTCGCCCAGTTGGCCGCCCGCACCGTGGACCGGCGTTACTGGGGGCTGGTGTGGGGCCACGTCGAGGCGCCCGCCGGCCAGATCGACGCGCCCATCGGGCGCGACGACCGTGATCCCACCCGCATGGCCGTCAGAGTCGACGGTCGCGAGGCACGGACCGGCTACGAGGTGCTCCGCCGCTTCGACCAGCCGGCGGCCACGACGCTGGTCGAGTGCCGCCTGGAGACGGGGCGGACCCATCAGATCCGTGTCCACCTGGCCGCCATCGGCCATCCCGTCATCGGGGACTCCCGCTACGGAGGGGCCCGGAGAACCCGGGGCCCCCTCGCTCTGGCCCGGCCCTTCCTGCACGCCCACCACCTGGCTTTCGTCCACCCGGCCACGGGCCGTGAGCTGGTCGTCGACTCCGTCCTGCCTGCCGATCTGGAGCGTGTCCGTGCTGCACTGGCATGAGCCCGGCGACCACGTCGCCTCGACCAGCCCGGCGACCAGGGTGGGCGCCGGGGCAGGGACAAGCCGGGGCACACCGGGCAGCCCGGCCGAGCAGGCGGAGCGGGCCGAGGTGCTCAAGCTGTTCGTGCGGGCCGTCCTCGCCCTCATCGTGTTCGTGCTCGCCGCCGACGTCGCCGGGGCCGTCCACGTCCGCCAAGGGCAGCGGCGGCCGGCCCCCGTCGACCCGGCGGTGGTGGCCCCGAACTCCGGAGGCGTCGCCCACGTCGGCGTGGGGCCCCAGGACGGAGTCGACGTCGCCGCGTACGTGACCGCCCGTCAACTGGCTCTTCAGGTGGCCGGCGGCCAGCGCTCGGCGGTGGTCAGCTTCAGTGCCTATATCACCGAGGCGGCGGCCCGGGTCATGTTGGGCGGCCTCGAGGTGGACGGCTTCCTCGTCGCCGCCCGCGGTGGCTCACCATCGGTGACCACGGACCTGGTGGCGTGGTCGGCGGCCGAGCAGCGGGCCGCCTCCGACCAGCTGGCGGCGGTGCAACAGCTCATTCCCACGGTGGCCGACCCCGCCTACAAAGCCGACTACCGCACCCGGGCGGCCGAGATCCGAGTCCTGCTGTCGTCCATCGACCCCCGCGGCGCCGTGGTGTTCGCGGTCGTGGTCCGGGGGCCGGCCTCGTCCCTCCAGGCACTGGCCCGCAACCCGGCCGTCCGCCTGGTCGATGTGGGCGTCGACCCCCAGAAGCTGCAACCCACCGAGATCCGAGGCCTCCGCCCCGAAGAGGTGGACAAGGTAGGCCTCCCCCCCCCCCGCCCCACCAGGTAACCCCCAGCCCGATCGCCAAACACAGGTTTGCCGGCGCAGCCGGGGCCGCCCTGCCCTCACGCACGGCAGGCCAGGACCAGGGAATAGAAGGGATCGACGGCGGCGCCGCCGGCGGGGTGGATCTCGAAATGGAGATGGGTCGGGCCGCCGGCCGCATCCCCGCTGTTGCCGACGTAGCCGATCACCGTCCCCCGCTTGACCGTCCCGGCGGCGCCGTAGGCGGACAGATGTGCCCCGTAGTAGCGGTTGCCGTCGTTGCCTGTGAGCACGAAGGCGTTGCCGCCCAGCGGGTTGGGGTATCTCACCACGGTTCCGGCCACTGGGGCCCTGACCGGTGTGCCCTTCGGGGCCATGAGGTCGTTGCCCTGGTGGAAGCGGCCTCCCGGGCGGGGTACGGCGAAGTCGTCACTGAAGGTGGGGGCGGCGACCGGGCAGGCGAAACTGCCCGGGACCCACACGGATTGGCCCGTGGCCAACGAGGCGGTGCGGGACAGGCGGTTGGCGGTGGCCAGTGTCGACGCCTTGCGGCCCACCCGCCGGCCCAGGCTGGCCAGCGTCTCGCCCTTGGTCACCGTGTGCCGGAGACCGCCGACCACGACGTAGCTGGCCGACGGCGGCTTGTTGTTCGACGCCTTGGTGGCGATGGTGGTCGGCCGCCTCGACGGCGCCGACCCCTGGGCCGGGAGGTGGAGCACGTCGCCCACCCAGATCCTGTTGGGATTGGCGACGCCGCTGGCGGCGGCGATGGCCGCCACTGCGAGCCCCGACCGGTGGGCGAGGGAGCTCAAGGTGTCGCCCGAACGCACGACGTAGGTCGTGCCGGGGCGCAGGCTCCGGGTGCGGGTCGAGGGCACCCTGAGCGCCCGGCCCGGGCGCACCCGGGCGGCGACGCCCAGGTCGTTGGCCCCGGCCAGGGCCACCACCGAGACGTCGTAGCGGGCGGCGATGAGGCTCAGGTCGTCGCCAGGCCCGACGGTTGCCATCGGACGAGACAGAGGCAACGGGGCGACGAGCGCCGCGGCCACCATCAAATTGCCGAACTTGCCCACGCGCTGACTCCGGTCCCCACCCCTCTCCGCGCAGCCACTCTAGCAACATCAACCCTATGGACCACAAGACAAGGGAGCCGCCCGTGGCTCCTGGGCCCGAAGGGGCACGGCCCGGTAACCGGGCCGTGCCCGCCCCGACGGGACAGCCGTTCAGCGGGCGGGGGTGAGGGTGGCCGGGTCGGCTGGCTCGGGCGGCATCTGTGCCATCGCACCGCGGGCCAGGCCGACCAGGTCGGCCAGTGTGAAGGCGTCGAGGTGGCGGCGCATGTGAGACCCCACCTGGGCCCAGACGGTCAGCAGCACGCACTGGCCCTCGTGGTCGCAGGCGCCGTTCTGGTGGGGGGCGCCGAAGTCGCCGGCGACGATGGGCCCGTCGACGGCGCTCACGATCTGTCCGAGCGTGATCTGGCCGGGCGGCCGGGCCAGGATGTAGCCACCGCCGACCCCTCGCTTGGACCGGACCAGGCCGGCACCCTTCAGCGCCAGGAGGATCTGCTCGAGGTAGGGCTGGGGCAGGCCGGTTCGCTCGGCCACGTCGCGCACCGATGTGGGCAGTCCGATACCGGTGCCGGCCAGCTCGGCGTGCAGGGCCAACGACAGCAGGGCGCGGCTGGCGTAGTCCCCCCGCGTGGACACCTTCATGCCCGACCATGGTAGGCGACCCCCGGCTCCAACCGCCGGGGCGGTCGATCGAGGACGGCGGCGATCAGACCCTGTCCTACGCCCCAAGGCGCCTTCCCGGTGGCGGGGATCGAGGACGAACCCGGAGGCGGCCGGGCCGGGGCGGACCACGTGGGCGTGCCCATGGTCGACCGTCCGCCGGTCCTGCTGATCGGTCGGCACTGGCTCGACGGCCGCCACCCGTGTGGCGGCCGCCCGGTCCCGGGGCGGGGCGGCCGTCAACGCCATCGACGTGAGCGCCCTGGCCACCAGCGAGGCGCACCTGCAGGCGCTGCAAGTCACGAGCATAGTCAGCTGAGATTCGGACAAGCGATACGCGATGCGGTATCGTATGGTGGGGAGTAAACGGGCGCCGATCGAGCCGACGACGGTGGCCGGCGGCCTGCTACGCCTGACCCGACGCCAGACGGGCCTGTCCCAGCGCCAACTGGCGGCCCTGGCCGGGGTGCCGCAGTCGATGATCGCGGCCTACGAGATGGGCCGGCGGGAGCCCACCATGCCGACACTGCTTAAGCTGATCAACGCTGGCGGCTTGGACCTGCGCCTGGAGCTGGTGCCCCTGGACGACCACGACCGGGTCCTGGCCGAGATCCGCGAAGCCTGGCCGGCGGACAAGCGCGAGCGGTGGGAGCGATACGTGGAGTCGATGCTGGCGCGCAACCGAGCGGCCGCTCGGTTGCAGTGAGCGAAGGCGATCACCCGCCGCTGGATGCGGAGCCCATCGTGGCCGCCTTCAACCGCCACGGCGTCCGCTACGTCAGCATCGGGGCCTTCGCCGCCCTCCAGCAGGGTGCCATCCTGCCCCCGACCCATGACATCGACTTCACGCCGGCAGCCGGTCGGGCCAACCTGGACCGGCTCTCGGCCGCCTTGAGGGATCTGGGCGCCCGCATCCGAACCCATGCCGTCAGCGGCGGGCTGGAGTTCGATCACAACGGTGAGTCCCTGGCCCGCGCCGGCATCTGGAACCTGGTCTGCTCCTACGGGGAGTTCGACTTGTCGTTCCGCCCGAGCGGATGGTCCGGGTCAATATCTCCCGGGCATGGATCTCGCAGCAGGGATGGACCGGGTCGCCCTCGCCCGCGAGGCCCATCGACTCCCACACCGGGTCGCCGCACAAGCGGCAAGGCCCAGCATCCGGGGTCCGGGAAGGCCGGCTAGCCCCCAGCGAGGTATACCAACGGTGTTATAATCGGCTGGGGATGTGGACCTAGCGGTACCTGGCCGAGGCCGCAGCCGAACGGGAGGCCTTGGTGCCACGAGAACGAGCGGCTCTCGCCAACGCCGAAGCGAAGCTCGCCGCCCTCGGCCCCAGCCTGCCCTACCCGCACAGCAGCGCCGTACGAGGCGCCGACCGGCTTCGCGAGCTTCGCCCCCGAGGCGGCCGCAGCCCCTGGCGGCCGCTCTACCGGCAGGTCGGCGACGAGTTCGTCGTCGGCGCTGTCGCCCCCGAGGCCCAGGTCGACCCGCACGGCTTCGCCGGCGCCTGCCGTCGAGCCGAGGCCCGCCTGGCTCAGTTCGAGTAGACCGGATGACCGCCCTGGCCAAGTCCAAGACCGGTGACCAGTTGGCGGTCGACGACGCCGGCGACCAGGAGGTGGCCGCCGAGCTGGCCCGGACCGCGGTCGCCAACCAGCTGGCCACCCTCGTCATCAAGTACCGGGTCGACCACCGCCTGACCCAGACCGCCCTGGCTCGCACGCTCGACGTGTCTCAGCCCGCCGTCGCCCGCCTCGAGAGCGGCGACCACGAGCCAACGGTGGCCACCCTGGCCCGCCTGGCCCACAAGCTCCGCATCAGTCTGCGCCTCGACGTCGACCCCGAGTCGGTCGTCCTCAGCCCGGCCAGCTGACCTGACCCGTTCAGGATTCTGCACCGACCCTCGTCGAGGGCCACGTGGCCACGAACCCGCTGCGGCCTCGCGCCCGTTCACAGGCCCAGGTACCCCGACGCCGGGTCGGAGAACAGGGCGCCGGCCTCGATGTAGCCCCGCACTTGGCGGCCGAGGTGTGCCCCGTGGTGCGACCGTTCTGTCAAGTCTTACGGCGTTCTGGTCTGTTTACCAGCGCTGTTGCGATAGCGACATGTTCCCATCGAGCACAGCCGGAGCGGTGGTAACCGGCAGCCACGCCCACACCCGGCGTGGCTCGGGGACCGGGCGACCAACCGCCTGACCATCTCGTAGTCCGAGCTGATCTTGTCGATCACCGGCGACGTCGCTCCCTCCTCGAGCACGCCAGCGGAGATCGTGTTCTTGTGCACATCCATTGCCAGGACAGGGGCATCATGGGGAACATGGATCACGGTCGGCTCCTTCCGTATGTGGCTCGGTCCGCCCCATGGTGGTCAACCCACGCAAGATGCGGAACGGGCCGGCCGTTCCATACTCAC
>JBBSHS010000007.1:0-53766 GCA_038232515.1 Acidimicrobiales bacterium
ACCGGCGCCGATCGAACTCCGCCGCGCCTTGGCCACCATCGACCGCGTTGTCACGGACTACGTCGATCACGCGCGCCTGGGCGCAGCCGCGTGAAACTTGCCGAGAAGTTCAAAGACCCGACCCCCAAGAAGATCTAGGTCGAGGTGCCTCGGGAGACGCCAGGGCCACGGACTATCCGGGTGTGTCAGGAGTCCAGGGAATCTGCCCACGAATCTGACCTCTCCATCGGCGGTTTTGGGCAGCGATCTGGACAGACCCCTGTCGCACACTTCCCGGGGACGGCCGCAGCCAGGTGGCCCGCGGAAGGGAGCCAGACGATGCCCGACATCCTCACCACCCTGGATCGCCGATGGGCGGACTTCGCCGCCTCGCCCAGCGGCCACCGCACCCTCCTCCGATGGCAGGGGGGTCGAACCGGTGCTCAGCAGTCTGCCCTCCCTCGGTGCCCTCACCGCCGCCGCTAGAGACATGGCCGGTGAGGATCTCGACGGTCGCGACGAACTCCACTTCGCGCTCCTCAGGCTCGCCACCGCCGAAGAGGATGCCCGCTGGGCGATCCTCCACCTGCTCCACCCCGCCCTCGCCCGGATCGCCCGCCTCTACTCGGACACCTGGGACCACGACGAGGCAAGCAGCCTCGTCGTCAGCGCCGCCCTCGACCGGACCGTGCGCTACCCCCACGGACTGCGCCGGCCGGCAGCTGTCATCGTCCGCTGGGTCCGCCGCGCCATGGGCAAGGAGGCCAAGCGGTACTGCGGCCGCCACCGCGCCCTCGGCCCCATCGGCGTGCTCGACGAGGCAATCGCCCTGCCCGCTGTCCCCAGCCGGTCCGCAGCCGACGAGCTCCTTGACCTCGTTGGCCAGGCCGTTCGAGCCGGCGCCCTCGACGCGCCGCGCGCCCGCCTCGTCATCCTCCATCGCATCCTCAGCGTCCCGACCTCGGACGTCGCCGAGGAGAAGGGCTACCCGGCCTCCACCATCCGCCAACGCCGCAGCCGAGCCGAGGCTGCCCTGGCGATCGTTGCGAACGGGCGGGTCGCCTGATGAGCGCCGGTACCTCATCGTCGGCCCAGGAAGCTCCCAGCAGCCCCGCCTGCGTCAGCGCAGACGACGCGTTCCAGCAGCTGGGGATCGATCGGACGACCGGATACCGGACGATCAAGGCCGGCACCTTTCCTGTGCCTTTCATTCGAGTTGGGCGCTTGATCAGGGTTCCGACCGCAGCACTCCGGCGTGCCCTCGCACTCGACAGCGGTGACGACAACCCGGCTCCGGACATCGAGAGGCGATGACGTTGCCGGCCCTCCACCCAGGTCTGCTGGCCCTCCATCTCGAATCCCTGGTGCGCACCCGACCCGTTCGAGTGCCGACATCGGCACAACCACGACCTTCGGCATACGCACGCGACCAGTTTCGCGGCCGGGATCCCCGTCAAAGTGATGTCGACTCATCTCGGTCACGCCACAACGGCGTTCACCCAGGACGTCTACATGCACGTCGTGCCCTCGCTCGAGGACAGCGCCGCCGAGAAGATCGCTGACCTCATCTTCCGCGACGACTCCGGCAGTGGCGACGAGCCGCGCGATACCTGACCCGGCGAACAGAACCGAGACGTACGCTCCGACCATGGCCAGCGGCGGCCCCGACGGCACGCCCGACTTCACGGCGCTCTACGGCACGCTCAAGCTGACGCCGACGATGGCCGCCACGCTCTGGACGGTCGCGGTCAGCATCGGTGACGCCTTCGCCGAGGGCATGGGCGACATGTGGCTCGACGACCTCCCGACGGTCGCCAAGCAGTTCGCTGTGCAGAAGTAGCAGGGCTCGACGTCAGCGCCGGGTCCTGGCGTGAGGGGTTCGCTCGCCCACCCACTCGACCTTCGGGTTTTCCCGCAGAGGCCCCGTTTCGGCTCACCGTGACAAAACCGTGACACGGAGCCGGTCTGCGAAGCAGAGAGGCCCTCCTCGCTGAGCGAAAGGGCCTCCGACCTGCACTTGCGTGGTGGCGGGGGCAGGATTTGAACCTGCGACCTTCGGGTTATGAGCCCGACGAGCTACCTGACTGCTCCACCCCGCGGCGTGAACTCACGATACCACGCGTCGAACAGCCGTCCACCGACGAACGTCTCCCCCCAGGCAAGATTGGGTGGGGAGGTGGCCTTCGATGGTCGAATCGGTGGCTGAAGGCCACCGATCCACCCAATCTCGCTGGCCAGGCACACATCGGCCGGCGTCGCGGAGCTAGGCCGAACCGGTCGATGGTGGCGCCCCGGGGGTCGTCGGGACGGTCGACGACGGTGCCGGCGCCACCGAGGGCGCAGTGGACGGGGCCACGGCAGTCAAAGGCGGCGTGCCGACGGCGGGGGTGGCTTTGGCCCGGTCGGCGGCCTGCTGGAGGAGGCCGGCGGCTGCGCTGACGTTGGACTGGTAGCCGGCCAGGTCACCTTTGCCCAGCGCGGCCTGAGCTGCCAGCAGGTCCGTGTTGGCCTGGGCGATCAGCTGCGCCGTCTGGGCGTCGACGGCGGCCGCCTGTCCGCCGGCGGGCGGGCTGGCGCCGGGCGTGCCGGGGATGGTGGGGACGGTGGGGACGGTGGGAGTCGTAGGTGTGGTGGTCGTGCCGCCCGGCGGGGCACCACCCTGCTGCTCGCGGGTGGCCGGCGCCGAGCCGAAGAAGTCGGTGAGGGCCTGCTGAAGCGTCGGTTCCATTTTTGCCTGTGACCCGTAGACCACTATGACCCGCTCCAGCCTGGGGATCTGGTTGTTCGGATCGGAACCCTGCACGTACAGGGGTCGCACGTAGAGGATCGAGTTCTTGATGGGCACCAGCACGACGTTGCCGAACAGCACCTGAGAGCCTTGGGCGTTGAGCAGGCTGAGTTGCTGGGAGATGGAGGTATCGGTGTTGATGATGGAGTCGACGAACGCCGGGCCGTTGATCGATTGGCCACTGGGGATGCGATAGGCGGTCATGCGGCCGTAGTCGTCCGGGTTCGACCGCGCCGTCAGGAACGCGGTCAGCAACGGTTGGCTGTCGTTGGCCGACCGCGGCGTGAACGGCTGCAACAGGGCAAAGGTGTCCTGGCTGTCGCCGGGCAGGCGCACCTGTTGATAAGTCGGCGGGATGCGCCCGTTGGCCGTCTGGGAAACCACCGTTATCTGAGGTCCCACCGGTACCTGAGCCAGGCTGGTGGGTGTGGTCCCGTTGCGCACGACGATGCCCGGGTCCTTGGCCACGTTCCAGGCGTCGGCACCGGTGAAGAAGTTCTGGGCGCCGTCGATGTGGTAATCGGCGTACTGGAGCGCCTGCACCTTGAAGATGTCCTCCGGATAGCGGAAGTGGCCCAGCAGCGCCGGCGAAGCCTTGCTCATCGGGACGAGGAGCCCGGGGAAGATCCTCTGGTAGGCCCGGATGATCGGGTCGGACGGGTCGGACACGTACAGAGTGGTGGTGCCGTCGTAGGCGTTGATGGTGACCTTGACCGAGTTGCGGACGTAGTTGAACGAGCCACCTTGCAGGTCACTGTCGGTCAGCCCCCCGGACTGGGCCGACTGTGAATATGGATAGCGCGATGTGGTCGTGTAAGCGTCGACGATCCACAGCAACTGGCCGTCGGCCACCGCCGGATAGGGGTCGGCGTCGAGCTTGAGGAACGGTGCCACCTTGTGGGCACGGTCACGGATGTTGCGGATGTACAAGGCCCGGGAGGTCGGAGAGATGTAGCTGGAGATCAAGGGGTTGATGGACCCAAAGCGCAGTGCGAACGCCGCTCTACGCACCGTCGAGTTGAGGGCCACGCCCCGGTCACCGGCGTAGGAGGAGGTCTGGTTGCCGCCCTGAGGGTTCTGGTAGTCGATCTCGGGTTGCCTGGTGTTGACGATGGCGTAGTCGCCGGGGCCGCCACCTTCACCGAAGTAGGCACTCTGGCGCACCGGCACCGGCTGGCCGGTGGGCGGTAGGTCCTTGGTGGTGTAGTCCGGGAAGCCTTGGTCGTTGGCCGCGTTGGCCGGCGCCACGATGTCGCTGTAGCCATGGGTGTAGGTGAGGTGGCGGTTGACCCAGGAGTTGTCGGGGATCTTGGTGGGGTCGAGCTCGCGCACCGCCGCCACAACCTGGGTGGGATCGCTGGCCAAGGTGTAGCGGTCGACGTCGACGTCCCGAACCGTGTAGTAGTCGCGGATCGACTGCTGGTTGGCAAAGGTCTTTCGGGTGATGTTGGGGTCGGGGTCCCACAGGCGGATG
Source organism: Acidimicrobiales bacterium (assembly GCA_038232515.1). Taxonomy (GTDB): domain Bacteria; phylum Actinomycetota; class Acidimicrobiia; order Acidimicrobiales; family JAUJNH01; genus JBBSHS01. The sequence continues at coordinate 4,242 of JBBSHS010000007.1, forward strand.
TTGCGCACGGTCGAGGCGTCATCCTGCAGGTCGCCGGCGGCGAGGGTCGTGGCCGCGGTGAAATCCTGACGGGACACGCTGGCCCCGATCTTGTAGGCGGCACGCGTGGCGCCGATGTTGCGGTCGATGTACCTGGCCTCGAGCTTGGCCTTGGCCGGGTCGACGCGGAACTTCTGGATGAAGGCCGGGTACAGACCTCCGATGATGAGGGCCACGAATACCCACAGGCCGACGGCGATGGCCGGCAGGGCCCAGCCCCGGCGTTGGATGTTCACCAACAGGAGCACGGCGGCAGCCACCGAGATCAGCATCAGCAGCGTGAGGACGGGCAGCTTGGCGTGCACGTCGGTGTAGAACGCGCCCTCCTTGAATCCCCTGGTGGAGAAGTTGAGCTCGAAGCGTTGGAGGTAGTAGCCGACCGCCTTCATGAGGGCGATGACGGCCAGCAGCACAGACAAATGGGCCTTCACCTGAGGCGAGGCCCCTCGCTGAGTTGGCGACTGCAGGCGGATGCCGCCGTTCAGGTAATGGGCGCCGATGGTGACGATCGTGGTGATGACCACGGCCAGGAGCAGCCAGTTCAACAGGAAGGTGTAGAAGGGCAGCTTGAAGACGTAGAAGCCGATGTCCTTGTGGAACTGCGGGTCCGCCGTCCCGAATCTGGCCCCGTGCTCGAACAGCAACAGGTCGTTCCAGTGTGAGGTGACCCCGCCTGCCGTCAGGAAGGCGAACACGGCCGCCACCACGAGCCGGACCTTGCCGGAGTGTGAACCAACCGCTTCGCGGTAGCGGGTCACGATCTCATCTTCGGGCCCGGGCCCGCGGACCTCAGGCGCCAACCGGTCGGCGATGAACAGGTTGAGCCATACCGCCACGGCGACGATGACGAGGGCCGTGAAGAACAGCAGAAGCTTGGCACCGAGGATGCCGGTGAACACCCGCTGGAAACCGAGGTCCTTGAACCACAGATAATCGGTGTAGAAGCCGGCTATGCCCCGCAGGGAGGTGACCAGGACCACGATGACGGCGGCCGCCACCAGGAACCACACACGTCGACGGCCGGGGCGTCGCGAACGCCGGCGGCGAGGCAGGTCGACGGGTATGCGCATGGCGGGGAGCCTACGGCCTGTCCGGGCCCGGTCGGCCACAGGACGAGACCGCCATCAGTCGCCCGTGGACGAACTTACCGTTGCCGCCCGGACGAGGATGCACCGGCAGCCGCTGTGCGCCGGCGGGTGGCGCTGGCCGGTAGGGAAGACCTCTCCTTTGGGCAGGGCACCGGCCAACGCATTGTCCTCGCAGTCCGGGCACGGTTCGCTCCCGTCGTCGACGACCCACTGAAGGATCACGGAGGTCGGGAAACCGATGTAGGCGCCCCTGGCATAGGCCGTGGCAATGGCGTCGCCCGCCAACACCGCCACCTGGTCGCCGCGCCATTCCCGGAAGGCGGAGCCGATCCGGCGGATGAGCGCCGGGTCATCGGTGAGCCCGCCTCCGTGCGCCTCTTCCAGAGCGGCCGACAACTTGGGCCGAAGGGCGCGCTCGATGACGCCGGCAACGTCGTCCACGAGGTCGTCCACGCGAGCCGGCCGTGGCGGGCGGCTCGGATCAGCCGCCCCTGCACCAGCCCGAGCGGCGTCCGTGAGGATGGGGGCTAGAACGGCGACGAAGGGCCGGTGCAGCGCCTCCTCGTCTCCCAGGACCTCTCTGGCACTCGGACGGGCCTGGCCTCTCAGTCTGTGGAGCACGGAATTCTGCTCGTCCTGCAACGCCCGCTTCAGGCGCCGGGCCAACAGCGTCTCGAGCGGGCCCACGGCCGCGTCACGGACCTGGAGGGCGGCTTCGTGCGGGGCGGTGACGGGGAGCGCTGGCCCTGTCGGCGGCGTGGTCCCGGGCTGCTCGGCGGCATCCGTCCCGAGCGCCGGCACTGCGGTGCGGTCGGTCGGGACCGGTTGTCCGTTCCCCGCCCCGTTGGTCCGGGCCGTCGTCCCGTCGTCGACCGGCTCAGCGCTGTCGGCCGGCTCAGCGCTGTCGGCCGGCGCCGCCGTCCCAGCCGGCGCAGAGACGTCGGGGTGATCGGCCGGCCCCGTTCCGTTCCGGGTGCCGGGGCCCGACTCCGGGGGTTGACCGGCCGGCGCCAATACCTCCTTGGCGCTGGCCACCGCCTGGGCCCGATCGGCACGGATACGGGCGACCAGGTCGTCGACCCCAGCCGCCCATTCCCCCGACCCCGGCCCCGCCACGTTGGACACCGGTCCGGACGGACGGCCGTGGCGGGCGGTTCCTCTCCCATCCTCGACACCCATGGCTACCGGCTCCACTTCGGCCGCAGCGGCCGGGGTCTCGGCCGGTGTGTCAGATCGAGGCAACGCGTCGGGTTCGGCCTTGGGTTCGATCGGAGGCTCCGTCCCGGTCTCGGGCTCGGCTGGTTTCTCGGACCGAGGCGATGCGTCGAACCCGATCACGGCCGGTCTCTCGGACGGAGACGATGCGTCGGTCTCGGTCTCGGTCTCGGTGCGAGCCGATGTGTCGGTCTGGGTCTGGGTCTCGGTGTCGCTCTGGACCGGGCCCGGGTCGGCCCCGATGTCATCGCCTTCCTCCGAGCCGGGAGCGCCCGGCCGAGGCGGTGCCGGTGTAGCGGTGGGCCGGTGCACATGGCCCACGACGTCAGCCGCGACGTCAGCCACGCCGGCCACCGGGTCGACACCGGGTTCGGCGGAGGTGGGGAGCGGATAGTCCGGCGTCGACGGCTCGACGGTGGCCTGCGACGGCTCTGTGGAACCCTGGCCGTCGGTGGCCGGCGGCTCGGCCGGGCCGGTCACGTCGGTGAAGGCAACCTTCGGCACGGGCTCCACTGGGGCGTCGGCGACGGCGGGGCCCGGCTCCCAGGCGTCGGGCGAACCGGCAGGCGAGGGGGGGGTTACGGCGGGGTCATCGCCGACCACCCGGACGGCCTCGCCCGGACCGGGAGGCTCGACCACCGCGAACTCAACCTCCGCCCGGGGCTGCACCGCCGACGGCGGGAGCACGACCTTGAGCAACGCCAACCGGCGCTCTTCAGCCACCACTTCGGGGGCATCGGCCAGGCGGAAGCGTCGGAACCGTCGACTCATTCCGACCGCCTCGGCGCTCGCATGCCCGCTCGAAGTCGACGCTCCCTTGCCCTCGGGCGGGTGAGCCGGGCCGCCCGGTGCCAAGGGGGCGGACGCCGGCCCGGCGGTCTCCGGGTCGTCGGGCCCCGCCAGCTGGCGGGCACTGGCCAGCCCGGCCGCGGCCTGGCCCACGACAACCGCCACCTCGCCCGAGCTCTGCGAGCGCTCCAGGGCGGCGGTGGCATCCTCCAAGGTGGCCTGGACGACCCGGTAGGCCTCCAGCAGCCGAGCCCGACCGGCCCGCAGCATTTCGATCTGCTCCTGGAACCGGCTCCGCTTGCGGGCCAGGTCGGCCAACACCTTGTCCCGCACATCCTCGGCTTCCTGCACCACCGAACGGGCGGCGATCTCGGCCCGTTCACGGATACCTCTGGCCGCGATCTCGGCTTCGGCCAGTCTCTCTGCCGCCGCCTTTTCCGCCTCGCCGACCACGTCGGCGGCGAACTCTTCGGCCTCGGCTGTGCGGACGCCCAGAATCCGTTCGGCCTGCAGGCCGATGCGTTCGGCGTCGGCCGCGGCCGCGGCTCGCACCGTGGCCGCCTGGTCATTGGCCCGGGTGAGGGCCTCGGCGGCGTGCACCTCCGCTTTGGCCCGCACGTCGGCGGCCGCCGCCCTGGCGCTGCGTAGGACCTTGGTGGTCTCCTCGCCCAAGGCGGACAGCAACGCGCCTTCGTCGAAATGCGGGTGGCCGAGCCGCTCGGTGGCCTCGTCCAATCGCTGGCGGAGGTCGACCTCGGTGGCCGTCAGAGTGGCCAAACGGGCTGCCACCCTGCGCAGGAAGGCGCGTACCTCGCCCGGATCGAGGCCGCGGAACGTATTCGGAAAATGGTGCTCGGCCACTTCGCCGGGCGCCAGGTCGAACTGCCCCGCGTCGTCCGTCATGTTCACGAGGCTAGGACGCCCGCCCCCCGAAAGGGTGGACGCCAAACCGGTGGTTCGTCCGGCTACGGTCGGCCCGGCGGCGGGGTGGGTGACCCCAGCACCGGCGACAACAGGCCGTTCAACAGGCTGAGCACCGGGTCGAGCACGGGAGCCAGCAGACCATCCAGCGGCGCGCTCGGCGCCGGACCGGCCGCTGGGACCGTGGTCCTGGCCGGGGTGGGCGGGGTGGGCGGGGTTGCCGACGGCCGGAGGGCATTCGGTCGCGGCGCGGGCGTGGCCGAAGTGGTCGATCGGATCGGCGGAGGGCTGCCCGTCGCCACCTGGGAGCCGGCCAGGACCGGGGCCGCCTGCTGTGGTGGCTGGCCTACGGCGCTGCTCACCATGTTCGCCAAGGCGGGCAGCGAGGGCACGAGCTCGTCCATCGCCACCAATGCCCAGGTCGCTCCCTGGCCTCGAAAAGCGAGCGCATCGGCGAAACGGACATGGAAGCTGTCGCCTCGGCGTCCGAGCATGGCGATCGCCGCGGCCAGCAGTGTCTCTCCTGGCGCCCGACCTCCGTCGATGCTCGACTGGTCGAAGTCGCCGTTGCCGCCCAGGCCCGGGAGCAGTGCCTGGTAGGAGGCGAGGGTCTGCGCCTGGTCCACGCCCACCTGGCCGCTGAAGCCCCGGGCAAGGTTCTCGAGCGCCGCCTCGCTGTCGATGACGGCAGCCAGATAGCGCTGGTCCCATGAATCGTCGGCCGTGACCACCAAGGGCACGGGCTGACCGGGCACCAGTCCGACGGCCGGGACGTGAGCCGACCGGAGGGCGGCCACGTCCAGCCGGCGCCCCGCCGACGTGATGTCGGCGGCGCCGGCGAGCACGTCCACCTGGAGGCCGAGGTTCACCGTGAGCCGTGTGGCACCCGCCGTGGCCCTCACCAACGTGCCCAGCGACTCGACCACGACCGCCGGCCCGTCGGCCACGGCCAGCAGAGAGCCGGACATGAGGTCGGGCCCGTGGTCGACCATGATCCGGGTGCCGCGGCGCAGCTCGACGTACCCACCGGGCGACAGGAAGAGGCGACCGGAGCCGGACGCGATGGTGACGTTGTCCCCAGTCACCAGGTCACGGGTCTTGTGGACCGTCCGCTCGTGGCCGGCGTGGCCGACGAGTGCGGTGCCCTGGATGTCGAGGCGGCCTTCGCCGACGGCCGAGCTGGGGGCCCGGTCGCCCGAGACGGCGACGGCGGCGGCCACACCGGCTACCAGCAGCGCGGCCACGACCGCCGACAAGAGCCGGTAGAGCTTCACGGCCGTCCCCTGCGGAGCCTTCGAGGGACGGGAGGGGGTGGCGCGGGGGGAAGGAGGATGGCCAGCCGGGAGCCCCGGCCAGGGGTCGACAGGCAGGTCACCCGACCGCCGTGGCCTTCCGCCACACGGGCCACGAGGGGCAGGCCGAGCCCGAGCCCGCTGAACCGGCGGGTGTCGGATGCGTCACCCTGTACGAAGTCACCGAAGGCCATGGCCTGCTCGTCGACGGTCATTCCGATGCCACGGTCGGTCACCGCCATCTCCACCAGACCGTCATCGGTGGCGGCCGCCGCCACCTCGACGTTGCCACCCATGGGAGAGAACTTGACGGCGTTGTCGATCAACTCGTTCAGCGCCATCTCCAACCACTTGCGGTCGACCTCGATCTTGGGCAACCCTCGGGCCACCCGACGGACGATGTTGTGGGGCACACCGATCCGGCTGTCCCACCGGCGCACCACATCGTCCACCAGGGTACGCACGTCCATGGGCTTGGGCCTCAGCAGGTTGCGGTCGGCGGCCACGGCGGCGAAGAACTCCAGCATCTCCACCACGCGGTCGAGCCGCTCCGCCGCCGTCATGATCTCCTGCTGGAAGTGCCGGGCCTGCTCCGGATCGGGCGTGCGCCGCAGCAGCATCTCGCCGTAGCCGATGATGACGGTGAGGGGGCTGCGTAGTTCGTGACTGGCCCGCGACAGGAACTCGCTCTTCATCCGCTCCACCGCCCGCTCGGATCGCAGGTCGCGCAGCACGAACACTCCACCCACCAGTTCGGCGTCGGGCCCCCGCAGGGCACTGCCCGACACCGCCACAGGTACCGTGCCGCCCTCGAGAGGGGCCAGCGACGCCAGTGCGGTCCATCGGGCCGGGGATGGTCGCTTCAGACGTGGGCTCAGATCGGTCCCGTCGTCGGTCACGAGGCACACCACCTGATCGGCGTTGCGGTCGCGGGCCGTCACCGCGCTGACGCCGACCAGCTCCTCGGCAGCCCGGTTGAAGTCGGTGATACGGCCGTCGGCATCGACGGCCACCAGGGCTTCGCCCATACCGCCGATGACGGCCTCGATACGGCTGCGCAGCCTGGCCTCGTCGACGGCCGCCTCCCGCAGCGCTCCTTCCTTGTCCTCGATCGACTCGGCCATGGCGTCGAAGCTGGCACCCAGGGCGCCCACCTCGTCATTGCCGGGAAGCCGGGCCCGGACGCCGCTCTCTCCCCGCCGCACCGCCTCGGCTGCGGTGGTCAGGCGGCGGAGGCGCATGCCGATGCGCTCGCCCACGACCGCGGCCAGCAGCAGAGCCAGCAGCGTGCCGACCAACGCGATGACGAACAGGGTGCGGAACAGCCGGTCACGGGTACTCACCACAGTGGCCGTGGGCGAGCTCGCCACCAGGGCGAAGGCGGTCGTGCCGGCGCCCCGCACGGCGACCACCGAGACGAACCGGCTGCCCGCGGTGGCCGATCGGGGCTGGCCGTCGGCCACCACCTCGGCCACCAGCCGCGCCGTCAGCGACTGGCTGGGCTGGGCACCGGTGGCCGCCAGGGTGCCGGACCGGTTCATGAGGGCCAGGCCGAGCGTCTTGTCGTCGCCGTTGCGGGTCTCGAGGTAGCCGGCGTCGAAGGCGATCACCTGGGCCATGCGCCCGCGGATCACACCGTTCTGGCACACGGCGAAACCGCCCACCGCGTAGGCCCGCCGGCCCACCACCTCTGTGCCCTGGGCGGTCGGGGCCTGGCTGCAGCTCAGTGAGTGTACGACCGAGGAGCCGGCCAGCTCGCGTTGACCGGCGTTGTCGAGGCCAAGCACATCCGTCGGGGCCGCGGCCAGCACCTTGCTGCCGTTGGAGACGTAGATGGCAGCCCCGGACTGGAAGATGTTGTTGAGCTGCTTGAGCCCGCTCGAGAGGTTCCGGTCGTAGGTGTCGGCCAGGGCCACCCGGTACAGCGTTTCCTGGCCGGCGGCTGTCGCCGCGAAGGCGGCGTCCTCGACCGCCCGGTTGTCGGTCTCGGAAAAGGCAGCCGCCTCGGTCTGGGCCCGGCTGGCCAGGCGGCGGACGGCATCCTTGCGGATGTTCGAATCGATGACCGCCGACTGGGCCACCGACAGCACGAGCACGAGCACCAGGAGGGTGACGGCCCCGCTGGCGGCGATGCGGGCGGCCACCGAGCGCCGGCTGGCGTCGAGGATGGCGCCCCCGATGGCCACGCCGCCCAGGCCGACGATGGCATCGGCGACGGTGGCCTGGCCCGTGGCGGCGGCGACCACGGCGCCGGCGGTGACGACGACCCCGACGACGAGCAGCGCCTTCGTACGCAGGAGGACGGGCCAGGCCACAGAGGCCAACGCCACGATCGCCGCCCCTCCGAGCCGGAGGCCCACGAGCACCGGGCTGGTCCGGTGGGGCACGACGTGAGCGCCATCCAGGAAGGCGGCCGAGGCCAGCGCCGTCAGGCCGACGACCAGACCGATGCGCGCTTCGCGGCGGCCCTCGACCAACTCGACGCGCAACAAAAGGAGCGCGACGCCGGCCGCCGCGGCCAGGAAGGCCACGAACTCGGAACCGAACTGGAACTGCGCTGCGGCTGCTGACACAGGCGGCTACCCCGTCCTGGGCGACGAGCGGGCGCACCGTCGGGCAGGGAGGCACCATGGTACCCGGCAAACCATGGCCCTGACCAGCACCGGAACCAAGACCCCAATGGCCGCGAAGGCCCGAAAACGGCGCCAGCCCTGGCGTCTACCGCCATGGCGGTCCAACCGCCGGTGGCCCCTTTCCCGCCTCTCCGATCGTGCCCGCCGTCGGGCGGTCCTGAGAGGGTGGCGCTTTACCTGTGGCCTTTCAGCGGCCGGCGCCAGCCGGGATCTTGCAGCCGGGGGCGGGCTGGGTGGCGAGGGTCGGAGGAGGTGGGCCCAGCGCTGAAGTATCGCCGCCCAGGTCACGCAGCGCGGTGACGGCGTCCTCGAGGGTGCAGACCGGGATCACCCGCAACCGGCTGCCCGCTCGGGCCTTGGCTTCTTTGTAGTCATCGGCCGGGACGAGGAACACTTTGGCGTGCTGGGCCAGGACCGCAACCGTCTTCTGGCGGGCGCCCCCGATGGGCCCGACATTGCCGTTGGCGTCGATGGTCCCCGTGGCCGCCACCTTGCCGCCTCCGGTCAGCTCGCCTGGACTGAGCTCGTCGAGCAGACCCAGGGTGAAGGCCAGGCCGGCGGATGGACCGCCGATGTCTCCCGAGGCGAACTTGATGTCGAAGGGCATCTGGAAGTGCTGGTTGTGGGTGATGAACACGACGCCCAGGAACCCGAGCGCCGGGTTGTCGGGACGGGGCCCGAGGGTGATCGTCACCGAATGGGGCCCAGCCCCGGCGCCGGGCCCGATGACAGTGAGCGTGAGAGGGGCCCCGGGTTTGAGGTCCTGTATCTCCATGCGCAAATCTTGGGCGACCGCCACCGGCTTGCCGTCGGCCATCGTGACCAGGTCGCCGGGCTGCAGGTGGCCGGCCGCAGGCGTACCCGGGTCGACCTGCTCCATGGTGGCGCCCCCACCCTGCTCGACCACGGGGTATCCCAGTCGCCGTAGGGCGCTGACCTCGGCGAAGTTCTGCGAGTCCACCATCTCCTGGCGACCCAGCTGGTTGACCTGCTTGTCCGACTGTTTGCCCAGATACTGCCTGGCCGTCCACACGTCGACGTCCTTGTCGGTCTTGGCCGCGAGATAGCCGAGAGCGGTGAGACGGGCCACGCCGACGGTCACCAGCAGCACCTTGCCCCGAGCCGGGTGGGCCTGACCCGGCGGGACGGCGATGAGGTCCTCGACCTGGCGGGCGCTCCCGGGCTGGATGGCGTAGTAGGGCACCGTGATCGTGCTGGCGGCTATGACCGTGGCCACGAGGAGCACGGTGATTACGACAACTGTCCACCCGGCGCCGCGCAGCCACCGCCGCCGGCCGCCGGGCCCCGGCATTGCCGGGTGCCCGAGAGGCTCGGACGTGCCCTGTAGGCTAGAGGCGGCCGTGTCCACGTCGCTCGTCGTTCTCCCCGCACCAGGGTGCGCCACGTCGACGCCGGATGGCGCCGCCGGAAAGGTTGCCACGGGCCGGCGGGGTTGCCGGACCGCCCTTCCTGCCACGAGGGCGTCGTGACCGACCCGCAACCCGATCCCGACGGTGAGCCAAACGACGCCACATCGACGGTGCGCGCTGTGCGTCCAAGCGTGGCCGACGTGGCGGCTTGGCTGCGCCGCCCGACCGGCGGTGAGGGCGGGAACCCACCGTTGCGGCCGGAGTGGCTGTCGGCACCGGGTGAGCCGCCGACGTCACCGGCGCCTGCGTCACAGGACCTGATCGACCAGCGCCAGGACGACGACACGGCGCCGGGCGAGCCCGCTCCTGTTCCACCGCCGGGTGACGATCCGACGGCCGCCCCAGATGCCCTCGTTGCGCCGGGCACTCCAGCCCCGAAGGCATCCACCGCCCCGGCCCCGGGCGGTCCCTCCCGGTCGGAGCACCCGACGGGTCAGGACGTGAAGGTCGGGGTTTCAGCACCGCCCGCTTCCCAGGGGCCATCGGTACCGGAGCGGGCGACGGGTGACGACACCACGCCGTCGGCCCCGGCTCCGGCGGCCGTCGATCACCCGGTGGAGGGCGCGCCGTCGCAGGGACCGGTGCCATCGGCCGACGGGCCGCCGCCAGCCCCTTCGCAGGACAAGCCCGTCCGGGCTGCCGGCCGTGACCCGGCAGGCGCCGCCACCGCCGTCACCGCCGACACCAGCGACGTCGCCAATGAAGCCGCACACGTCGACGCCCAGACCCGAACATCGGCGCTACCGGCCGGGGGACCGACCACCGCCCCTCTGGCGGGCTCCGATGCCCCGAACGCGGTGTCGTCCGAGCCGACACCGCCCGCTCGCCAAGAGGATCGGCAACCGGCCGCCGGCCTCCAGCCCGTCGAGGACCAATGGGCCCTGCAGCACGACCGCCCGAGCCCGGCGCCGGCATCCGCTCCGCTCACGGGCGGAGGGACGGCGGTCGCCACGCCGCCACTTGAACCCTCGGCGCCCGGGGACAACGGCGGATCGCCGATGGTCGGCGCCCCCCCGTTGTTCGGCCGCCTGCACCTGCCCCATCGTCCGCCGATCCAGCTTCGCCGGCCACAAGGCCGGCTGACCGAGGCGACCAGTGCCATGCAGCGGGTGGCGTCGCTGATCGGGGTGTTGATCGTCGTGAGCATGATGGGCCTGCTGCTGGCCATGGGCGTCGGAGGAGCCGTTCTGGTCATCGGCCTGGCCATCCAGCACGCCATCAACTCCAAAGGCTGAAGCCCTGCCGATCCCATCTGTGCAAAGGAGTGATGGAGTGATCGGCGGGCTCTAGTTGGCGACGAGGGCGAGACGGACCACGTACCGCTCCCGAGCCGAGTGCGGTGGATGGCAGGCGAACAGCGTGGCCGTGGCCGTGCCCGACGGGGCGACGACCCACATGGCCGTGGGTAGCACGACGAGGTGGCTCACCACCGAGTACACGCTGCGCTGGCCGGCCACTTCGAAGATGACCCGATCGCCAGAGACCAGTTGGTCGATGTGCAGGAATGGATGGGTGTGGGTGACCCGGTGGCCGCCCACCACCATGTTGCCGGGCTGGCCGGCTGTACCCGTGCCCGGCCAGTGGCTGGGCCCCAGATCGATGTTGTTCATGGTGACGCCGTCCATGAGCGGCGCCACCAGTCCCAGCTTGGGGATCTCGATTGTCCCCAGGCGGACGACCGGCTCGGGCGCGTAGCTGTCGTCCGGGACGGGGATCGGGCCCGTAGGCCCGGCGGCCACGGTGGTGGGCGTGGTGGTGGGCGTGGTGGTGGGTACGACAACGGTGTCAGGGGCCGCGTTGCTCGGCAGCGACACCTGGGGTTCCCCAGCCGCCGGCCGCTCGACGACGGCACCGGCCGTACCGAGGGCGAGCACCACGGCGATGGTCAACGCCAGCGGCGCCACCATCCGTGGCCCGAAAGGCCGGCCGGGAGGCGTGGTGGTGGTCCGCCTCATGCCGACATGGTGGCACGTCCTGCCGGCCTATGTCTTGGGGTACAACGTGGCATGGACCATGGCGACGACGGGCGACGGCGGGCTGCCGCCGTGGCCGGGCATCAGGGCGATGAGGCCACCGCCCGCCGGCTGCGGCTCGACGTCGGCGACGGGGTGCGGGCCACAGCGCTGGGCGCTCTGGCCCGGATGGGGAGGTTGACCCGGACCGACCTGATGGAAGGACTGGCCGATCCATCGGCCACGGTCCGCCGCCGAGCGGCCGAACTGGGCGCCGAACAGGCCGGGCCGGTGGACCTCGTCCCCCTGCTGGCCGACACCGACGCCCTCGTCGTCGAGGCCGCGTGCTGGGCGTTGGGCGAACGGGGCGAGCCTGGACCGGCGGGCGAGGTGGTGGGCGCCCTGGCCGGCGTGGTCATCTCCCACACCGACCCCTTGTGCCGCGAAGCCGCCGCCGCCGCGTTGGGCGCGGTGGGCGACGAGCGGGGGCTGGCCGCCATCCTCCGTGCCACCACCGACAAACCGGCCGTGCGGCGCCGGGCCGTGCTCGCTCTGGCTCCCTTCGATGGCCCGGAGGTCGATGCCGCGCTGCAACGCGCCCTTTCCGACCGCGATTGGCAGGTGCGCCAAGCGGCGGAGGACCTCGCCTGAGCTCGGTCGGGGCCGACCGCCATGCGGCGTCGAGCCGACCGGCGCGCCTCTTGTGCGGACCACCTCGGCGGGGCCTCGGGGGCAGCCGCCCGCACGGCCTGATCCTGGCGGGAGCCGGGGGACGGCCGTAGAATCCGGTGATGGCCGTGCGGGGTGGGATCGACGCGTCGGCGGGCGACATCGTCGTGCTGGTGGGGACGGCCAAGGGATTGTTCACCTTGGTGGCGGGGCCCGGGCGGGCCAGCTGGGGCCTGTACGGTCCGTGGTTCCAGGGCGAGCAGGTCTACGCCGTCACCCTCGACTGCAGGGGCGGCCGCAGCCGGCTGCTGGTCGGCGCCGGCAGCTCGCACTGGGGGCCGTCGGTGTACCGATCCGACGACCTGGGTTCGTCGTGGGTGGAGCCGGAGCCGGGAACGCTCGCCTTTCCGGACGGTACCGGTGCCGCCGTCGCCCGGGTGTGGCAGATCCAGCCGGCGGCCGACAGCCAACCCGACGTCGTCTACGCCGGCGTCGAGCCCGCCGCCCTGTTCCGTTCGGACGACGGCGGCGAGTCGTTCCATCTGAACGAGGGGCTGTGGGGCCACGAGCACCGGGCCCGGTGGCAGCCCGGGGGCGGCGGCCTGTGCCTCCACACCGTGATCCCCGACCCCGGTGGCGGTCCTCGCATGGGCGTCGCCGTCTCGGCCGCCGGCTTCTACCGGACCATGGACAGCCACAACTGGGAAGCGGCCAACGTCGGCATCTCGGCGCCGTTCCTGCCGGACCCGACGCCCGAGTTCGGCCAGTGCGTGCACAAGGTCGACCACCATCCGGCCCAGCCCGACACTCTGTTCCTCCAGCACCACTGGGGTGTGTACCGCTCGGCGGACTTCGGCGGCCGCTGGGAGGAGGTCGGCACCGGCAAGCTTCCCTCCACCTTCGGCTTCCCGATCGTGGCCGACCCGAACCAGCCCGGGACGGCGTACGTGGTGCCCCTGACCTCCGACGAGTTCCGGTGCACGCCGGACGGCAGGCTCCGGGTCTACCGGACCGTCGATGGCGGAGCCTCGTGGCACGGACTGGCGGAAGGCCTGCCCCAGCACGACGCCTGGCTCACCGTGCTGCGCGACGGCTTCGCGGCCGACACCCTCGACCCGACCGGGCTCTACGTGGGCACCCGCACCGGCGAGGTCTTCGCCTCGCCCGACGCCGGCGAGTCGTGGCGGGAGGTCGCCCGCCACCTGCCCCCGGTCCTGTGCCTGAAGGCGGCGGTCCTGCGCTGAGAGTCGTCGTCTGCCTGGCCTCGGCCTTGCGGCCCCACGCCGGCGGTGACTCCCGCGTCCACCTCGACCTGCCCGGACCGGTCACGGTGGGAGCCGTCATCGACGCCGTGGCCGCGGCCCACCCCGCCGTCGGCCGCCGCATCCGGGACGAGGCCGGGACGCTGCGCCGGCACGTCAACGTCTTCGTCGGGCCTGACAACTTCCGCGACCTCGACGCCGAGGCCACGGTGGTGCCACCGTCGGTCGAGGTAACGGTGCTCCCCGCAGTTTCAGGCGGCTGAAGGACCACCAATGACGCCGGGCTCTAACGGTTGTGGCCCATGAACATGACCTTCAGCTGCTCGTAGTGCTCGATGCAGCGGCCGGCGCCCAGCACCACGCATTCGAGGGGGGCGTCGACCAGGTGCACGGGCAGCTCCGTCTCCTGCTCGAGCCGTTTGTCCATGCCCCGCAGCATCCCACCCCCGCCGACCAGGTGGACGCCCTGGGTGATCAGGTCCTGGGCCAGGTCGGGTGGCGCCTGGCCGAGGCATTTCACCACCGAGGTGACGATGGCCGACACGTGTTCGTCGATGGCTTCGCGCACTTCCTCAGGCGACAGGATGACGGTCTTGGGCAGGCCGGTCATGAGGTCACGCCCGCGCACCTCGGCTTTCATCTCGTCGTCGGTCGGAAAGGCCGAGCCGATGGCCATCTTGATCTCCTCCGCCGTGCGCTCACCGATGGCGATGCCGTACTCCCGGCGGACATAGGTCTGGATGGAGGCGTCGATGTCGAAGCTGCCGACCCGGATGGCCTGCAGGGCGACGATGCCGCCGAGTGAGATGACCGCCGTCTCGGTGGTACCGCCGCCGACATCGACGACCATGTTGCCCAGCGGCTCGTTGATGGGCAGCCCCGACCCGATGGCCGCAGCCATGGGCTGGGCGATGAGCTGGGCGTCCGCCGCGCCGGCGCGGCGGGCAGCCTCGACCACGGCCCGCCGCTCGACTTCGGTGATGGCGGACGGGACGCAGATGACCACCCGGGTGCGGTTGAAGCGGTTGACGCCGGACCGCCGGAGGAGAAGGCTGATCATGTTCTGGGTGATGTCGAAGTCGGTGATGGCGCCGCCCCTCAGCGGGCGCACGGCCACGATGTAGCCCGGGGTGCGGCCGATCATCTGCCAAGCTTCCTGACCCATGGCCAACACCGTCTGCGTCCGTTCGTTGAGAGCGATGACGGTCGGCTCGTTGAGCACGATGCCCCGTGCCCGGGCGTACACCAGCGTGTTGGCGGTACCGAGGTCGATGGCGAGGTCGCGTGCCAGAACGGCCCCTATTCGCCCGGGCGGGGCCCGCTGGGCCGCCGTAGCTTGTCGGGGGAGAGGGCGTCGAGCTCGCGGCTGAACTCCAGTACGCTGGAGGACACCGACGTGGGCTTGCGCTCCCGGTACCACAGGACCAGGCAGACCACGACCACCACTGCCAACGGAACCACCAACCACAACAGGACCGTCACGGGTCAGCCCTGCGCACAGAGGCCGGCGAGACCAGGTCGTGGGCGGCCGTGCCCCAGCCGATGTCGCCGTCACCCCAGTGCTCCTGCTTCCATATGGGTGCGGTGGCCTTCACGGCGTCGATGCAGAACCGGGCGGCGGCGAAGGCCTGGGCCCGGTGCGGGGCACTGGCCACGACGCACACGGCCACGTCGGTCACGGCCAGGTGACCGACGCGGTGCAGCACCGCCACCCGTCCGAGGCCGTCGAACCGGGTTCGGGCCTCGGCCACCACCGCCTGGATGCGGGCCAGGGCCGGGGGCTCGTAGGCCTCGTAGGTGAGGCCGGTGACGTCCTGGCGATCTTCGGCGTGGTCGCGCACGGTGCCACAGAAGACCACGACGCCTCCGCAAGACGGCAGCGTGGCCCACGCCAAGGCGTCGCCCACCGGCAGCGGCGAACTCGTGAGGGCAACCCAGTCGTCGGTGGCGGTTGGCGACGGCACGCTGGTCATGGTAAAGCCCCGCGCCACGCAGGGTGGACCCGACTCCCAGTGGGAGGGGCGCGGCCTGGCCGAGGGGGTACCCGCCTATCGTGCTGGACGTGCAGGACGGGCCCAGCGGGGGGAGCGACGAACGGCCCTTCGGCCCGGGAGACGACGACCTCGCATGCGGTCGGGTGCTTCCTCCTGACGACCGTTTGTGGCGCCATCCCTCCGAGTTGGGAGCAGGGGCCGCCTTGTGCGACCCGACCCGGGCCGTCGCCTCCCGACCATCAGCGGTCCGGCCCCCACGCTGGTTGACCAGGCGGGCCCAACCGCTGCTGGTGGCGGCGCTCGTCGGTGCGCTGGCCACCAGCGCCGTGGTCCTCTTGACCGGTGGGTACGCCCGCAGGACCGTCACACGGGCCGTCGTCGAGCGCGAACGCGTCACCCAGGCATCGGCCCAGTTGGGTGCCACCGCACCGTTCGACGTCTCGAGCCTGGCGGCCCATGTCCGGCCGAGCCTTCTGCCCGTCATCGCCACGGGACCGAAGGGATTGGTGTACGGAAGCGCCGTGGTCCTGCGATCCGACGGTCGCCTCGTCACCAGCCGCCAAGTGGTGGCCGGCGCGTCGACGGTCACCGTCGCCCTCGCCAACGGGCCCGTCACCGCCCAACTGGTCGGTGACGACGCCGACACCGACATCGCCGTGCTGGCCCTGAAAGACGTCACCTTGGTGCCGGCCCCGATGGGCAACGCCGTCGGCCTGCAGGCGGGACGACCGGCCGTGACCGTGGCGGCCAGCCGGGACACGGGCGAGGCACCGACCGTCACGGCCGGGGTGGTCAGCGGCGTGGGCCGCCATGCCGCAGTGGAGCCGGACATCGACCTCCTCGACCTCGTCCAGATCGACCGTCCGGTGGCACCCGAAACCGTCGGGGGCGCGTTGCTCGATGCTTCCGGCTCGGTCATCGGCCTGGTCTGCGGGGGCGATCATGGCGGCTTCGGCTACGCCGTGCCCATCGACACCGTGCTCGATGTCGCCCGCCAGCTTCTTGACACCGGTCGGGTGGCCCACGCCTGGCTGGGGGTCGAGGGAGCGGACCTGGACTGGTCCACGTCCACCAGCATGAAGCTGACGGGCGGAGCCGTGGTGCGCCGGGTGGCCTCGGCCAGCCCGGCAGCCACGGCCGGGTTGACCGGCGGGGACGTGGTCACGGCCATCGACGGCGTGCCGGTCACGTCCATGGCCGAGCTCACCGTAGCCTTGCGCCGTCACCATCCGGGGGACATCGTGCACCTTTCGGCCATGCACAACGGCCAGGCCCGCCCCCTCACCGCCACCCTGGCGCGGCGTCCGTAGCACCGGGGAGGGCCGGATCAGCGTCGGCGGCGGGCCCGGACCACGAGCGCCATGACGGTGGCCAGTCCGCCGCCCACGAGCACGCCCGTCGCTCCCAGCACCAGCTCCTGGCGTCGCTGCGGGGTGAGGGTGGCCAGTGGCGAGGAGGTGGTCGTGGCCACCACCGCCTCTTCGTTGGAGTAGGCCGGCTCCCACCCCGCAGCCCGGAGCCGGTCGGACCCGACGACCCACGGGTGGGTGGCGTAGGCCGCTGCCGCCGGGGGGGTGGCGCCCACCCCCAACCGCCAGGCCCAGCCCCGCACGGGGCGGACCAGTCGAGCCGGGAGGGCGGGTCGGGGAAGAGCGCTACCGGCCAGAGCCGCCGCCTCGGCGTCGTCGATCCACCCATCGGGGGCCACGTTGTAGGTGCCGGACAGGCCCGCTGTCACGCAGGCAACCACTGCGGTGGCCACATCGTCGATGTGGACGAACTGCACGGGCCGGGCCTCGCCCCGGGCGTAGACGCCCCGGGTGCCGCCGAAGGCCCGCATCAGGAAGGTCTCGTCCTCTGGGGCCACGACCATGGCCGGCCTCAGCACCGACGTTGACGCCGTGGGGTGGTCGTCTGCCCACTCGGCCACCATGCGCTCCGCCTCCGCCTGCTCGACCGCCCAGGCGAAACCCGGGTCCGGTCTCACGGGGGCGTCCTCCGGGAGCGGCACCGCGTTCTCCGGCCAGGCGCCGTAGACGACGGCGCTCGACAGGTGGACGAGCCGGGGAACGCCCGCCTGCCCGGCAGCCTCCAGAGTCGCCCTCAGGTCGGCCAACGCAGGCGACGGGGCCCGGCCGCGGGGCCCGCCCGGCTCGCCCGCCGGCCGGGCCGGCTCCGGTGGGGGAACCATGAAGGGCCCGGTTTCCCCGGCCAGGCTGAGCAGGATATCGACGCCGACCAGAGCGGCCTCCAGGTCGGGGCCTCCCACCGGGGCGTCGACCGTGGCCACACCCGGGACGTCGATCGAGCTGGCCCCTCCACCCACCGCCACCACCCGGTCGAGCCCACCGGCATGGGCCAGCAGCCGGACCACACGCGTGGCCAGCGAGCCGCTCGCACCGGTAAGGCCGATCATCCGCACGAGACCTACCATGCTGGCATGCGCTCGGCCCATGGAAGCCCACCCTGCGCTGGAGCACCCGCCGATGCCGGCGCCGTATCGGTCGCCTTTGCGCCCCACACCGAAGCGGTCATCGGGGCCATGGGGCGGCAGACGGGAAGGCGCTCACCGAGGTGGATGGTGCACCAATGAGCCTGCCCGGTCCATTCGGGGGTGGGGGGCCGTTCGGCTTCGACCTGAACGCGCTGGCCCGCCTGTTCAAGTCCGACGGTCCCGTCAACTGGGAGCTGGCCCGGCAGATGGCACCGTGGACGGCCACCGAGGGTGAGGCGGAGGCGAATGTCGAGCCTCTGCGTCGCATCCGCCTGGAAGAGCTGCTCCGGGTGGCAGAGCTGAACGTGGGAGCCGCCACCGGTTTGGAGGTCAGCATCACCGGCCGGCAGCTCCGGGCCGCGGCGGTGACCCGCACGCAATGGGCGCTGCGCACCCTGGACGACTACAAGCCCGTTCTGGAACGGCTGGCGTCGTCCATGACGGTCATTCCATCCGACGCCGAAACGCAGGAAGCACCCGATCCGCTCGGCCAGCTCCTCGGCAACCTGCCCCAGATCCTCGGGCCGATGATGCACGGAATGCAGGCTGGCACCCTCGTCGGCCAGCTGGCCAGCCGGGCCTTCGGGCAGTACGGGCTGCCCGTCCCCCGGCCGCCGAGCGACGACCTGATGGTGGTCGTCAGCACGGTCGATGCCTTCGCTCGCGACTGGAGCCTCTCGACCGACGACGTCTCGCTGTGGGTGCTGCTGGAAGAGGTGGCCCACCATGCCGTCCTCGGGCTGCCCCATGTGCGGGAACGGCTGGAGAGCCTCCTGATGGAGTACGCCGGCAGCTTCGAGCCCGACCCCAAGAGCCTCCAGGAGAAGTTCGAGGGGCTCGACCCGATG
Source organism: Acidimicrobiales bacterium (assembly GCA_038232515.1). Lineage (GTDB taxonomy): Bacteria > Actinomycetota > Acidimicrobiia > Acidimicrobiales > JAUJNH01 > JBBSHS01. The sequence continues at coordinate 22,868 of JBBSHS010000007.1, forward strand.
GACCCGGCCTCGATGCAGGAGGCCTTCGCCGATCCGGCGGCGTTGTTGGGGGCCCTGCAGACCGACGCCCAAAGGGCCCTCCTGCCCCGGCTGGAGGCCATTGTGGTGGCGTTGGAGGGCTGGGTCGACCACCTGATGGACGACGTCGGCCGTCGTCTGGTGGCCAGCCACAGCCAGCTGACAGAGGCGCTTCACCGGCGCCGGGTCGAAGAGACACCCGGCGATCGGTTCGTCGAGCGGATGTTCGGCCTCGAGCTCGGTGAGGCGCAGTACACCCGGGGACAGACGTTCGTGGCCGGCGTCGACGAGCGGGCCGGCGCCGCAGGGCTGGCGCGGTTGTGGGAATCCGAGCGGACCCTGCCCACACCGTCCGAGATCGAGGCCCCCGGGCTGTGGCTGGCCCGCCTCGAGTTCGAATAGGTCGGCGGCCGCCGAGCCTGTGCCCCTTTTCTCTGGCTCTCCTGACCCATCGTGTGGGCAGCCTTACCGGGAAGCGGCGACCCTTGACTGCCCCCACTGCGGTTCTGACTGCCGCGCACCACCTGCTCTAGTACCGGGCGGGTGTCGACGTCGTCTTCCAGGCCTGGCTGGATCGGGAGCGTGCGGTCGGGCTGTGGAGCACCCTCCTGCCGGTGTGGGGCGCCGGTGCGGTGGTCGGCTCGCCCGGATTGGAACCCTTTCTCGCTTTCAGCAACGGTGTCGCTCTTGCCGGCGGCCTGGTGCATTGCGGCGAGCGGCGGTGGGAGATGCGACATGGTCTGCCCGCTTGCTCTGTCGACCCCCACGGTGGTGGGACCACCACGTCGTGGTACGTGGTGGTGTCGCCCGACGGGTGGGAGCGGCCCGGGCTCCGCTCCACCGCAGGGGCGTGGCGGGTGCCGGATGAGCCGACGGAGGCCGCGTCGGCACCTGGTGCGATTACGTCGCTGTACGCCAGCTGTTCGCCTGACGCCGGTGGCCGTCAGCGGGTCGCGCCGTACCACGCCGACGGTGACACTTGGCCGTTCACCCCTCGCGCAACACGCTGATTGGCGCCCGCCGGGCGGAGCGTACGGCAGCAGCGGCGGCGACCACGGCTGCGGCGACGCCGGCAACGGCGACCGCGGACAGATAGACCCAAGGCACCTGGAGGCGGGAGGGAGCCGGGTCGAAGACCCCCGTGAGCACCTTGACCAGCATGCGGGAAAGGCTCCAGCCGGTAATGGCGCCAAGACCCAGGCCGCCCACCACCATGACGGCGGCTTCGCTCCACACCAGGCTGGCCAGCTGGCGGCGTCCGGCACCGAGGGCGCCAGCAATGGCGAAGGTCCGGCGCCGTTCGGCGAACCCCAGGGCGAGAGCCAGGCCACATGCGGCCACGGCCAGGGCTAGGGCAAAGCCCAGCTCGACCCGGGTGAGGCCGGTCAGGTCGACCGAGGTCAGGCTGGACCCCACCAGCCGGCGCGTGGTGGACAGGTCGGTAACCGCCGGACCGGGCCCGACGACAGCCCTGGCCTGACGGGCCACGGCGGCCGGGGCGTGGCCGCCCGTGTCGAGGAGGAAGGCGCCTACGGCGTCACTGCCCGTCTTGGCGGCCACATAGTCGGCGTTGGCCACGAGAAAGCTGTCACGCGGCGCCGTGGGGAATTCCTTCGCCACCCCGAGATATCGGAATGCGACCGTGGTGAGCTTGCCGGTGCGCCCGTCCTGCAGCCGGAGCTGCAGGTGATCACCGGCCTGGAGCTGAAAGTCGTGGACGGTCTCAGCGCTGACGAGGATGCCATCGGGTTCGGCCCCGAGCCGGGCCATCAGCGCCTTGGCCGTCCCCCCCGCGAAGTAGGCGTCCTGCAGTTGGGTGGCCGCGGTCACGGTTGCCGTTCGCACGCCGAACAGATCCTGGAGGTCCGAACCGACGTAGGCGAATCGGTGCTGGAGCGGCTCGACACGGCGGACCCCGGCGATGGCCGCGAACCGGGCCGCCGCCTCGGGCCCGACGGCCGATCCGGGCGGCTCGGCCACGGTGACATCGGCGCCGTTGGAAAGGCGGGCGTCCACGCCGCTCTGGTGCCGGTAGGTGGCATTGAACACCGCCGTGCTGGCGGCGAAGGCCGCAGTGAGAGCGACGAGCACGACGGCTCGGGCCAGAATCCGTCGTTGGCGGGTGAGGGTGGCGGCCACCGTTCCGGCCAGCGTGCCGGCGACGGGTCGCGCCAGTCGCCGGAGCACCGGGCGGCCTCGGCGTAGACCCAGGTCGACCACCCGCCACGCCAGCAGCCCCGCGCCCAGCCACAACAGCGCCGGACCGGCCAGCGCCCAGTAGCTGACGGAGATGGCGGGCACACCCTCCGGGGCTAGGACCAACTGGTAGCCCTTGCGGCCGGTGAGCCAGAACACCAGCGCCGAGCCGCCCAGGGCAAGGAGGTCTACGCCGGCCCGGGTCCACCACGGCGCCCGGCGGCACGACACCACCCGCTCCGCGCCGCGCACGGTGCGGGCCCGAGAATCGGCCCGGGCCGGTATGGCGATCGCCGCCCAGGCCACGCCCAGGCCGCCGAGCAGGCAGCCGGCCGCCCATGCGGCGGCCACGCCGGTCGTGGTCCCCAGGCTGGCCGTCCCGAAGGCGAGGCGGCCGACACCGGCGGCCCGCGCCAGCCCGATTGCCCCGCCGGCGATCCCCACCACCGCGGCCTCGACGCTGGCCAGTCCCACCAGCTGCCGGGTGGTGGCGCCTCGTGTCCGCAACAGCGCCTGCTCCCGGCGCCGGCGGTCGCGCCCGGCAGCGGCCACCCACACCGTCAACAGGGCGGCCAGCAGGGCACCCGGGACCCCGAGGAACAGGAACAGCATCTGGGCGTAGAGAGCATCGCCCCGGGCCGAGTCCAAGGTGGCACCCAGATTGTCGCCCAGCTTGGCCGCGCCGGCTGTGCGCACCTCGAGGTTGCGGGCCTTGCCCGTCACCGTACTGAAGGCGGCGGCGGGATCCGCTGGCAGCCGGTGGTCGAGCCGGACGTGCACCTGGCTCCGCAGCGGCACCCCCGCCGAGGCCGGGAACAGCGCGGCCAGGCGGGCCGAGGGCACGACCAGGACGTTGTCCGGCGGCGCCTGGAGCTGAGCCCCGGCCGGGGCGCCGACCTTCTGGAACAGAGAGTCCGCCTGGGGCAGATCGATGATCCCGTCGACCTGCACGGTGGCCGGGTCCTGTCCGGGCCGTTGGATGACGACGTTGCTTCCGGGGGCGGCGTGGAGGTTGGCCGCCGTCTGCTGGGCCAGCAGGACTCCCGAGGTCGCGCCGGTGAGGTTGCGCAGTTCGCCCGGGAAGGCCCTGGCGTAGCCGTCGGGCAGCCCGAGCACCACGCCGGGCCCGGTGGTCTGGGTGGAGCCCGCGCTCGTGGCCTGGAACCCGGAGGCGTCGGCGAAGCCCACCGGCAGGGCGGTGACGACGCCGGGGAAGGCGGTCACCGTGGAGAGTACCGCCGCAGGGTCGGCACCCGGTTGGGCTTCGACCTGCCAGTCGACGGCCACGCCGGCAACGGCCCGGTGCGTCATGGTGGCCTTCGACCGGGACAGGAACGCCCCGATCGAAGCCAGCAAGCCGACGGCAAGGGCAATGCCAGCAGCCACCCCTACCAGGCGGAGCGGTCGACGCCTGAGGAGTCCGGTGATCCAGGTCAGGCCAAGCATTCGAGCGTGGCCCCCGTGACCAGCCGGCCGTCGTCCAACCGCCATCGCTGCGCTAGGCGGTCGGCCACGCGTTCGTCATGGGTGGTGATGACCAACGCGGCCCCGTCGGCGGCGGCCGCGGCCAGTAGGGCATCGATGACCAGCGCGCCGTTGGCGTGGTCCAACTGCCCGGTGGGCTCGTCAGCCAGCAGCAGGCGGGGCCGCGAGGCCAGGGCCCGGGCCACCACCACCCGCTGGGCCTGCCCGCCCGACAGCTCCTCGGGCAGCTTGGTACCGAGCCCCTCCAGCCCGAGGGTAGCGAGGGCCTCGGAGGCGCGTTGGCCGGCGTCGCCTTCGTCCACGCCGGCCAACAGCAGGGGCAGGGCGACGTTTTCGGCCACGTTCAGCGGCGCCAACAGGCTGGGAGCCTGGAAGACCACGGCCACGGGCCCGGGCCGAAGGCTCGAGCGAGGACCCAGAGCCGGCCAGGTCACCGTCCCTGCGGTCGGTGTGTCCAGTCCTGCCAGGAGGTGGAGCAACGTGGATTTCCCGGATCCGGAAGGGCCGGTGGCGGCGATGCGGTCTCCGGCTCGTACACAGCACGACACGTTTTGCAGAGCGACCGAGGCGGCGGCACCGGAGCCGTAGGTCCTGGCCACCTTGTGGCACCGGGCGAGGCTTTGCGCTGGTTCGGGATCACCCTCGCGCTGGCCGCCAGCCGCTCCCCGGCTCGGATCCGGAGCCATGGACCGGGCCGTTGTCCCGTTCACCGCTCCACCTGCCCGTGGCGGAGGGTGATGATGCGGTCGGCTGCGGTGGCCACGGCGTCACTGTGGGTCACCACCATGATGGCGGTGCCGGTGCGTGAGCGTTTCCGAAGAAGGGCGAGCACCCGCCGCTCGTTGTCGGCGTCGACCTCGCCGGTGGGTTCGTCAGCCAGGAGGACGGCCGGCTCATTGGCCAGGGCCAGGGCCAGTCCGGCCCGGGCCATCTCGCCACCCGACAACGACGCCGGAACCGCACCGGCCCGCGAGGTGAGGCCGACGGCGTCGATCACCGCTTGGCACCGATGGTGGTCCCGATGGCCCGCCAGCTGCTGGGCCAGCAGGATGTTGTCGCTCACGCTCAAGTGATCGACGAGGTTGCCGGTCTGGGACATCACCCCGACGTGACGCGCACGTAGCCGGGCCCGTTGCGCCTCCGACCGGCGGGTCAACCGCTGGCCGGCCACGTCGACATGGCCACCGTCGGGTTCGTCCAGGCCGGCAAGGCAGGCCAGGAGCGTCGACTTGCCTGAGCCCGAGGGGCCGACCACGGCCACGATCTCGCCCGCCTCGACGGCGACCGAGACGCCGCGCAGGGCCAGGACTTCGTCATCGCCGGCGTGGAAGAAGCGATAGAGCTCACGGGCTTTTAGGACGGTGGTCATACCCACGAGAACGAGTCGGTGACCGTCCGCCACGGATCGACGTTGTCGGATCCCGCCGGGCCCGACAGGGTGAGGATCGCCTCGGTGCCCGACTTCCAGAAGTAGTAGCGCTCGACGTCGTCGTGCACGACCTTGCCGGTGACGGGATCAGGAGCCGCGTCAGCCCGGTAGGTGACGAGCACGGCCGGCCCCGCCTTGCGGCGAGCCACCGAGGTCACCTTGCCGGGCTGGAATCCGGTGGCCGCCGTCCTGATGGCCGGCACCTCCGTCGCCTGTGCCGACGTGACCGACGGAGGCGCGGCTGCCGGCCTGGTCTCCAGCCGGATGCTGTTCAGCTTGTCGCTGAACAGCACGGCGCCGTCGGCGTCTGAGCGGGCCCAACCCTCGGGCACCTTCACGGTGAACCCACCGATCGGATTGGTGAAGGCCACGAACACCTGATTGTCGGGAATGTCGCCGGAAACATTCGCTTCGGTCGTGTCCGGCTGGGAACGGCCCGCCGTGGTGGACGGAGCCCCGGCTGGTTGCCGCGGGCCCGGGGAACCCGAAGCGGTGCGGGACGAGCCACCTCCGCCCCCTCCGCAGCCGAGGACGGCAATAGCCAGGGCCGCTGTCAACACGACCTCTGCCACCGGCTGCTTCATGCATTCTCCTCAGCTCGTCACCAATGGAGCGTAGGGAGGCTCCGGTGAGCGGATCCGCTGCGGACGGTGAACCATCGGCAAAAGATCATGCTGGGCCGGTCAGTCGAGCACGATGATCTCATGGCCGGCCACACGGCCGTCCACGAGATCGAGGACGCCGGCGGTGTGGTGAGGCTGGGCCCGGCGGTCGGTGGGTGAGCCGGGATTGAAGAGTCGTTGGCCGGCGATGCCTTCGGTGTCCCAGGGAATGTGGCTGTGGCCGAACACCACCACCGCGGCGGTGGGAAATCGGCGCCGGAGTCGGGCCGGGCGGCCCTTGGAGGGGCCCGAATCGTGGATCATGGCCACGGGTACGCCGGCCAGCGACATCTCGAGCGTCTCGGGCAGGTGCAGGCCGTGGTCGTTGTTGCCCAGCACGGCGTGCACAGGGGCGAACCCGGAGAGCTCTTCCAGCAGGGTCGCATCCACCACGTCGCCGGCGTGCAGGACGAGGTCGGCGCCCTCGACAAGGGCGTAGGCGGTGGACGGCAGCCGGCGGCGCCCATCGGTGCGGATATGGGTATCGGCCAGCACGGCGACCCGCATGGGCGGCCGCTCAGCTCCCGGCCCGGCGCAGGCCTAACCGGCGCAGGCCCCGCAGCTCGCCGGCGTAGGCGAGGGCGCCGACGGCGCTGGCCATGGAGACCACGAAGCAGCCGATCGGAAGCGGCACGGTGGCGACCACGGGCACCAGAGCGGCCCCCACCCACACGAGTTGGAACAGGGCCTCGAAACGGGCGAAGGCCCGGCCCTGGGCGCCGGCGGGGTTGTCCCGCTGGACGAGCGAGTCGAAAGCCAGACGGGCGCAGGCGGCGGCCACGCCTACCACGAGGGCCAGCGCACAGGCCGACCCCTTGCTGTGGTAGGTCCCGGCCAGAAGGGCCAGAACGGCCAGCAGCCCGAGCGAGCCCAGGACGATGTGCTCCTCTTTGAGCAGGTCCCGCAGGCGGGGGGCCAGGAAGGCACCTACGAGATTGCCCACGGCGCTGGCCCCGATGGCCAGCCCGAACCAGTACGGCGGCGCCCCGGCCCGGCGGAACGAGAAGGCGATGAAGAATGTCATGAAGCCGACCACGCCCCGCAGCACGGCCATGGCCGTCGCCGCCGGCACTATGCCGGGGCCGTAGTCGTCGGCCGAGCCCAGAAGCGACCGACGGCGCTCGGACGACTTCTTGGACATGACCACCGTCGGCTGTCCCGGCCACCGGGCCGCCGGTGCCGTCGCATCCGCGGCCGGCTCGGCCCCGCCGGTCGCCGCCTCCACGGGCCCCGACCGCTCCTCAGACCCCGGGACCAGGTCCGAGTGGGAGGGCTCGGCGAGGCGAAAGGCGCACACCCCCGAGGCGGCGAACGACACGGCCCCGAGGCGCAGAGCCCAAGCCCCGCCGGCGAAGTGCATCAGCCCGCCGGCCGGAAGAGACGCCACAAAGGCGGCCAGCCCGCCACATAGGGCGAGCTTGGAGTTGGAGGCCACCAGCTCGCCGTCGTTGCGGACGGTGGCCGGGACGAGTGCGGCCTTGGAGACGGAGTGGGCCTTGGAGAGGATGAGTGTGCAGAAGACCAACGGGAACAGGGCGAGGCTGTTCAGGTTGACGGCCATGACCAGGCACAACACCGCCCTTCCGCAGGCGGCGCCGAATACGGTGAAACGTCGACCGAACGCGAAACGGTCCATGGCCGGCCCCAGGAAGGGCGCCACGATGCCGAAGGGGAGCACTGTCAGCAGGAGCGAGAGGGCGACCTTGCCCTTGGCCGCATCGGGCGAGATGTCGAAGAACAGCGAACCGGCGAGGGCAAGGGTCACGCAGGTGTCGCCGGCGGCGGACAGGACGTGGGTACGGGCCAGGCGTACGAAGGGCGACGCATCCAGGCCCATGGACGCGGGCAGCTCGGGGCGGACCGTGAAACGCCGCCCGCTCCCCTGCTTCAGCGGCCGCCACCCGCTGCTCACCCGGTCACCACCCGTTGCTCACCCGGCTGCCCGGTACGAGGTCCCCGTGGTACGGCTCGAGGCGCCCGTCACCTGTGTGACGGCAGGGCGCCCCTGGCCGCTGCCTGGGTGACCGGCAGCCTGGCTTCGCCAACCAGGGGCGGCGTCCACACGTCTCGATGGTACGACCCCGACCGAGGACAACGCCCGACGGTCAGCCTTGCCCACCAGGGGCCGTCAGACTGGTCGGGAACGGTCGGGAACGGGTCTGGAACGGGAGGTTCGCCTTGGGGATCCTGGTGGTCGACGTGGGCACCAGCGGCGTGCGATCGGCCGTGGTGCGGGCCGATGCCACCGTCGGGCCGGTGGCCTACCGCGAAGTACTGCCGATGACCCCGGCACCCGGGCTGGTGGAGCTGGACGCGTCATCGGTGGCGGCCGCCGCCTTGGAGGTGGCGGGCCGGGCCATGGCCGAGGCCGGCGGCCGGGGCGAAGTCGAAGCGGTCGGCATCGCCAACCAACGGGCCACGGCGGTCGTATGGGACCGCGCCACCGGTGAGCCGGTGGGGCCGGGCATCGGCTGGCAGGACCTGCGGACGGTGGGTGCGTGCCTGATGCTGCAGTCCGAGGGGCTGCGGCTGGCCCCCAATGCGTCAGCCACCAAACTGGCCTACCTGCTGGACACCTACGACGCGAGCAGGGATCGGGACCTGGCCTTCGGCACCATCGACACGTGGGTGGCGTGGACGTTGTCGGGCGGCAGGCTCCACGTCACCGACGCCACCAACGCCGGCGTCACCGGTCTGGTCACCTCGACCGCTCCGGTGTGGGACCCGGCGGTACTGGAGGCCCTGCGCATACCGACGTCGATCCTGCCCGCCATCGTCGACTCCTCGGGCATCCTCGGCACGTGCGATGCCCTGGAAGGGGCTCCCCCTCTGGCCGGCCTGGTCGGCGACCAGCAGGCCAGTCTCCTGGGCCTGGGCTGCGTCGCCCCCGGTCAGGCCAAGGCCACGTTCGGGACGGGCGGCATGCTCGACTGCATCACCGGCCAGAGGGTGGCCGCCCCCACTAGGGGCGAGGGGGGATCGTTCCCCATCATCGCCCGTCAGCGCTGCGGTACGCCGGTGTGGGGCATCGAGGCGGTCATGCTGTCGGCTGGCAGCTGCGTCGAGTGGCTGCGCGACGACCTCGGGCTCATCGGCTCGGCGGCCGAGTCCGAGGACGTGGCCGCCGGCTGCGCCGACAGCGCAGGTGTGTGGTTCGTCCCCGCCCTTCTCGGCCTGGGTACACCCCGATGGGACTTCGGGGCACGAGGGACGCTGCTCGGCATCACCCGGGGCAGCGGCCGGCCCGAGGTGGTGAGAGCCGTCCTGGAGGGCGTCGCCCACCGGGGGGCCGACCTACTGGAGGCAGCCGAGGTGGATGCCGGCCTGCGTATCGACCGTCTTCGGGTCGACGGCGGTATGTCCGCCAACTCGGTGTTCGTCCAGGCTCTGGCCGATGCCGCCCAGCGACCGGTCGAGCTGTCGCCGGTGCTCGAAGCCACCACGCTGGGCGCCGCCTACATGGCCGGCCTGGCCATCGGAACGTGGTCGGACGAGGCGGAGATCGCGGCTACGTGGCAGCCGTCCAGAGTGGTGGAGCCCGCCGGTCGGCCCGACCGGGATAGATGGCGGATGGCGGTGGACCGGGCCTCGGGGTGGATCCCCGAGCTCTCGACGCTGCACTTCTGACTGGTTCACACCCATTGGCGAAGATCCGAGGGATTCGCCGGTAGAGGCGGGCCGGGCGGAGGCCGTCAGGGCGGCCCGCCCCGCTCCCCTCACGTCCGTGTGCATGGGGCGGCGCGGTGGTGGGCAGAACGCCGTGATGGTCGACGCCGCCAGACAACTGTCCGCCAAGCTGGCCCAAGAGAAGGCGGAATACGCCCAGGGTGAGGAGCGGCCGTTGGGCGGCTATGCCGTCCTGATAGGTGTGTACGCAGCGGCGGTCGGTGCTGTCGGTATCTGGGTGAGGCGGAACCGGTCCTTGCCCGAACGACCGAGCGCTGCCGATGTGGCCATGGTGGCACTGGCCACCCAGAAGATGAGCCGGTTGATCACCAAGGATTCGGTCACGAGCGTCGTGCGGGCGCCGGTGACCCGGTACCGGGAAGCTGGAAGCCCGGGCGAGGTGATCGAGGATGTCCGCGGACGCGGTCTACGCCACGCCGTCGGCGAGCTGATCACCTGTCCTTTCTGCCTGGACGTCTGGGTAGCCACCGCCCTCATGTTGGGCCTCGTGGTCTTCCCCCGGGTCACCCGGATGGTGGCGGCGGGGTTGTCGGCCGTGGCCGCCGGTGACTTCTTGCAGTTCGCGTACACCGCTCTCGACCACATCGAGTGATCGAGCCGCTCAGGCCCGGGAGTTGGCCTGGCTGGGGGCCGACTCGAACTTGTAGCCCAGGCCCCGGATGGTGGTGATGCGGCGCGGCGTGGCCGGATCGTCCTCGACCTTCGACCGCAACCGCTTCACGTGGACGTCGAGGGTCTTGGTGTCGCCGACATAGTGCGGCCCCCAGACGCGGTCGATCAGGACCTCCCGGGGCAGCACCCGGCCGGCGTTGGCCAGGAGCAGTTCGAGCAGCTCGAACTCCTTGAGCGGCAGGGTTACCGGCTCGCCCCGCACAGTAACCTCGTGACGCTCGGGGTCGAGCCGGACGTCGCCCACCTCGAGCGCTTCGCCGGCGGTCTCTCCTTCGGCGGCCACGGGCGAACGCCGCAGCACGGCTCGCATCCGGGCCACCAACTCCCGCAGGCGGTACGGCTTGGTCACATAGTCGTCGGCTCCCACCTCGAGCCCGACGACAGTGTCGATCTCGCCGCCCTTGGCCGTCACCATGATGATCGGCACTCGTGTGCGGGCCCGCAGCTCCCGGCACACGTCGACGCCGGAGAGCTTGGGCAGCATGACGTCAAGCAGCACCAGGTCGGGGCGCACGACATCGAACAAGGTGAGAGCCTCGGCGCCGTCGCGGGCCACTTTGACGAGGAACCCTTCACGTTTCAGCCCGACGACGAGGGCCTCCACGAACGATTCCTCGTCCTCCACGATGAGCACCGTCGCCTGGGCATCTGCCATGGGCCCTCCTGGGGCAAAGCTAGGTCGCGGCCGGTAAGGGGTTGGCCGGCAGGAACGTGCGTGAGCCGGTCGGTCCCCGCGGGAGCAGCAGGGTGAACGTCGACCCTTCGCCCTCCTTGGACGTGACGGAAACCTGGCCACCATGGTTGTGGGCCACGTGGCGGACGATGGCCAGCCCAAGGCCGGTGCCACCGGTGTCACGGGCCCTGGCCCGGTCCACCCGGTAGAAGCGCTCGAAGATGCGGCCGAGGTCGCGCTCGGGGATACCGATGCCGTGGTCGACCACCGCCACCGCCACCCCGTCCTTCCGATCGCCGACCTCCACCCGAACGGTCGAGCCACTGTCGGAGTACTTCACGGCGTTTTCGAGCAGGTTGTGCACAGCGGACACGAGCTGACGCGAATCCCCCAGCACGCTGACCTCCTGGTCGACGACCACCTCCAGGTGGATCCGTCGCAGGTCGGCCAAACCCTGCAACCGGTCGACGGCCTGGCCCACGGCCAGGTGCAGGGGCACGGGCTCGCGCACCGGGCCCTCCTCGGCCTCGATGCGGGACAGGTCCAGCAGGTCCTCGATGATGCGGCCCAGCCGCTCGGCCTCCACCTGCATACGGCCGGCGAGCCGCCTCGTCACGTCGGCGTCGTCCTCGGCCGCCAACGTCTCAGCAAGGAGGCCGATCGCCCCGACCGGCGTCTTCAACTCGTGGCTGATGTTGGCCACGAAGTCACGGCGCATGGCCTCGAGCCGCAGGCGTTCGCTGACGTCTTCGACCACGGCGACGGCTCCCACGGTCCGGTGCCGGTCCTGCAACGGCAGAGCGGAGAGGACCAGGGCCCGGCGGGGTGGGCCCCACAGGTCCAGGTGCTCGCTGCCGGTGCTGCCCTCCAAGGCGGCGGCCAGCAGCTCGGCCATCGTCCGCTCCACCAGGGCATCGCCGTGGCGGGCGCCGGCGTAGGCCTCGGCCAGTGTGTTGCGGAACACCACCTCGCCCAGCTCGTCGCAGATGACGACCCCCTCGGAGATGTGGTTGGCGGCCACGCAGAGGCGCTCGCGCTCGCGCCCGGCGGCGGCGCTCTGGCCAGCGAGCCGCTCGACCGCGGTTTCGAGCCGGTTCATGACCCGCATGGCGTTGTCGTCGTGCCCCTCGGGGCTGCCGTCCAGCCTGGCCGCCAACTCAGCGAGATGGTGGGCCGTGCTGCGGCGTTTCAGCTTGGCCATGACCGTTGCGCCTGCCCCCCGGGGGATCGTCGCCGCTTCTGGCGGGCCGGTTTCATCCGTCGGGCCCGCTGTAGTCTCGGGCCAGAGCAGCGGCCACCGCGGTGTCGGCGCCGACGGCCGGTGGCCCTTCACGAGGCGGCATCAGGGGGGTGAGGGTGCACCAGCCTTCGGCCACCAGCGCCATATCGGTCCCTGGATCCGCCAGCAACGGCGCAGGACCGAGCTCGAGGCCCACCTTCAGGTCCACGCCGATCTCGGTCACCCGTGCCGGGGGTGCACCGAGGCGGGCCAAGGGGGCCGAGCGCACCCCGACGACGTCGTCGAGGGGCCGGTTGGGCACGTTGAGATTGACGACCCGGCCGGGCTCCTCACCCTCCAACCAGGCGGCCGCAGACACGGCCAGACAGGCGGCGGTGCCCCAGTGGAACACGCCGCCGGGCGGCGCCGGCTCCCCGGTCTGGCCGACCTGGGCCGGCTCGTCGGGCATGCCGATGCTCACGGCCAGGCCCAGCGACCCGCTGTTGGCGGCGGTGAGAGCGGCGCCCACCGTGCCCGAGTGCAGGACCGAGTGGCCGGTGTTGAAGCCGGGGTTGATCCCCGCCACCACCAGGTCGGGCGCCGGCCCGAAGACACCCAGTCGCAGCGCCAACAAGACGCAGAACGCCGGTGGAGCGTCGACGGCCCACGCCTCCAGACCTTCCAGGCCGGCCAGGCCGACGATCCGCTCGACGGGACCGCCCTCGCCCGGCACCAGCGTGCCGATGGCGGCCCCCGCTCCGCTCCTCTCGCCTGAGGGAGCGACCACCACCACGTCGTGCCCACCGCCGGCAAACGCCCGGGCCAGCGCGTGCAGGCCCTCGAACTCGATCCCGTCGTCATTGGTCACCAGCACCCGCACCCGCCTTCACCGCCCGCCCATGGCGAACCTCGCCGCCACCAGGCGGCCGAGGGTGGACAGGACCACGACGATGAGGATGAGGGTGAGGGCGGCACCCCAGGCCCGGTCGATGGCAGCCGGGAAGGGCTGGGAGGCGTTGGTGAAGATCTGGGCCGACAGCGTGGTGTTGCTGCCGGACGGGCTCCAGTTCCGCTTGTTGGTGATGCCGATGGTGAACAGCAGGGGTGCCGTCTCGCCGGCGGCCCGGGCGACGGCCAGCAGGCACCCGCTGACCACGCCGGGAAGGGCGGCCGGGAGCACGACCGTCATGATGGTGCGGCTCTTGCGGGCCCCGAGGCCGTAGCTGGCCTCCCGCAGCTCCCGTGGCACGAGCCTGAGCATGGCCTCGGTCGTGCGGATGACGATGGGCAGCATCAGGCTGGCCAATGCCAGCGAGCCCGAGAAGGCCGATAACCCGCGCTCCTTCAAGGGCAACACCCAGATGGTGAAGATGAACAGTCCCATCACGATCGAGGGCACGCCGGCCATGACGTCGGACAGGAAGCGCAGGACGGCTGCGAGCTTGTTGGTCGCCCCGTATTCGCTCAGGTAGACGGCGGCCAGGATGCCGAGGGGGATGGCCATGGCGCTGGCCATGCCCGTCGTCACCAGCGTGCCCACGACGGCGGGCCCCATGCCCGGGCCCGGGGTGCGGGTGCGCTGGGGGATGTCCCCGGTGAGGAAGTCGAGGCTCATGATCCCGGCACCGCGGCGGGCCACGGCGTAGATCACCAGAGCGAGGGGCACGACGGCGCAGGCCAGGGCCGTCCAGACTCCGACTGTGGCCATCAGGTTGCGTGCCCGACGGCTCGTGCTGACGGAGCGCTCGGTGAGCTGGCGCATGGGCGACGCCGTGCGTTCCGCGGTGAGCGTCATCGGTCGGCGCCCGACGGGTCGCCCACGATGGCGCGTGCCGCGAAGTTGATAACGATGGTCATCAGGAACAGCACGAGGCCCATGGCGATGAGCGCAGACCGGCCCGTGCCGGTGGCTTCGCCGAACTGGTTGGCGATGACCGAGGGCATGGCGTCGCCGGAGGCGAACAGGTGGCTGGTGATCTTGGCGCTGGAGCCGATGACGAGCGCCACGGCGATGGTCTCGCCCATGGCCCGGCCCAGGCCCAGCAGCACCGCCCCGCTGAAGCCCGACTTGGAATGGGGGAACACCGTCCCCCGGATCATCTCCCACCGCGTGGCTCCGAGGGCGTAGGCAGCCTCCTTCTGTGCCGGCGGTGTGGTGTCGAACACCTCACGGGTGATGGCCGTAATGATGGGTGTGATCATCAGGGCCAGGATGATCCCTGCGGTCATGAACGCCCGACCCGAACCACCCGAGCCCTGCCCGTCGCTGAGCAGGCTGCCGGCCAGGGGCACGCCGGACACGGCCCCGGCCACGCTGCCGTAGAAACCCGAGATGGGCGAAGCCAGTGCCTGTAGTCCCCACAGGCCGAACACCACCGACGGCACCGCGGCCAGCAGGTCGATGACGAAGGTCGTGGCCATGCGCATCCACCTTGGTGCCACCTCGGTGACGAACAGGGCGATGCCGACGCTCACCGGCACGGCGAAGACGACGGCGATGGCCGACGTGACGAGCGTGCCGAAGATGAAGGCCAGGGCGCCGAAATGGCCGCTGGCCGGGACCCAGTTGTCGCTGGTGACGAAGTGCGCACCTTCGGCCCGCAGGACGGCCAGCGACTCGTGGGTGGTCGACACGGCGATGAGGCCGAGGATCAGCACGACCAGCAGGCCACAGCCCAGCGTCACCCACCGGAAAGCCCGGTCGGCCCGGCCCGCTGACGACGGTGTCAGCCCGGACGATCGCGGGGGGGCAGCGGGTACGACCGTCGTCATGGGCGGCTCTTTCGACGGGACGGGTCAAGATCACGGTACCGGGCGCCGGGCCCGGGCATGAAGACCGGGGCGTACCCCGAGGGTGGTCGCTGGCGGGCGCTCCTCCCCGTCAGGCCGGGACCTGCAGCTGCTCGACCTGGGCCTGGCACGGCTTCAGGTAGTTGTCGGGCAGCTTGGCGAAGTCGTTGTCCTTGGCCAGGCCCTGTCCGTCGCCGTAGATGTAGCTCAGATAGGCCTTCAGAGCCTGGCCCTTGGCCTTGTCGGTCTGGTTCTTGTAGGCGATGATCCATGTGGGCGACGAGATCGGGTAGGAGGCGTCGCCGTTGGCGTTGAGCGGGTTGTAGGTGAGATCGGCATTGAGCGGGGTCTGGGCCAGGGCCGAGCTGGTGCCATCGAGGCTCGGCTCCACCGGTTTGCCGGCCTTGTTGACCACCTTGGCGTAGGTCAGCTGCGCCGAGCGGGCGTCGGCGAAGTCGACATAGCCGACGGCGCCGTCGGTCTGCTTGATGATGCCGGCCACGCCGGTGTTCTGGGGGCCCCTGGTGACGTCGGCCGACCAACCGGGCTGGGGGCCGGCGTCAATGGTGAAATCGGTCGGCGCCGCCGCCTTCAGGTACTTGGTGAAGTTCTCCGACGTCCCGGAGCTGTCCTGGCGGACGGCGACGGTGATGTTGGTGGGGGGGAGCTTGGCCGTCGGGTTGAGACGGGCGATGGCGTCGTTGTTCCACGTCTTGATCTTGCGCAGGAAGATCTGAGCCAGCGTCGGGCCGTCGAGGGTCAGGTCTTTCACCCCCGACAAGTTGTAGGACACGGTGATCGGTGCCGCCGGCAGCGGGAAGTACAGGACGTCGCCACCCTTGTAGCCGGCCCTGTCGGCGTCCTTGATCAGGCTGTCGGTGCCGGCGAAGTCCACCACCTGGCCCTGCAGGTCGGTCTTGCCCTTGCCCGAACCTCCTCCCCCGTAGTTGACGGTGACCGATGGCTGCTGCTTGTGGAACGCCTCGATGGCGGCGTCCTCGAAGTTCTTCTGGAACGAGGACCCGGACGCATTCAGCGTGGCCGCCGCCAGCTTGGCCGGCTCGGATCCACCGGGGCCACCGGTCGCCCCTGAGGACTTGGAGCTGCTGGAGCAGGCGCCGACCAGCAGGCCCAGGGACAATGCGGGGACGAGCAGCGCTGCGGACCGCAACCGTGTCATGTGGGGGTCTCCTGTGTTCGCCGACGGTACCCCGGTGGGCACCTGGGCCGAACCGGACCTCGGTTCCGAGCCACGCTGAACGTAGGACGCCATCCTGACGAGGAGCCGGCGCCGAAGTGAACGGCGGGTGAACCAGGCACGAAGGTTGGGCGACGGAGGGCCAAAACCCCACGTCGCACGGCCGGCCCGGTTGAACAGCGGGCCCGTGGGCGGCGATGCTGGGGCGGTGGCCACCCCCTCCACCACCGCGTCCGCGCCGACGACCCGGC
Source organism: Acidimicrobiales bacterium (assembly GCA_038232515.1). Classification (GTDB taxonomy): domain Bacteria; phylum Actinomycetota; class Acidimicrobiia; order Acidimicrobiales; family JAUJNH01; genus JBBSHS01. The sequence goes on from JBBSHS010000007.1 coordinate 39,148, forward strand.
CGGAGGTTTCGCGCCGTGCCGACGACGTAGTCGACCGGACCGCAGACGTCGTCCTGGCCGCCGAAGGGGCCAATGTCTTCTACGGGTCCTTCCGGGCTCTGGCCGACGTCGACATCGTGATGCGCCGCCACCAGATCACCGCCCTTATCGGCCCGTCGGGTTGCGGCAAGTCGACGTTCCTGCGCAGCCTCAACCGCATGAACGACCTGGTGCCCGGGGCCCGGGTAGAGGGCACCATCGCCTATCTCGGCCAGGACCTGTACGCCGCCAAGGTCGATCCCATCGAGGTGCGCCGACGCATCGGCATGGTCTTCCAGAAGCCCAACCCCTTCCCCAAGTCGATCTACGACAACGTCGCCTTCGGCCCGAGGGTCAACGGCATGAAGGTTCAGATGGACGAGGTGGTCGAGCAGAGCCTGCGCAAGGCGGCGCTGTGGGACGAGGTCAAGGACAAGCTCAAGCAGAACGCCTACGGCCTGTCGGGCGGCCAGCAGCAGCGGCTGTGCATCGCCCGGACGATCGCCGTGAAACCCGACGTGATCCTGATGGACGAGCCCTGTTCGGCCCTTGACCCAATCGCCACCATCCACATCGAGGAGCTCATGACCGAGCTCAAACAGGACTACACCATCGTCATCGTCACCCACAACATGCAGCAGGCGGCCCGGGTGAGCGACGTCACCGCCTTCTTCACCGCCCAGGCCGACGAGACCACGGGCCAGCGCACCGGGCTCCTGATCGAGTTCGACTGCACCGACAAGCTGTTCACCTCCCCTTCCGACCAACGCACCGACGACTACATCACCGGTCGGTTCGGGTAGGCCGGGGCACGACCGCCGGTCCGCCGCAGACCTATCGACGCGACCATGCGTCGGGGGTGGCGCAGAGGTTGGTTACCACCTCCGGCATGTCGTCGGCCACCAGGTCAGCCAGGGTCACGTGGTCGAGGACCGACCGCAGGCTGGCCCTCGCCGCCACCCAGACGTTGACCAGGCCGGCCGCCGGCCCGCCGTAGCCCACGTCCTCGGGGGGCAGGCCGTGAACGTCGGCCAGAGGGCCGTCGACGGCTCGCATCACGTCGGCCACGGTCACCTCGACGGGCAGCTTGGCCAACCAGTACCCGCCTTCGGCCCCACGTTGGCTGCACACCAGCCCGGCCCTTCGCAGCTCGAGCAGGATGTTCTCCAGGAACTTGAGGGGGATGGCCTGGGCGGCGGCGAGCCGGTCGCCCTTCACCGGTCCCTGGCCGACGCGGGCGGCCAGTTCGACGCAAGCCCGCACGGCGTAGTCGGACTTCGCCGTCACCTGCATGTCGCCACCGTACCGGCGGCCCCACTGGGCACCGGCTCATGCGGGGGTCACCACGAACAGGACACGCTCGGCGATCTTGACGGCGTGGTCGCCCAGGCGCTCGTAGAAGCGGGCCACCAGTCCGAGCTCGACGAGATCCTGGGGCCGGGCCCCCTCCAGGACGTACAGCGAAGCCAGGAGGCGGCGGTGAAGTTCGTCGACGCTGTCGTCCCAGCCACGCACGGCGAGCGCCATCTCCATGTCCAGGACGTTGTAGGCCCGGGCCGCGCTGTCCAGCATGTGCACTGTCTCCGACGCCAGTTCGTGCAGGACGGCCCGGATGGACGGCGTGAGAGCGGCGTCGGACACGGTGTCGGCCTTGCGGGCGATGGAGGCGGCGAGCCGGCCACAGCGGTCCAGCTCCTGGGCGATGCGCATGGTGGCGGTGACAAATCGGAGGTCTCTGGCCACCGGCGACTGGAGGGCCACCAGATCGAAGCCGTCGTGCTCGATGCGGTTGTAGAGCACCTGGATGGCCTGGTTGGCCGCCCGAAGCTCCACCGCCACCTCCTTGTCCGACTCCAGGAACCCGTCGCTGGACCGGCGCACGGCGGCCACGACGGCGACGGCCATCTCGCCGAGCTCGGCCCGCAGGTCGGCCATCTGGTCGTGGAAGCTACGGCGGAGCTCCTCCGGCGCGCTCACACCGCCCATCCTGACCTCTCACAACCACCTGGCGCTACCGTCGGCGGTCGAGCTGCCTCGTCGCCGCCCGGCTCGAGGGCCGGCTGACTACGGGGCCAGGCGTGCGCATACTCCTCGTGGATCGCCGTCGTCGTCGTGCAGCTGGTCGACGTCACCGAAGCCGGAAGCGCCCAACATGGCCGTGACCTCGGCCATCTGGTCACCACCGACCTCGAGCAGCAGCCATCCGCCACGCTTCAGCCATCGGGGGCTCCTGTGCACCACTGTCGATACAAGTTCGAGCCCACCCTCACCACCGTCCAGTGCCCGTCTGGGCTCGAACCGCTGCACGTCCCGGGGCAGAAAGTGGAAGGCCTCGGTGGGGACGTAGGGAAGCACCCCGGTGATGACGTCGACCTGCGCAGCCAGGTCTGCAGGCAGGGGCTCGTCGAGGTTTCCCTCGTACACGACCAGCCCGTTCCGCCGGGCGCAGTGGGCGGCGAGGGGGTCGATCTCGGTGGTCACGACCCGGGCGTCGGGACGGCCTGACCGCATGGCCATGGCAACGGCCCCGGCTCCCGTGCAGAGGTCCACGGCCTGCCCCCTGGGCGGCAGCAGTCGCGTCGCCCTGCGGGCGAGCGGCTCGGACTGCCACCGCGGAACGTAGACGCCCGTCTCCACGGCCACCTCCAGGCCACAGAAGCACACCGTGCCGGTGATCCAGGCGAGGGGTTCGCCCGTCAGTCGACGTGCCAGCATCCGTTGAAGTTCGGCGTGGCCATGTGCGGTTCGGATGAGCTCTTCGGCTTCCTCGCCGGCTGCGACGCACCCCGCCGTCTCCAGAGCCCGGGTGACCGACGCCAAGTCGGGAGTGCTGCCCGCACCGGCACGATGCCGGTTTTCACCGGCATCGGCGAGGTCCTCCGGCGTGGTCGGGTCAGGCACCCCTAGCTTCGACTTCGTCCTCGGGCGGCACGTGGTGCGCTTCCAGCATCGTGACGTCGAGCCGGCGGTCGAGCGCCCGCTCGAGCAGCTCGGCCTTGCGACGCACGCCCCAACGGTCGAGCTCGGCTTCGGCAGAGGCGTGGGCCATGATGCGTATGACCTCGGGGCCGACATCGACGTCCACCGAAGCGACCACGCCGGAGTGGCTGCGGTCGAGGCCGTCGGCCACCCGCAGCAGTGCGGTGAGCACCGTGACCCGGCGCTGATCGGCGGACGACAGCCCGGCGTAGGGCTCGAAGCTGGACTTGGGATCGCCCCGGCGGTGGAAGCGTCCCATGGTGGCCAGCATGGCCACCTCGTCGGGCGAGAACCCACGCAGCTTTCCGTTGCGGATCAGATAGGCGGTGTGCTTGTGGTGGGCCTCGACGGCCACGTGCTCGCCGATGTCGTGCAGCAGGGCGCCGGACTCGAGCAGCTCCCGGTCCTGCTCGCCCAGACGGTGGAGGGGCCGTGTCTGGTCGAACAGGTCGACGGCCAGCCTGGCCACCTGGGTGCTGTGGTCCTCGTCCCACGAGCAGCGCCGAGCCAACGACAGGACCGACGCCCGGCGCGGCGCCCGCGGGTCGTCGGCCCAGTCGGCCGGGTCGTGGTGGCCGATGGCGTCGAGGACCATGCCCTCGCGCATCGCCCACTCGCCCACCGTCAGCTCGTCCAGACCGAACAGGTCCATGGCCACCTGCAGGACCACCGAACCGGCGGCCACGATGTCCGCCCGCCGGCCCTCGAGCCCGTCGAGCTTGGCCCGGCCGGCGGATGACAGCTCAAGGAGCTGCTCGTGGACGGCGTTGAGATCCTTTCGGCGCACCCGCAACTGGTTGACCGAGGTGGCCAGGGCCACGGGGTCTCCGCCGTGGCGCAGCGCGGCCATCCGGGCCAGGTCGCACAGTGTCCCGCTGGTGCCGACCAGCATCTGCGAGCCGAGGTCGGCCACCTCTTGCGCCAGCGGCGTGAGCACGGCCTCGGCCCTACGGCGCAGGCGACGCACGTCGTCGGTCTTGAGCGGGTCGTTGCGCACCAGTTCGGCGGTGAGCCGGGCCACGCCCAGCTTGACGCTGTCGGACCACAGCAGTCCGCCGGCGTCACCCACCATGACCTCGAGGCTGCCGCCGCCCAGATCGAGGCAGAGGGCGGGAGCGGGGTCCAGCACCACGCTGGCCCGCACCGCGCCGAAGATTAGGCGGGCCTCGTCGCGACCGGAGATGACCCGCACCCGGATGTCGGTCTCCTCTTCGATCCGGTCGACTATGTCAGCGGAGTTGTCCGCCTCCCGCATGGCGCTGGTGGCGTAGGCGACCACTTCGGCCTCGAAGTTGTCGGCCATCGTGCGGAAGCGACCCAGGCACCCGAGGAGGGTCGACGCGGCGGCGTCGGTGATGCGTCCCTCCCGGCTCACCACGTCGCCCAGGCGCAGCATCTCCTTCTCCTGGACCAGCGTGTCGAAGCTGCCGTCGGGATGGGCCTGCACCTGCTCATCGTGCAGGCTGTTGCTGCCCAGATCGGCGGCGGCGATGCGCACCTGGCGAACGATAGGCCGCCGCCACCATTCCCCGGAACGAGGCCCGGGTGCGGCGCACGGTCGGCTCGCTCACATCCTGAGCGGCTGGAAGTAGGTGGCGGACCGGAAGCGTCCCCGCTCGGCCGAAGGCTCCAGCACCCAGGCCGAGCCCTTCTGGCACCTGGGCTCCGGCCCCAGGTCCAGACCGTCGTGCGACGCGAACACGCCGAGCACGTCGGGGATGACGTCACCATGGCTGACGAGGACGACGTCGTGACCGGCCATGGACCGGACGAAGGCCGTGGCCCGCCTCGACGCCCCCTCGGCCAGGTCGTCGGTCTGGGCCACGGTGATCCCCCGGGCGGTGGCCAGCGGCAGGACCGTCTGCAGGCAGCGAAGCGACGGGCTCGACCAGATCCGTTCCACCGGGTATGGGCCGAACAGCTCGACGAGTCCTTGGCCCTGCTGTCGTCCCTTGTGGGTCAACGGGCGCAGCTGGTCGGTTTTTCGCCAGCCGTTGCGGGATACGGCGTCGGCATGGCGGACGAGCAGCACGGGCATTTCACCGGATTCTGCCAGCGCGGTACGAGCCCCCGGGCGGACCCCCGGCCTCTGACCGCGACTACCGCCGGCTGAGCGACGCCACCACCTCGTGGTCGCGGTCGTAGCTGAGCAGGCGCAGGGCCTCGGGGACGGGGACCCAGCGCAGCTCGTCCACCTCGGGCGGGTTCGGATGGGCGTCGCCGCCCAGCGCGGTCATGGCCCAGTAGCGCACCAGCTTGTCCCGCCCCTTGCCGTCGACGTATGCGGTCGAGGCCAGTTCCCGGCCGGCCTGGCACTCGAGCCCCGTCTCCTCCTGCACCTCCCGCAGAGCGCAGGTGAGGTCGTCCTCGCCCGGGTCGGCCTTGCCCTTGGGAAGCGTCCAGTCGTCGTACTTCGGCCGGTGCACGAGCAGCACCCGGCCGTCGCCGTCGACGACGGCTCCTCCACCGGCGCGCACGAGGGGCTGGTGGTGATCACCTTTCATCCGGCGTACGGCGGCCCGCCACCACTGCATCGGCGATGCCTCAGGCCAGCCAGGAGCGCAGCTTCTTGACCTTGGCCGCCTTCCAGGCCGAGCGCCAGTCCCGTCGGGCCTCGTCTATCTGCCGGTGCTGTACGGCGCACAGCTGGCCGGCCACGAAGGCCTCCTCGGGCGATACGTCACGGGCGCTCGACGACCGCAGCCACTGCTCGGCCACCACCGCGTCGTGGAGGACCCCCAGCACCTCCTGCACCTCGGCCACGGCGCGGGCCAACCGCCGGGCGTCCCTGCCCACCACGGCGATGGCCCCCTCCGCCGCGTAGCGCGCCCGCTTGGCCCGTTTGCGCACGTCGTGCAGGGCCTCGTCCGGTGGATCGCCACCCAGCGCGGCGACGGCCTTGGCCAGGTGACGCCAGGGGCGCAGGACAAGTCCTGGCAGCACGTCAGCCGCCGGGCGCTCCGGGCCGGCGTCCGGTCCGAACGGTACGGCGGCGGCGGCCTGCACCAGGTGGTCCAGGAGGGAAACGTAACGGGGAGTGTCCATGGTCGTCAGCAGCTGTTCACGGGCCAGTTCCCTCTCGGCGGAGAGCCTGCGCAGCACGGCGGCGGCGGCGGCGGCGTCGGCTGCCGGCAGGGCGCCGGCCTGACGGCGCAACCGGTCGTACAGCACGTCGGCGTCGCGCACTCTGCCGAGCCCCTCGGCGGCCCAGGCCAGCTCTTCACCGATAGCGACCAGCCACGCCGGTTCCAGCAGCGACGAGAAGGTCCGCAGGTCCGAGCGCAGCCGCCGGATGGCCACCCGGGCCTGATGGACGTCCTCGTCGTCGTCGCCCAGCCGCACCCCTGGGTCATGGTGCAGCCACCGACCGGCCCCGTTGGCGATGGCCGCTCGCACGACGTCGCCGATGGTGGACATGGCATCGATCTGCGGGGCGACGAAGTCCTCGGGGGCCAGGGCACGCGCTCCCAACGCCCGCACGATCTTCGGGGTGGGGTCGGGCTGGCCGGCTCCGGCCGCCCTCAGGCGCTGCACGACGGTGTCGAGTAGACCGGGATCGGGCCCGGTGCCGGGGGCCATCTCCACCTCCAGCTCGCGGAAGCGGGCGGCCACCCGACGACCCTCGAAGACCGACACCTCATCCTCGTCGATCTCCAGGACAGGGCGGCCGTCGCCGTCGACGACGTGCGAGCGCCGTCGGCGGGTGACGAGCTTGCCCACGGGCACGAGGCACGCAGCACGGGCGAGGGCGCGCACCAAGGAGACGGCTGATGCCGGTGGGTGGCCCGGACCACCGTCGAAGGTGACCTCGCGGCGTGACAGGACGGGGCCGGCACCCTCGTCGGCCAGTTTCACGGTCCACCCGTTCTCCGCTCCGTCGGACGAGGAGCGATGGCGCAGGGTGTGGCCGGAACGGGTGAGCCGTAAGTCGGATGTGTCCCAGTAGACAGCAGTGAGGATGCGCTCGGTCAGCGGCTCATGGCTGAGCCCCGACGCCTCGTCCCCCAGGTCAGGCAGAGCGAAGCCGGGATGGGTGGAGAGCTTGACCTCTCTCTCCATGGCGTGGCGATCGGGCCCCATCGACCAAGTATCGCGAAGTTCTGCCCTCTTGCATCCTCGATGGTCAGAGCCGGGTTACGGGGTCGACTGGCGCGGTGGACGTGGGCCGCCACAGCGGTGCCGTGGGAATCAGGAGCGGCCGATGGGCAGCAGGTGCTCGGGCTCATGTCGGCGGCGGGTACGGCTGCAGGCCAGCTCCTGCAGGCGGTGATGGCTGTTGGCGGGTTCGCCCGGGCCTCGCCCGACGCGGGCCCAGGTGGCGTCCGGTTGCAGTTCCCAGGCCAGCGTGTCGTCGGCCAGTTCGATATCGAGCACCTCGAGCAGGCGCTCTTGGAGGTCCGGGTGGTCGACGGGCACGAGAACCTCGATACGGCGGTCGAGGTTCCTCGGCATCATGTCCGCCGAGCCGATGAGCAGCTCGACCGGTCGATGCTCGCCGTCGCCGAAGCGGTAGATGCGCGAGTGCTCCAGGTACCGGCCCAGGATCGACCGCACCCGTATGTGGTCGGACAGCTCCGGTACGCCCGGCCGCAGGCAGCAGATCCCACGGATGACGAGGTCGATGTCCACTCCGGCCTGGGAGGCTGCGTACAGGGCGTCGATGATGGCGGGGTCGACCAGACTGTTCATCTTCATGACGATCCGGCCATGGCCGCCATCGGTGGCCACGGCCGCTTCGGCCTCGATGAGTTCGACCATCCGCGCCCGCAGCGATGTCGGTGCCAGCAGGATCTTGCGATAGCTGACCTGGCGGGAGTACCCGGTGAGCAGATTGAACAGGTCGGTGAGGTCGGCGCCCAAGGCAGGATCGGAGGTGAGAAGGCCGACGTCCTCGTACATGCGGGCCGTCTTGGGGTTGTAGTTGCCGGTGCCGATGTGGCAGTAGCGGCGGATACCGTCGGGCTCCTGGCGCACGACCAGCGCCGTCTTGGAATGGGTCTTCAACCCCACCAGCCCATAGACGACGTGGACCCCGGCCTCTTCCAGAGCGCGGGCCCACGCCACGTTGGCCTGCTCGTCGAAACGGGCCTTGAGCTCTACGAGGGCAGCCACCTGCTTGCCCCGCTCGGCGGCCCGGATGAGCGACTTGACGATGGGCGAGTCGGCACTCGTGCGGTAGAGGGTCTGTTTGATGGCCAGCACCTGTGGGTCGCTGGCGGCCTGCTTGATGAACATCTCGACCGACGTCGTGAAGCTGTCGTACGGGTGGTGCACCAGGATGTCGCCGGCCCGGATGGCCCCGAACACGTCGACCGGCTCGTCGTCCGGGCCCGTCAACCGCGTCTGGGTGACGGGCGAGAACGGCGGGTCCTTGAGCTCGGGACGGTCGATTTCGTACAGGGCCCACAGGCCGGCGAGCTCGAGGGGGGCGTCGATCTCGTAGACGTCGTCCGGCCCCAGCTCCAGCTCGCGAATCAGCAAGGTGCGCACCTCGTCGGTCATCGCCGGGTCGACCTCGAGGCGCACGGCGTTGCCGAAGCGGCGTCGGCGCAGCTCGACCTCGACCGCGGCCAGGAGGTCGTCGGCCTCCTCCTCTTCGAGGGTGAGGTCGGCGTTGCGGGTGACCCGGAACGGATGGTGGCGCTCGATGTCCATGCCCGGGAAGAGCTGCCCGAGGTGGGCGGCGATGACGTCCTCCAACGGCACGAATCGCTGCACACGGCGGCGGGCGTCGGCATTCCCGTCGTCGGTGAGGGCGATGAAGCGGGGCAGCAGAGGAGGCACCTTCACACGGGCGAAGCGGCGTTGACCGGTGCCCGGGTCGACGACGATGACGGCGAGGTTGAGTGACAGGTTCGAGATGTAGGGGAACGGATGGCCGGGGTCGACGGCCAGGGGCGTGAGCACCGGGAAGATGCGGTCTTCGAACACGCCGTCCAATTGCGCCCGGTCACCGTCGCGCAGGCTGCCATGGTCGACGATCGAGATGCCCTCTCGGGCCAGTGCGGGGCCGAGAACGTCGACGAAGAGCCGGGACTGCCGGTCGACCAAGTCGACGACGCGAGCCCGGATCGCCCCCAGCTGTTCCGAGGGGGTCAGGCCGTCGGGGCTGGTGACACCGAGGCCGGCCGCCGCCTGGTCCTTCAGACCGGCCACCCGGACCTGGAAGAACTCGTCGTGCAGGTCGCTGAAGATGGCCGTGAACTTGGCCCGCTCGAGCAGGGGCGAGCTCGGGTCCTCGGCCTGGGCCAGCACGCGCAGGCTGAGCTCGAGCCACGACAGCTCCCGGTTGAGGTAGCGCAGGTCGTCGGGCGACTTGGCCGCCACCTCTTCGGCGGTGGGCCGGGTGGCAGCCTCGGCGGCGATGGGCGACAACCCCTCTCCGACCGTCTCCGGGGCGGCCGCCCGCTTGCGCTCGTGGTCGCGCTTGCGGGCGTCGACGTCTTCCGCCGGATCGTCCAGTTTCCGGGCCATCGTCCCAGCGTAGGCGCCGTGCCTTTCCCCCGGTCCCATTGCCCGGCGAGCGCCGCAGGGATCGGCCGAGAAGAGCGAGCGGGCGAAGCGGGTGAGGCGGAAGCGGGCGATGGTAGCGAGCCTCAGCGGGCGAGCAGCGCCGCGCCCATGGCTCCGGCACGGTCCTGGAGGGCGCTGGCGACCACCCGCAAGGGGTAGCCGGCGTTGGTGATGAGCTTCTTGGCCTCGTCTTCGATACGGGCGACGAACGGCTCTCCGAGCTTGTCGGCCAGGCCGCCACCGATGACGACCAGCGGCACGTCGAGGAGGGTGACCTCCGAGGCGATGGCCACACCCAGGGCGCCGATGGCCTTGTCCACCAGCTTGACGGCCACCTTGTCGCCGTCCTCCAGCGCCTTGGCCCACACGCTGGAGGTCATGCGGGCGTCACCAGCCAGCTGCACCAGCCTCGTCTTGTGCCCGTTCCCATGCCGCTTGCGGGCCCGGCGCTCCATCGACCCTCGACCGGCATAGGCCTCGAGGTGACCACGGCCGCCGCATCCACACCGGCGGCCGCCCGGCTTGACGATCGTGTGGCCGATCTCGCCAGCCACGCCGGTGGACCCCGCCCTCAGCCGTCCGTCGAGCACGATGCCACCACCCACTCCGGTGCCGACCCAGATCCCGAGCACGTCGGCTTGTCCCTCGGCCGCTCCGAGACTGTGCTCGCCCCGCACCGCGGCGCGCACGTCGTTGTCGAGGCACACCGGCGTGCCGCCCACGGCGCTGGTCACCAGGGAGGCAAGGGCCACCAGCTGGTCGAAGCCCGGGAGGTTGGGGGCCCGATGGATGGTGCCGGCGGTGCCGTCCACCAGACCGGGGGCCCCTATGCCGATGCCGACGACCCCCTCTGTCCCCCCGAGGTCCTGGACGACCTCTGCGATCGTCCTGACCACATCGTCCACGCCGGTGGGCGGTGTCGGGCGCTTGGCCTGGGCCAGCACCTGGCGGTCCTGCAGGACCACTCCGTAGACCTTGGTGCCACCGAGGTCGATGCCGATGGACCTGGCCTTGGGTTTACGGGTGGATCGGCCCGGCCCGGCCATCTGCTCGCTACTCGCCCTCGGGCATCCCGAGGTCCCAGTCCAGCATGAGGTTCTCCCGTTCGGCGTCGCGTACGACCCGCTCACGGTTGCGCCTGAACTGCGGGTCGTGGGGGGGCAGCAGAAGCAGCCGGGCCAACGCCCGCTGACGGAACTCCTCGATCAGGTTGCGGTCACCGAAGTCGGACTGCATATCCCAGTGAGGCGCCACCGGCCCGAGGTAGATGACGCGGACGTGGCCTCTGGGGGGCTGGGAAGCTGGCGCACCGGCCATGGACATGGCGGCCCAGGCTAGCGGCTGGACGACCCGCCCCGAGACCGGGCCGGGCCGAGGTCCAGGAGCATCGCCGTGGCCCCGATCAGGGGATGTTGGCCGGACGCTGGCTGAGCATGGCGGTGATGGTCAGAGTTCTGCCGTCCCGCACGATGCTGATCGGGACCCGGTCACCCGGCTTCTTCGACAGGACGATACGGCCCACGTCGGCAGTGGACTTCACCGCCTGCCCGGCGATGGCCGTGATGACGTCGTTGTCCTGGAGGCCGGCCGCCTCGGCCCCGGACCCGGGGGTCACGTCGGTCACGATGGCGCCGCTGTCGGTTCCCAGGTTGAAACGGCCGGCGATGTCGGGCGTGACCGTCACGGTGCCGACGCCCAGGAACGGGCCGTTCTGGCCGATGGTCTGGCCGCCTCCCTTGCGCAGCTCGTCCAGCAAGGGCTTGATCGTGTTGGTGGCGATGGCGAAACCGATGTTCTGAGCCGTCTCCTTCCCGCTGGCCTGCTGGATGACCGCCGTGTTCATGCCCATGACGTCGCCTTCGGCGTTGACGAGCGGCCCGCCCGAGTTGCCCGGGTTGATGGCCGCGTCGGTCTGCAGCAGGCCGTCGAGTCGGTCGAGGCTGCGGTCTTTGGCGCTGATTATGCCCTCGGTCACGGTCGGTCCGCCCGGCAAGGCCAGGGCATTGCCGATGGCGACGACGCTGTCACCCACCTGCACCTTGTCCGAGTCACCCAGGTTGACCGGAGACAGACCGGTGGCACCCCTGATCTTGATCAGGGCCACGTCGTTGTTGACGTCACGGCCGACCAGGTCGGCCTGGCGGGGCTTGGTCTCGTTGAAGAGGGTGACGTTGACGGTGGTGGTGCCGGCGATCACATGGGCGTTGGTCAGGATCTGCCCGTCGGCGGTGAGGATCATCCCGGTGCCGTTGCTGGTGCCGTTGCTTACCCGTTGCTGGACCGACACGACGCCCGGCTCCACCCGGGCCAGCACCTGGCGGATGGTCTGGGGCTTGGTGAAGGCGCCGGTGCCGGGGCCGATCGACCTGGCCCCGGAGCTTGTGCTCGACGGGCTGGTGGAGTTGCCGTGGTCGGCGGCGGCGACGATGCCACCGCCCAGCATGGACCCGATGAGCGCGGCCAAACCGGCCAACACGACCCAGTGGGGCGCTCGTGAGCCGGCCTGCCGGCTGGTGGACGGCGGTGCGCCGGCTCCGTCGCCGGGCCCCGGGCCTCCTTGGGCAGCGCCGCCGGGCAGCCAGCCGCCGTACGAGGCTCTCTGGTACGGCGCCGTCACGCCATCGGGCGCCGGGCTGCCATAGCGCCCCGGAGGCGGTGGAGCCGGGTCGGGGGACCCGCTGGCCTGCGCTCCGGCGGTCGCGTACCAGGGGTCGGCGGCGGCGGGCAGCTCACTGGTCGACGGGCCCGGGCGCCATGGCCCCGGGTCGGCTGCGCCACCATCGCCATCCGGCCCGGGCCATGGCCGAGCCCCGCCGGCCGTCTCAGCCCGCTTGGGCCACGACTGCTGTGGCTCCGGCCAGATCCCCTCTTTGTCCACTCGGTCTCCTAGGCTACTGACATCCAGGAACGGGTTGTGCTCCGTACGATTTTCCTGAAACCTCAGACCGCCCCCCGGCGTTCCGATTGAGGACCAGAGGGATGCAGGAGGCAATGATGGACACAGAATGGATGGCAGAAGGCAAGTGCCGGGAGGTCGAGCCTTCGGCGTTCTTCCCGAGCGACGGCGTCGGTGTCGACGCCGCCCGTCGGATCTGCGCCGATTGCCCGGTCAAGGGACCATGCCTCGAATATGCACTGCAGCATCGCATCGATCACGGCGTCTGGGGCGGTGCCAGCGAACGTGAGCGACGGCGCATCGCCCGTGCCCGTCGGCTGGAAGCCCACGCCTAGACCGAAGGTGAAGGCGTCAGCTCTGCTTCTTCAGCAACGCCTCGAGCTCCGCCTTGGTCAGGGTGACCTTGTCCTCTGACGCCGGGACGGCGCTGGCCTGGGCCTTCAGGGCCGTCAACTCGGCCTGGGTGAGCGTGACCGTTTCTTCGTGGCGCTGGACCGTGGGCTGAGCGACGGGCTGCGCCGCAGCCGCCTTCAACCGGTCGACCTCGGCCTTGCTGAGGGTGACCGTCTCGTCGTCGGACGAGGTGCCGATCGAGGTCCTCTCGAACTCGTTCTTCGCCTCGCCCAGTGAGCGGGCCAGCTTGGGCAGCCGGGTGGCGCCGAACAGCAACAGGACGATGACAAGGACGATTAGAAGCTCAGGTGCTCCGATGCTGGACATTGGTCTCCTCAAGAACGTCTCGGCGCAACGGTAGTGCTCCGGCGCCCCGTCGACGTAGCAGGGCTACGGTCCTCTTGCCGTGGACGGATGGCTGGAGTGTGTCATCAACCTGAGCGAGGGCCGACGGCTCGACCTGGTGGCGACCATCGGGGCCGCCGCCAGGGCGAACCTGCTCGACACCCATTCCGACACCGGTCACCACCGCTGCGTGCTCACGCTGGGAGGTCCCGCCCGAGCCGTCGAGGCCGCGGCCCGGGCGGTGACGGCGGCCGCGCTCACCTCGCTCGACCTGTCCGCCCACGCCGGAGCCCATCCCCGCATAGGGGTGGTCGACGTGGTGCCCTTCGTGCCGTTGGCCGGGTCGACGATGGCCGCAGCCGTCGCCGCCCGCGACCGGTTCTGCACTTGGGCCGGCGCCGCCCTGCGTCTGCCCTGCTTCCGCTACGGCCCCGAACGGTCCCTTCCCTCTGTGCGCAGCCGCGCCTTCACCGCCCTGCGCCCCGACTGCGGTCCGGACACCCCCCATCCGACGGGCGGCGCCTGCGCCGTGGGGGCGAGGGGAGTGCTGGTGGCCTGGAATCTGTGGCTGGCCGACGCCGACGTAGCCGAGGCCCGGCGGATGGCGTGCGCCTTGCGGGCGATGGGCCCGGCCGTCCGGTCCCTCGGTCTGGATGTGGGTGGACAGGCTCAGGTGAGCTGCAACCTGGTCGACCCCGGCCTCGTGGGCCCCGGTGCCATCCTCGACGTGGTCGAACGCGTGACACCGGTCGAGCGCTGCGAACTGGTCGGCCTGCTGCCCGCTGCGGTCCTGGCCGCAGAGCAGCCCGAGAGGTGGGCCCGGCTCGACCTCTCCCCCGACCGCACGATCGAGGCCCGCCTGTTCCAGGCGGGCCTCGACGGGGGAAGATTCGATGTTGGGACACTCGATGTGGGCTAGGCCGATGACACCGCCCCGGTCGAGTGGCGGGCCAAGACGCGGGCACGGCGGATGCGGCGGCGCTCCCGCTCGCTCAGGCCGCCCCAGATGCCGAACTTCTCGCCGTTGGCCAAGGCGTACTCAAGGCAATCGTCGCGCACGACGCAACCCCGGCAGACCTCCTTGGCCTCTCGGGTGGAGGCCCCCCGCTCCGGAAAGAACAGATCAGGATCGACTCCCATGCAGTTCGCCTTGCGTTGCCATGTCGCTTGGGTGTCCTGCAGTCCTGCCAGCAGGTCCATCGGCTCGACCTCCCTCATGGTCCGGTTCCGATGCTCCACCGACGGCAGCAATACCACCGATGGAATTACAACAGTGTGATCATCCCCCATCCGAGCCCCATCCGCAAGCGAAACTCTGAGATTCCCACGCAGCCCGCCCGTTTTTGCCACCCGCAGCCAGGCTGGTCCTGCCGCCGTAGCACGCCGGCGCCGGGTTTCCCGCCGCAGCCAGACAAGGTTTGCCAGCGCAGCCGGCCGGGGGGCGTGGGGGCCTTGCCCCCCACAGGTCGAGGATC
>JBBSHS010000008.1:0-51123 GCA_038232515.1 Acidimicrobiales bacterium
ACCTGGATCACCTGGTACAACACCGAGCGGATCCACACCACCCTCGACGGGTCCGCACCCCTCGAGTGGGAACAGCAGTACCGTCAAGCTTCATAACCACCTGTCCGGCCAACGGGGGGATGCCCAGCCGGCCGACATCTGCCCGCACACCGGGCGGGCACGGCTGGGCTACGACCGCGCTCGCGTCCTCCTCCAGGCCTCCACCGGGTGGAACCTCCACCAACTCCGCCACTCAGCCGCGACCCATCTCGGGGACAAGGGCGTCCCGTTGCAGTTGATCATGGCCAAGACCCGGCACAAGTCGCCCCGCACGGCGATGCGCTACGTCAACCCTGGGCCCGCAGCCGTCGCCGAGGTGACGGAGCTGCTCAGCCCGTCCAAACGGACCCACTGATGGGCTCAGCCAGTCAGTGGGAGGGCCTCGTTGACCCCAGCGATCCGGCCGCCTGGGTCCTTAGCGTGACTTTTCGTTCCGATGTTCCTCAAGGGCCGGGTCCAGGAGGGTGGCCATGGTCGGCAGGGCGTCGTCGGCGGGGACGGGCCGGGCCCGGCGGGCCGTGGGGACGAGCAGGCCCTGACGGGTGGCCAGCCGCCGGAACTCGCTGTCGCCTTCGAGCAGGGCGGCGGGCGCCCCCTCCTCGGTCACCCGGCCGCCTTCGACGACGACGACCCGGTCGGCCTTGCCGGCCAGGGCCATCGAGTGTGTGATCATCAGCACGGTGCGGCCCCGCATCAGCACGTCGAGGCCGGCCAGGACCTGGGCCTCGCTCTCGGGGTCCAGGCCGCTGGTGGGCTCGTCCAGCACCAGGATCGGGGGGTCGCGCAGCAGGGTCCTGGCGATGGCGATGCGTTGGCGACTTGCCGTGCAGTTGCTGGATCGCCGTCCTCGCCTGTGCGGGGGATCCCATCGTCACGAAGGCGAACGGGTACGGGCGCCCGGTGGTTCGGTCGGTGACGAGGCTCACGTCCGTCACCTCACCGAAGGCAGAGAACTCCTCGCGCAGGGTGTCACCGGTTGTTGCCGGGAAGAGGTTGTCGATGCGCAGGCGGGTGCTCATCCGGCGAGTCTCGCGGGCGTCAGAGGGCAAGCCGACGTCGGCATCAGCGCACTGACCTCACCGTGGGGCCGTTCGTCCAACTCCTTGGCCTCGTGGGCCTTGGCCTCGGCCCGGGCCTCGGTCGCATCGGGGGGTTACCGTCCAGTAGCAGTACCCCCTGGAGCCGGGCGCGCAAACCCTCGCGAGCACTCGGGCGCAGCCGCAGGCCAGACTTCGGGGCGTGGCCCGGAGGAGAGCGCTCATCGCCGCCGTGGGCGCCCTGTGCCTGGTGGTGCTGGGCGCGGGGATCGTCACCCTCGGCACCGGCGGCGTGGCCAGGGACCCGGCCTCCAAGGCCCCCCGGGCCGGCGACACCGGCACCGCCGTCGCCGTCACGCCGACGGACGGGCCCGGCACCTCGGCCGACTCGGCCGACTCGACCGATGTTCCCAGCACGTCGGCGAGCAGCCCGGCGACCTCGGTGGCCACCGCCACGACGGCGACCACCTCCACCACGGCTGTCACCGCGACCGGCGGGACCGAGCCGCCCGGGCCGCCCGGCGCCGACCCGGTCCTGCTGGCCGCCGGTGACATCGCCTCGTGCTCGTCCTCCGGCGACGAGGCGACAGCGGCCCTTCTCAACGCCCGCCCGACGGCCGCCGTCGCCGCCCTGGGCGACAACGTCTACGAGCGGGGCAGCCCGGCCGAGTACGCCGGCTGCTACGCCCCGACCTGGGGCGCCAGCAGGGCGAGGACGAGGCCGGCTCCCGGCAACCACGACTACGGCACCAGCGGCGCCGCCGGCTACTTCGACTACTTCGGGGCGGCGGCCGGCGACGCCGCCAAGGGGTACTACAGCTACGACATCGGCTCGTGGCACCTGGTGGCGCTGAACTCCAACTGCTCGACCGTGTCCTGCGCCGCCGGTGGCGCGCAGGAGCGGTGGCTGCGGGCCGACCTCGCCGCCCATCCCGCCGCCTGCACCCTGGCCTACTGGCACCACCCGCGCTTCTCGTCGGGAACCGTCCACGGCTCCTCCACCGCCGTCGGCCCCCTGTGGCAGGCGCTGTACGACGGCAACGCCGACCTCGTGCTGGCCGGCCACGAGCACAGCTACGAGCGGTTCGGGCCGCTCGACCCGGCCGGCCGGGCCGACCCGGCTCGTGGCATCCGGTCCTTCGTGGTGGGCACCGGCGGCCGCAGCAGCTACCCCATCGGGGCACCGCTCCCGGGGAGCGAGGTGCGCAGCACGGGAACCGAGGGCCTGCTGCAGGTCACCCTGCGGCCGGGCGGCTACGCCTGGCAGTTCCTGCCGGTGGCCGGCCGAACCTTCCGTGACTCGGGCACCGGGCGCTGCCACTAGGCCCGCCGCCCACCGGGCAGGCGACGAGGCTCAGGCGTCGACCCAGCAGACGCGGAAGGGGTTGCCCTCCGGGTCCTCAGCTCGGGCTTGGGCGTCACGGGCCGCTCGGACCCAGTTTGAGAGGGTGCCGCCGTTGATGCCGAGCGAGTCGGCGACCTCTTTGATCGTGCGACCCGACGACAGGACCAGATCGACAGCCTCACGCTGGA
The DNA here is from genome assembly GCA_038232515.1 of Acidimicrobiales bacterium. GTDB lineage: Bacteria > Actinomycetota > Acidimicrobiia > Acidimicrobiales > JAUJNH01 > JBBSHS01. The sequence goes on from JBBSHS010000008.1 coordinate 2,610, forward strand.
ACTGCGGCGGGTACTTTGAGGGCCGCCCGCCCCTTGACTTCCTGCTACCAGACATGGACATCCTCCTAATCGAGATGTCCGCCCGACAGGGGGATGCTCACAGAGCCTCAGGGCGGCGGCGGCGGCTTCCTGGGCAGGGAGGTGGCTCAGCGAGGCGAAGGCCACTGCGTTGATGGCGCCCGCGCTGGTGCCAAGGAAGATGCTCGGGAGCTGGTGCTGCTTCTCGAGCTCCGGCAGGACGACCGAGAGGACCCCCGCCTCATAGGCACCTCGGGCCCCGCCACCCGACACCACCATCGCCACACGCGATTGGTCTTCCGCCATCTCGGCCACTCCTTTGGACATCAGCGTCGAATAGATCATGCCCGAAACTGCGCCCGTCTTGCCACACCTTTTCCGTGTACCACAAAGGCACGTCGCAACTCTGTGAGAGCGCCACGAGGGATCGGGGTCGCCAGCTGGTGGACGAGGGGGCGCAGGTGGTCGAGGTTCTCGAGGGCCGGCAGTACCGCTTGGCCCACCTTCCGGGTGCCCTCCACATCCCCGCCTGGGAGCTCGCCCGGGAATGGGCCGACGAGCTCGACCGGAACCTCTACCGAGGCGGCCCATGACCGGCGCCGCCGCCCCTCACCCAACTCCCCATGGGAAGCTCCTCCTCGCCGCCCTCAGCTACGCCGCCCGCGGCTGGCCGGTGTTCCCGGCCGTCGGCATCGCCGACCCCGCATGGGCCAACTCCGGAGCGAGGTGAGGGCTAGGGTACGACCTGCGCCCGGAACTCAGTTCCCCCCGCTCCAGAGACCGGCTCTCCTCACTGATCCGTCGGTGAAGTCAGGATCATCCACGGCCGGGGAGGGGAGGGCGGTGGCCACCCCGGCCGAAGCAGGCGACGGCGATAAGTGGTCAGGTTCGAAGCCGTTGGCATTACCGGTGACAAGGCGCAACTTGGTTGTTCGTCGTTCAGCCCGCTCGGGAGGATGTGAGGAGGGCTTCCCTTACGCCTGACACCATGTCTGCGCAGTAGGGGCGGCACACCACGACCGAGCACGCCACGACGCCCTCACCGCCTCGGTCTGACGGCACCCCCACCCGCCTGCTTCCGACGCGCCGCACCGTCGCCGCTCCGCCGCCATCTCTGGCGTGCGGTTCAACGCAGGGTCCGGGCCGATCGTGTCTCCCCTGCCGCCGAATGCCGCGGCCATTGCCGCACGATCACATAGATGCCGAAGGCCGCCATCAGCGCCCCATAGGCCACACCTCGCTGGAAGGCGTCCGGGAGGTGACTCAGCAGCTTGGCGCTGACGAAGACGCTGAGGAGGGCCACCCCCGCGCCCCGGTAGCGCGGGCCGGTACCGTCCACCAGACCGGCGACGAGCAGGGTGAGCCCGATGGTCCCGAGTACGTAAACGAGCTGGCCGCGGGCCAGGCCGTAGACCAGGGCGCCGACGCCGCCGATCAGGATGACGAAGCCGGCGGCGGGCGGTCGCCAAGCGGCGGCGGCCGGCGAGGCCGCCGCACGAGATGAGGGCGGAGCGTCGCCGGCCGTGCCGCCGTCGTGAGGACGTGTCTTGAGATTGATCATGTGCGTGACTTCCTCCAGCCCCGACGTCCGTAGTCGGTCCACGCGAACCATACCTCATGTCGTCGGCCTGAATACCACCTCCGGCGGCGCCCTTCCCAACCGGTCCGGCCAGGCCTCTGCCACCCGGCCCGCCCCGCAGCGACATCCACAGCTTGCACGAGTGACAGGGGGCAGCGAGGGGTCGTCGTGGTGGGCAGGCTGCGCCGCCTGGTGGCGACGCTGTCGCGCCTCCGTCGGCGACGGTGATGGAGCGGACAGCAGGGTTGTGGTCATCGGACTCGTCGATGGCGGCCTCAGGATGTCCGCATCCGGCTGGTGGCACCGAGCTCGGCGCCTTCCTGGAACCCGATCCGGCCGAACCCGGGCGACATCCTCTGCCTCATCGCCCTCAACTGAGCGTGGTGAAGCGTCGTGAGAACCAGTTGTTGAGGCTGGCGAGGTCCCCGGTCAGTTCAAGCGTCATCAGCGACGCTGGTGTGTATCTGTGAGCGATAGTGGCCGAGCAGCAGGTCCAGCGCTACGAGCCAACCCGGTACCGCTCGGCGAGTCTCGCCCGAATCTGAATCGGTCACCGCTGGCCGCCGCTGGCCGGAGAGTCGTTGAGTTCGGCACGGTGTGCTCGGTGCTGGTTGGCGGCGTCACGGCGGGCGTCAGATTCGGTCCTCCAGCCGCAGTTGCAGATGACGTGCCACCGTGATCCTTCCCGGCGGTAACGGGCATTGTGGTCCATCGACGACGTACGATCTGCTCAGATGGGCGGCCTGGCCACCGGCAGCTGATCGCGGCAACGGTTGTTGAACGCGGCACACTCGCCGTCGTCTACCCAGGTCGGGCAGAAGGGTCCCGATGGTGAACCACGAGGGACACGGCGAAGCGGTGCCAGGCGGTTCATGGTTTGGCGATGCGGAGGGGCCGGTAGCCGGCGACGAGTTGGGCCAGTTCTTCGTCGATCTCGAAGGTGAAGGTGCCGTAGAAGCCGATGTTCTCGTTGTGGGCTGGTGAGATGTGGGCGAGGACGTCGTCGTCGATGCGGCGGCCGGCGGCCCGGAGATCGGCGACGGCGAGGCCGACGTACTCGGTGGTCCAGGCCACGATTGCGTTGGTCATGACGGTCAGGCACAGGGCCTGTTCGGTCTGGTTCTCGTGGTGGCGGTGGCGGAGCTTGCCTTCGTGGGCGTAGCAGAGGTCCCGGCGAAGGGCGTGGAGGCTCTCACCCTTGTTCAGCTGGCGGGAGATCCGCCGCCGGTAGGCCTCGTCGGACAAGTAGCGGGCGGCGTAGATGGTGCGCCGCAGCAGCCCGTACTCCTTCAACGCCGCGGCCAGGGTGTTCTGCGGCCCGGAGGCGGAGAGCTTCCCGACGACCAGGGAGGCGGTGGCGTGCCCGAACTTCAACGAGGCGGCCAAGCGGAGCAGGTCGTCCCACTGGTCGGCGACCAGGGCGGCGTTGGCCCTGCGGGTGAGGAGCGGGCCGGCGTGGGGGTGGCGGGCGGCGGCGGCCTTGGTGCCGGTGCGGCACAGGGTGATCCGGCCGAGGTCGCGGCTGTGGGAGGGTGCTGGGGGTCCTCGCCGTCAGAGAACCGCCACCAAAGCGTTGGTTCCTGCGCCGATACTACCGGAACCCCTATCGGCCTGCCGACGTCGCCGGGGTTCCTGGCCAGCCGGTCGGACCAGCTGTCGGGAGGTCAGCTGCAGCGGGTGGCACTGGCCCGGGCCCTCGTGCTGCGACCCAAGGTGCTCGTGGCCGACGAGCCGACCAGCATGCTCGACCCTTCCGAGCAGGCCCGGCCGCTCGTCGTCCTGCGGGAGCGCCAAATCGAGATGGGACTGGGCCTGGTGCTCGTCTCCCACGATCTGGCCGTGGTTCGCAAGTCACGGACCGCATCGTCGTCCTCGACGCCGGGCGGGTCGTCGAGGACGGCACATCGCAGTGGGTCTCCGCAGCGCCACAGAGCGTGGCCGGACGTCGCCTGCTCGACGCCGCCCGGTTCTTCGAACGAGACCGACCCCACGATCCAGACCTCACCAACACGAAAGGCGAAAACAGTGGATAGAAGAGAATTCCTGCAGGGCATGGCGGCATGGCCGGCATCGCCGTCATGGCCGGCATCGCCGCGCTGACCGGCTGCGGCAGCAACAAGACCAGCACTCAAGCGGGCACGGGCCGCCCGACCCTACGACTGGCCGGGACCGACTTCGGGTTCCCGTCTCCTTTCTCCTACCAGCGCGGTCCTGGGTATTGGCTCATGAGCTACCTGTACGACCCGCTCCTGTGGAAGGACAGTACCGGCAACCTCCTGCCGTGGCTGGCCCGCAGCTATCAACGCTCTCCTGACGGCCTCACCTACACCTTCCAGCTCCGGCCCGGTGTCCGCTGGCATGACGGCGCTCCCCTGACCGCAGAGGATATCGCTTTTACGTTCGACTACTTCGCCTCCCAAAAGCTCTCCCCACAGATATTCGTCCGGCCGGACGGCGTCGCCTCGGTCACTGCCACCAGCCCGCTTGATGTCGAGGTCCATCTCACCGCACCGGTAGTCACCTTCGAGCGCGCCATTGCTGGCGCCCTTCCCATCGTGCCCAAGCACATCTGGTCGTCCATTCCGAATGCGTTCACGGCACAGGACCCCAAGGTACTCGTCGGAACCGGCGCCTACCGGCTGGATTCTGATGTGAGGGGTCAGGGAAGCCTATCTCTACTCGGCCAACGACAATTTCTTCCTGGGGCGGCCCTATGTCAAGTCCCTGCAGATGCGACCGGTCGGCGACGAGCTGAGCGCCCTGCTGTCGGGACCATCGACGCCGGTTCACCGAGCGTCAACGGTGCCAGCGCCGCAGTGCTGGCGCCGTTCACCTCCAACCGGTCCTACGATGTGATAAAGGCCCCGAGGACTTCACCGTCGCCCTTTACTGGAATCTGGCCAAGGGCGGTGCCTTGGCCGACGTCCGCTTCCGCCAAGCCTGCTGCAAAGCCATCAACCGAGACGACATCGTCTCCCGGCTCCTCGGTGGCAACGGCTCGCCCGACGTCCCCCTTTTGCCGTTGTACTACCCCAACCTCTTCTTCATCGCCAAAAAGGCGGTCTTCGACCAGTGGTACTTCACACCGGGGGGCTTCGCCGGTGGCATCCCCACCATATTCAACAAGCAGGCGTTCATAACCGGCCGCAAAACCGGCATGACCGTCCGCCCGACCAGCGGTGGCTGAACCCGAGCCAGCACCCGAACATAGAGAAGGTTGCATGGTGGCCGTCGGGTCGCCGGAAAGTCGAAGCGCCCTGGTGGGCGACGGTGAACCGTCTGGGTGGTGTAGGCGCCGCCGGCGTAACCGGGCCGGGGTTGGCGGGTCAGGCGGGCTCGACGGCGCGGCCTGGTCCATCAGGGCCATCCGACAAGCTGCTCAGCATCGGCGGTGCTCACCTGAGATCCGGCGACCGGCGACAAGTCTGCGGCTGGCCACAGGCGCCTCCCAGCCGGCTCATAGCCACAAGACCTTGAATCAGGGCACGACAGGGAATGCCCGAGATGGTTCTTTGGGTTCGAAGGAGCGACGATGAACGAAGACGGGACAGCAGAGGCTCGACCGTGGGCCCAAGCCATGCCGGAGCCGGCCGCTCAGGAGTGGCCGGCTGCGGCCTTGCCGTGGCACACGGCGGCGCCACCCTGGCCGGCCTCGGGTGTCGGCCCCACGTGGTCGCCGCCGCCACCGGCGACGGATCCCGTCCGTGGCCACAGGCTGCGGGTGGGGGTCGCCGTGGCGGCCGCCGTCGCCCTCATGGCCGCCACTCTGGGCGGGCTGGTCATCGGTAGCCGCATGCAGTCCCCCGCCGCTCCACTGGCGATACCCGGTGGCCCGACCCCGGCCGGTGGCCCGACCCCGACCGGCGACGCCGCCACCCCGGGCGGGAGAGGGCGCACGGCGATACCGGGCACGGCGAACGCCAACGTGCCCGGCCACGCTGTGGCCATAGCCGCCCGGGTGACCCCCGGTATCGTGGACATCAACACCAGGCTCGGCTACCAGGGTGCGGCGGCGGCCGGCACCGGCATGATCCTCACCTCCTCCGGTGAGGTGCTCACCAACAACCACGTCATCGACGGGGCTACGACCATCACGGCCACCGCCGTCGCCACCGGTCGGGTCTACAAGGCCACCGTGGTCGGCACCGACCCCACCGAGGACATCGCCGTCCTCCGGCTGCAGGGCGCTTCCGGCCTGCAGTCCGTGAAGACGGCCACCTCGTCGAGCGTCAGCGTCGGTGACGCAGTGGTCGCCATCGGTAATGCCGGCGGCGCCGGGGGCGACCCGAGCGTCGTCACCGGCACCGTCCAGGCCGTGGGCCAGACGATCACGGCCAGCGACCCGGGCGGGGCCAACGCCGAGCAGTTGAGCAATCTCATCGAGACGGACGCACCCATACAGCCGGGCGATTCGGGGGGCCCGCTCGTCAGCGGTGCGGCCGAGGTGATCGGTGTCAACACGGCGGCGTCGAGTGGCAACCGGCTCGCCTCGACGGCAGCCGACGGCTTCGCCATCACCATCGGCCGTGCGTTGTCCATCGCCCGTCAGATCGACTCGGGCCAGGCCTCCGGCACCGTCCACCTCGGCCTGCCCGCCTTCCTGGGCGTCGAGGTCCTTCCGACCGGCGCGGGCACCTCCGGCACCGGCGGCTCGGGCCGGTACCGCCGCCCGAACACGTCGACCGCTTCCGGCGCCGTGGTGGCCGGCGTGGCCGGGGGTGGGCCCGCAGCCGCCGCCGGCCTGGCCGCAGGTGACACCATCACGGCGGTCGGCAGCCAGACGGTGGCCTCGAGCCAGGACCTGACCAACCTCCTGCGCGGCCACCACCCCGGCGACCGTGTGTCCGTCAGCTGGACCGACGGGACCGGTGCCTCCCACAGCGCCACCGTGATCCTGTCCACGGGTCCGGCCGACTGACCCGACGGTCGCACGGCGGCCGCCCTCGGCGCTGGGTCGACCAGGCCAAGTTGCTGAAAACCGCCACCAGAGCCGCCTGTCCCGAGCGGGGCCAGCCTGGCTCTGCGACACTGGGCCCATGACGGCACCTTGGACTCCGGGCGACGACCGCCCGCCCATGACCCCCCCGGCCCCGCCGTACGGGCAACAGGGCTACGGGCAGCCCGCCTCGGGGCCGCCGGGTGGCTACGCGCCGTCTGGATACGGCCAGGCTCCGTACGGCGGCTACGTGTACCCCTCCGCCCCATATCAGGCCGGCACGAACAGCCTGGCCATCGTGTCCCTGGTGACAGGGATCATCGGAGGCTTCTGCGGGATCGGCTGGATTGCTGCCATCGTGTGCGGCTTCATCGCCCGGGGCCAGATCCGATCCAGCGGGGAAAAAGGCAACGGCATGGCCACTGTCGGCATCGTGCTGGGATTCGCCTGGCTGGCCCTGTTCTTCCTGTACTTCATCGTCATCTTCGTGATCCTCGCCCACGCTTCGTCGTCGTCGTCGGTGGACTTCAACTCGCTGGGGGCGCTGCGGTTGGTCTGACGGCGCGATGGAGGAGCGCCGGCCCGGCCCCTGTCAGAGGATCCGGGCGCTATGAGGCATCGACGCTCAGGCCGCTTCTTTTATCACCACCGTACTCATGATCTTGTCCGCGAGGGTCTGCTTCTTCGGGTCCCACAAGGGGAACAGATAGCCGATAGAGCAGATGATGCCGTCGACGAAGTGTGCCAGTTGGCGGACGATGCCCAGTCCTCCCCCCAGTGGTTGCCCGTCGACCTCCTTCAGCACCCGGATGTGCATCTGCTTCTTGCCGATGCTCTGACCGGTGACGCCGACCTGCCAGCCCAGGTTCCAGTAGGTGAAGCCGATGATGGCGGCGTAGCCGAGCACCAGGACCAGGGCAGCCAGAGCGCCGGCGATCTTGGCCAGGACGGCGGCGACGATGACCAACACAATGGCGGCCACGACGCCGATGGCGAGGTCGATGAGGTACGCGACCACCCGTGTGCCCCAGTCGGCCAGCGGTGGCCCGGCCCAGGCCTGGCCGCCCGAGGACTGCGACTGGTAGGGAGCCGTGGCCGAGTAGTCAGGCGGCGGCGCGCCATAGTTCGGAGGCGGTGCGCCATGGGGAGGCGGGGGCGGCGCGCCATAGGGAGGCGGTGATTCACCACGGCCGCCCTGCTGGCCGTATGGGTCCTGCGGCGGAAGGCTGCTCACGGTGCCTCCTGGCTCGAGCCGGTCCGTCCCGGCCACTGCTGTCCCGCGGACCGTAGCAGCAGGAGAGCCTCACGGCCAGGGATTGGCGACGCATTCTGCAATCTCCGAAATGGCCCTCGGAATGAATCCGCGATGTGGGCGACACGGCCCGATATCTCTCTTGCTACGCCGGTGCCGCCGTCAGTACCTCGACGCCGTCGTCGGTGACGAGCAGCGTGTGCTCGTATTGCGCGGTGCGCTTCTGGTCGGCCGTCACCGCCGTCCAGCCGTCGGGCCAGAGCAGGTGCTGCCCGGTGCCCAGGGCGATCATGGGCTCGATGGTGAAGGTCATCCCCGGCTCCATGACGTCGGTGGACCGGGGCTCCGGATAGTGGAAGACCGTCGGGGCGGCGTGGAACTGGCGACCCACGCCGTGGCCGACGAAGGCCCGCACGACGCTCATGCCCTGTTGGTGGGCGTGATCCTGGATGGCCTGGCCGATGGCCCGCACCGGCGCCCCGGGTCGGACCTGGTCGATGCCCAGGTCGAGGCACTCCCTGGTCACCCGCATGAGGGCGGTGCTGGCCGCGTCGACGCTGCCCACCGCGAAGGTGGCATTGGTGTCGCCGTGGTAGCCCTCGAGGAACAAGGTGACGTCGAGATTGACGATGTCGCCGTCCTCGAGCGGCCGGTCGTCGGGGATGCCGTGGCAGATGACCTCGTTTACCGACGTGCAGACACTCTTGGGGTACGGGGTGGCGCCGGAGGGGGCGTAGCCCAGCGGTGACGGGTACCCGCGGCGGGCGATGCACGCCTGGTGGACGATGGCGTCGATCTCGTCGGTGGTGACGCCGGGGGCGACATGGGCGGCCGCCTCGGCCAGCACCTCGGCCGCGGCCCGGCCCACGACCCGCATCCGGTCCCGACCGGCGGCATCGTGGATCTCGTAGCCGTCACGGGACGAGGGAACGCCCTGCCGATCGTCCTGGAGGTACGGGGGCCGGGGGATGGAGTCGGGGACGGGACGGACGGGGCTCACCCGACCGGGCAGGACCCGCCCCACGGCCCGGATGTCGTCGGGCTTCTTGTGGCAGCGCTTGTACTTGCGGCCCGAGCCGCACCAGCACACGTCATTGGAGTGGAGCTTGTTGGTCACGGCACATTCGATGGTACCGTCACCCCAGCCGTTGACCCCGCACGGGAGAGCCTCCGCACAGCCGGTGCGGAGGCGCCGAAGGTGCAATTTCCTCCCCGGAAACTCTCAGGCGTACGGACCGGGTGGGCGAGGCGACGCTGGAGGCGCGGCCGACAGCGGGGGAGGCAGCCGCTCGCCAGGAGGCCGCCTCGATGACCCAGGAACGCCGCCCGCTCAGCGCCATGGAAGCGGCGGCGCCGTTCGCCGACCGCCACATCGGTCCACGTCCGTACGAGGTGGCCGGGATGCTGGCCACCGTGGGCTACGGATCGCTGGACGACCTGGTGGGCGACGCCGTCCCTGCTTCCATCCGCTCCGGTCAGCCGCTGCGCCTGCCGGCACCGGCCACCGAGCCCGAGGTACTGGCCGAACTGGCCGCTCTGGCCAGCCGCAACATGGCTATGACCTCGATGATCGGGTTGGGCTTCTCGGCCACCGTCACGCCGGGGGTCATCCTGCGCAACGTCCTGGAGAACCCGGCCTGGTACACGGCCTACACCCCCTACCAGCCGGAGATCTCCCAGGGCCGGCTCGAGGCCCTCCTCAACTTCCAGACCGTGGTCGAGGACCTCACCGGCCTCCCCCTGGCCAACGCGTCGCTTCTGGACGAGGCCACGGCCGCGGCCGAGGCCATGGGCCTGTGCCTGCGGACCTCGGCCGCCGGCGGGGCGTTCGTGGTGGACGCCGCCTGCCATCCCCAGACCATCGCCGTGGTCCAGACCCGGGCCGAGCCGAGGGGCATCGACGTCGTGGTCGCCGACCTGGCCGCCGGGCTGGGAGACCTGGACAGCAAGGTCTTCGGTGTGCTGGTCCAGTACCCGGGAACCACGGGAGCCGTGGCCGACCACTCCGCCCTGGTCGAGGCGGTCCACCGACGGGGGGCACTCGTCACGGTGGCCACCGACCTTCTGGCCCTGTGCGTGCTCACGCCGCCCGGCCTGTGGGGGGCCGACGTGGCCGTCGGGTCAGCCCAACGCTTCGGCGTGCCCCTCGGCTTCGGTGGTCCCCACGCCGGGTTCATGGCCGTACGCCACGGTCTGCAGCGCTCGCTGCCAGGCCGATTGGTCGGGGTGTCGGTCGACGCCGACGGCCAGACCGCCCACCGCCTGGCCCTGCAGACCCGCGAGCAGCACATCCGCCGCGAGAAGGCGACGTCCAACATCTGTACCGCCCAGGTTTTGCCCGCCGTCCTGGCCGCCATGTACGCCGTGTACCACGGGCCCGACGGCCTGGAGGCGATGGCAGGCCGGGTCCACCGCCTCGCCGCCGTGCTGGCTGCGGGCTTGTCCTCGGCTGGGGTGGAGGTCGTCCACGACACCTTCTTCGACACCGTCTGCGCCCGTGTCCCGGGCCGGGCCGGCGCCGTGGTGGCCGACGCCCTCGAACGTGGGGTGAACCTCCGCCTCGTCGACGACGACACCATCGTCGTGGCCTGTGACGAGACCACCGTGCGGGCCCATCTGGAGGCCGTGTGGGCCGCCTTTGGTGTCCTGGACGGCGACATCGACGCCCTCGACGCCACCACCGCCGACCGGTTGCCGGCCGCCCTCCAGCGAACGGCGCCCTTCCTCGTCCATCCCGTCTTCCACCAGCACCGGTCGGAGACGGCCATGCTGCGCTACCTGCGGCGCTTGGCCGACCGGGACATCGCTCTCGATCGCTCAATGATCCCTCTCGGCTCGTGCACCATGAAGCTGAACGCCACCACGGAGATGGAGCCGGTCACCTGGGCCGGGTTCGCGGCCATCCACCCGTTCGCACCCGTCGACCAGGCCGCCGGTTACCTCGATCTCGTGGCCGACCTCGAGACCTGGCTTGGGGAGCTCACCGGCTACGAGGCCGTGTCGCTGCAGCCCAACGCCGGGTCGCAGGGCGAGCTGGCCGGGCTCCTGGCCATCCGGGCCTGGCACCGCAGCCGGGGCGACGCCCACCGCGACGTGTGCCTCATCCCTTCCTCGGCCCACGGCACCAACGCGGCCAGCGCCTCGATGGCCGGTCTGCGGGCCGTCGCCGTGGGCTGTGACGAGCACGGCAACGTCGACGCCGGCGACCTGGCGGCCAAGCTGGCCGAGCACGCCCCCCGCCTCGCCGCTCTGATGATCACCTACCCGTCCACCCACGGCGTGTTCGAGGAGACGATCGCCCAGGTGTGCGCCGCCGTCCACGACACCGGCGGACAGGTCTACGTCGACGGGGCCAACCTCAACGCCCTCGTTGGCCTGGGCCGCCCCGGTCGGTTCGGCGGCGACGTCTCCCATCTCAACCTCCACAAGACCTTCTGCATCCCGCACGGTGGCGGCGGGCCCGGGGTCGGGCCCGTGGCCGTGCGCAGCCACCTCGCCCCTTTCCTACCCAACCACCCGCTGCGGCCGGAGGCGGGGCCGGCGACCGGTATAGGACCGATCTCCGGGGCGCCGTGGGGTTCGGCGGGCATCCTGCCCGTCTCATGGGCCTACATCCGGCTCATGGGCGCCGACGGACTGCGCCGGGCCACCGAGGTGGCCATCCTCAGCGCCAACTATGTGGCCCGGCGGCTGGCCCCGCATTTCCCGGTCCTGTACAGCGGGCCCAAGGGCCTGGTGGCCCACGAGTGCATCATCGACCTCCGGCCCGTCACCAGGCAGACGGGGGTGACCGTCGAGGACGTGGCCAAGCGGCTCATCGACTTCGGGCTGCACGCCCCGACCATGTCGTTCCCGGTGCCGGGCACGCTGATGGTCGAGCCCACGGAGAGCGAGGGCCTAGCCGAGCTCGACCGGTTCTGCGACGCCATGGCCGCCATCCGGGCTGAGATCGACCGGGTCGGCTCGGGCCACTGGCCGGCCGACGACAACCCGCTGCGCCACGCTCCTCACACCGCAGCCATGCTGGCCCGCGAGCCGTGGGACCACCCGTATTCACGCGAGGAGGCGGCCTACCCGCTGGCGTCGGTCCGTCAGGCCAAGTACTGGCCCCCGGTGCGCCGGGTCGACGCCGGCCACGGCGACCGCTATCTCATCTGTTCCTGTCCCCCACCGTAGAGCTGGCCGAAGAATCAACTCCGGCATGGCGCCCCCTGAGTTCATGCCGCCGGGGACGGCCGGGCCCTACCCCGGGCCACGAACGGCAGCTTGACCAACTCGGCCGCCAGCGTCGTGCCCCGGGCCTCCACCCCGACCGTTGTCCCGACTTCGATGCCAGGAGCCAACAGGGCGAGGGCGATGCCATGCCCCAGGGTGGGCGAGAAGTTGCCGCTGGTGACGCCGCCCACCTTGGAACCGCATACGAGTACCGCCTGCTGCGCCCGCGGCGACCGCCGTCCCGGGACGCTGAGACCCTGCAGGCGCCGCTTCACGCCGTGCTCCCTCTCCGCCGCCAGGGCGTCACGGCCACGGAAGCCGGTGGCCTTTTCCCAGCTCACCACCCAGTCGAGTCCGGCCTGGGCCGGGGTGATGCCGGGACCGAGCTCGTGGCCGTGCAGGGGCAGGCCGGCTTCGAGACGCAGGGTGTCCCGGGCCCCCAGACCGGCCGGTGTCACCCCGGCGCCGCTGGTCACCTCGTCCCAGAAGTGGGCGGCCTCCTCGGCCGGTACGGACACCTCGACCCCGTCCTCCCCGGTGTAGCCGGTGCCGGCGACGGTCAGGGGTACCCCACGCCAGTCGAGGCGACGGGCATGGAACCGACCCACCGCCGCAGCACCGGGGGCCACCTGCTCCAGCCGGGCGCGGGCGTACGGTCCCTGGACGGCGATGACGGCCCTGGTCGCCGTGATGTCGTCACCCCCGACGGCCTCGACCACCCGGCTGGTGTTGGAGGCATTGGGCATCACCTCGAACACGTCCTCGTCGATCCACCACACGATGATGTCGTCGACCACCGAGGCGTCGGCCTCGTCCAACAGGTGGGTGTACTGGGCCCGCCCCGGTCCTATCTTGGCCAGATCGTTGGTGAGCGTGCGCTGGAGCTTGGCGAAGCTGCGCCGCCCTACGAGCCGGACCGACCCGAGATGGCTCACGTCAAAGGCCACGGCAGCCTCACGGCAGGCGGCGTGCTCGGCCAACGTGCCCGACGGGTAGGACAGCGGCATCTCCCAGCCGCCGAAGGGAACGAGCTTGGCCCCCAAGGCGACGTGACGGTCGTGCAGCGGCGACCGCCGGACGGTGTCCGTCACAAGAGCGAAGCTAGCTAGGCGCGACGCGGCTGCGCCGTCAGCCCTCGGCCGCCTTGGCCGCCTTGACCTGGGGGGCACCGTCGGCGTCACCTTGGACGGCGGCGGCGACCCGATCGGGGAAGAGCTCGGCGATGGCGGCGTCAACCTCGCTGAGGACGCCGGCCAGCTCAAGCACAATGTTGAGAACGCCCTGGCCGCCCCTCAGGACGTCGACCAGTTCCTCGCCGTTGCGGACAAGGGCGACGGTGCTGCCCGAGATCACCAGGTTGGCACTGCCGATCGGCTCTCCCGAGGTCCGCAGGCAGTCGATCACCCGCCGGGCCGACTGTAGCGACTGGCCCCCGTCGAGAAGCTTCTTGATGACCTTGAGCTGGACGACATCTCCGTAGGCGTAGCAGCGCCGGGAGCCGCTCCCGGCCGCGTCGACCAGGCCCGGCCGGAGCAGGTCGGTGCGGGCCCAGTGGTCCAACTGGCGGTAGCTGATCCCCACGATGGCGCACACCTGCTTGCCACCCCAACCCTGCTCTTGCATCGTTGCTTCGTCCATGCGGGACACCTCCGACGCATCACACCCACGGAACTACAGGTATGTCATCGAGGCTAGACGCGGCCTCGGCTGGGCGCAACCGCTCCGCCGGCCGGATTTGGATCGGGGGCGCAAGGCTCAGGTCGAGAAGTCCTCGGGTCGTATGCCCTCGATGAACTCCTTGAACTGTCCGACGAGATCCTCGGCGTCCTCCGTGTCGTCATCATCCTCGGTGGCCAACTGCACACCCTCGGCATCTAGGAGATCGTCGTCGCAGTAGATGGTGGAGCCGGTGCGGGCGGCCAGGTTGATGGCATCGGACGGCCGGCTCGACACCACGTGCGTACGACCGTTGGACCGCAGGTGCAGGTCTGCGTAGTAGGTAGCCTCCCGCAACTCGGTGATGACCACCCGCTCGAGCTGCACGCCCAGCTCCTCGAGCAGGTTTCCGATCAGGTCGTGGGTGAAGGGCCTCGGCGTCGTCTGGCCCTGCAGGGCGTAGGCGATGGCCGTCGCCTCAGGTGAGCCGATGAAGATGGGTAGCGTCCGCCCAGCACCGGAGGCCTCCTGCAGGAGCACCACCGGCGTATTGCTCGGGAGCTCGACCCGAACGGCCACCAGGCGCATCTCCACCATGCCTGGAACCCTATCGCCCGGCCGGCTGGGGCGGACAACGGGACGCACTGCTGGGGGATCACCGGTCACGTCCCTTCAACTCCGCCCGCACCAGAGCGGCGTGCAGACGGTTGCCCAGGGTGGCCAGCTCCCGCAGGTTCTCAGCCGCCTGCCGCCGGGCCTGCGGGTTGCGCTGCTTGAGCAGGGGCGTGACGACCTGCTCGAAGAACCCCGCCTCCCGCTCGGCCGCCGTCCTCCAGATCCGCAGGTGACGGGGCTCGACACCGAAACGGGCGAAGCGAGCTGCGAGCTGGGCGACGACCAGCGCCACCTCGTCGAAATACTGACCACCCGAGCTGTGCCGACTGACAACCAGGCCGTACTTTTGGAGGTCGGCCAACTCCGCCACGGTCAACCCGACCGCCTCAGCCAGCTCCTCGGCAGTGAGCTCCACCGGCTCTTCCGGCGCCGCCGACCGAGCCTCGACCGGCGCCGTGAGGTAGCTGGCCGGCGTCCGCCGTGGCGCCCCATTGTCAACCAGTGGTTCGGTCATTCTGGTCTCCGGCGCCTGGGGCCGGGCGCTGGTCTGGGCCTGCGCCTTGCGCCCCGCCTCCACCGCGGCCCGGCGTCCGGCCTCGGCCTGCGCTCGTCGACCGGCCTCGAACCCGACGCCGCGTCCCTCGCCAGCCTCCGCCCGGCGAGGGGCGTCGCTCTCGACGCCATGACCGACATCACCCTCAGTCCGACGTCGGGCGTCGCTCCCCTCCCGGTCGGTACCCACTGCAGCCCCGGTGGCCTCGGACGCCTGGACCGCCTCAACCCCTTCGCTTCCCTGTCCGGCCGACCCGCCCCGACCGCCGTGAGGTGGCTCGGCCGCCGCCGCCGTCGTCGCCGTAGTGGCTGGCCTGTCCGGCGTCCCGGCCTTCCCCGCCCGTGGGCCAGGGTGCCTGTCGGCGTCGGCCGCCGTGCGCTGTACCGCCTCTGCCTCGGTCCGGCGCCCGGCTTCGGCGCGCGCCGCCGTGGCCAGACTGGCCGGGAAGGGAGCGGCCACCCGCCGCCCCACGGCGGTCGACGGGGGTGGCGGCCCGGAGGTGGCCGGCGGAGGAGCGACTGACGCCGGCTTGGCGGCCGGACGGCCGTTCGGCGGCGGCTCCGGCCGGCCGCCGACCGCTGAAGGTCGTGCCGGGGCGGCGTCGGCGGACAGGTCCTCGGGCGACCCGTCGGCTCGGGCGGCCTCGTCAAGCTTGCTGCGGATGATGCGAAGGGGCCAGAAATGCTCCTTCTGCTGACGCAGGATCCATCGCAGCCGCACGACATCGGGCTCGTAGAACTTGCGGTAACCCGACGGCGTGCGCTCCGGGTCGATCAGACCCTGGCTCTCCAGGAACCGGATCTTGGAGATGGTGACGTCGGGGAACTCGGCATGCAGCATCGACAGCACCTCGCCGATGGACAGGTAGCCCCGCTCGCTCACCGCCGCCTCAGCATCCGCTCAGGCGCCCGCCTGGCCACCGGCCAGGAACACGAGCTTGAACTTGCCGATCTGAATTTCGTCGCCGTTGGCCAAGGGCGCCGACTCGATGCGCTCCCGGTTCAGGTACGTGCCGTTCAGTGAGCCGGTATCGCGCAGTTGATAGCTACCCGAGGTGGGCACAAACTCGGCGTGGCGCCGACTCACGGTGATGTCGTCGAGGAACAGCTCGCTGTCCGGGGATCGCCCCGCCCGCACCAATCCTCCGTCCAACACCAACTTGGTGCCGGCGTTCGGGCCCCGTTTGACCACCAGGACGCCGGCCCCCCGAGGGTCGGCCTCCACGGCCACGGCCACATCGTCCTCGGATTGCTCGACCACCACCGGGGCCAACGTCGTGGTGACATCCTCGACCGCGTCGGGAACGAACGAGTTGCCGCACGCGGAGCAAAACCGCGATTCGGGTGGGTTCTGGTGGCCGCACTGGTTGCAGAACACGCCCAGCAGGCTACCGGGCGCCCGGCTGCCCTTGTTCGACGGCCCCTGACGACCTCAGGGCCGACGCGCCAATGGTGCCCATCACGGCTCCGTGAGCGACCGATAGGCGGTAGCGTCGAGCAACGTACCCACGTCGTCGGCGTCGGTGGGCTGGATGAGGCAGATCCAGCCGTCGCCGTATGGGTCCTCGTTGAGGCGCTGGGGCGCATCCACCAACTCGCCGTTGACCTCGACGACGGTGCCGGCAACGGGCGCATAGATGTCCGACACCGACTTGGTGCTCTCGACCTCGCAGAACGAATCACCCTCGCCGACCTCCGATCCGGGCACGGGCAGCTGGACGAAGACGACGTCACCGAGTGCGTCCTGGGCGTAATCGGTGATGCCGAGGCGGACGGGACCGCCGTCGTCCCGGACCCACTCGTGATCCTTGGTGTAGCGCAGATCGTCAGGCACGTTCACGGCTGGCCAACCTAGGCGCTTGGCGCCTAGGAGGATCACCTGCTCGTCGGGCAGGGGCGAAGCCCGGGTAGTTCCTTGGTCCGGTCGGAATCCGGTCCTACCTGGTCGCGGGGGGCAGGACGAGGGAGGCCGACCGCATCACCGTCACCTGCACGCCCGGCTGGGCCCGCAGGGTGTCCAGAGCGCCCCCGGGGATGGCCACACCGCCGTCCAACGTGGCCGGCTGGCCGATGGCGGTGACCTTGAAGCTCGGCTGGGCCACGGACGCCCCGTCGACCACGAGGGTGGTGGCCTTCTGAGCGAACCACGATGTGGCGGCCAGGCGGTGATTGTCCACCGCCAGCGCTTCCGCTCCTGCGTCGCGCAACTCCTCGACGAGGTCGATGAGCAGGTCGTAGGTGACCCGGCCGCTCGGATCGGTCACGGACACGGTGATTCCCGGGCCGGTCACCGGCACCGTCCCGGCCAGGACCTGGAGGTCCTGCAGCTGTTTGGCGGCCGCCTCCTGCGCCGCCTGGTCCCTCTGGCCGGCGTTCTGCAGCGCCTGCAACTGCAGCTTGAGGTTGGCCACCTCGTCGCGCAGCGAGTCGGCTTCACCCGTGAGCGAGCCCAGGATGCGGGAGAGGGCGCCCTCGTCCTGGGAGTTGAGCCGTACTGCGGGGGCCTGACTGTGCCCGGCCGCGCCGACCAGCACGAAGCCGATGGCAGCCATGAGCACGAACACCACGACGGCCCGCAGCCGCCGCCGTCCGGGCGTCCCCGCCAGTCGGGCCTTGGCCCTGCTGACAGTGGTCACCAGGCTTCGGTCACGTCGGGAGGCCCACCCGCCGGCATGCTCGACGGCCGCAGCTCCGCCTCAGCCACCGACGATCCTACGGCGCAGGGCGGCGACGTTCTGGAAGACCCGGATGCCGAACACGACGACGATGGCGGTGGTGAGGTCGACGTCGAGCTGGTTGCCGACCCATACGAGCGACAGGGCCACCATCGCGTTGGTCAGCAGTGCGGCCAGGAAGATGCGGTCGCTGAAGGTCTTCTCCAGATAGGAGCGCATCCCACCGATGGCGGCGTCGACGGCGGCGAGCACGGTCACGGCCACGTAGTGGGTCAGGCTGGGCGGGACAGGGCCGACCAAGCCCCGTAGGAAAAGGGCCACGACGGCGCCCAGCAACAGGCCGAGGAGGGCGATCACGGCAGCGGGGTGGCGTCGGACAGCGTGACGGTCCCGGTGAACGCAGGCACGTCGACGTTCTTGGCGTCGGCGTTGAACCCCAGGCCGTAGAGCCCGGTCCACCGCTTGAAGCGTCGGGCGATCTCGGAGCCCTCGAACGGGGCCTTGGCGGCGCCCACAGCGGCGACGGAGTACGGGCCGGACAGCGGCCGGAAGTTCACGACGATCGTCTCTCCGGCTCGCCGGATCGGGGTGGTGGCCACCACCCGGCTGTCGTTGACGGCCACCGCCCGGGCGCCCGCCTGGAACAACGCGTTGACCACCAGCTGAAGATCGGTGTCGTGGATCTGGTAGACGCTCGGGTCGGCGCCGGGTGGAGGCGTGCGGCTGGAGTCGCTGAGCCGGACCAGCAAGCCGGGGCCGCGGGTCTGGACCGTGCCCGCCGCCGCCGCCAGCTGAACGGCCTCGGCCTGGGCCGCGTTCGTCCCGCCCGCGCCCCGCTGGGCCGTGGCCACTTCTGCCCGCAACGTCCGGACGGCCTGGTCGAGGTCGCTCACCTGCTGCTTGCGGTGTTGGATGAGTGAAGCCAGCTCACTGCGCCTGGGGGCCGAGGCCCGCCGGGCGGCACTGGTGGACCTGGCGGTGATGACGAACAGGAACCCACCGGCCACGACGACGGCCAAGAACACCCGCGACGACGGCCCCCGCCACCGCACCGCCCGCCGCACCCCCTGCCACGTCACCATGGCCCAGTCTGCCCACCACCCAGGCTCCGAAGCGCGCACCTGACTCCACCACCGCGATTCTGCGCCGTTCAGGCCGCAGCCCCGAGGCGAATGCCGGCCGCGGTTCGGGGACGGCAGCTTCTGCAGGGGTTCGGGGGCCACGCCCCCAATGGGGGCGTGGGGGCCTTGCCCCCACACGTTCGCCGCCGGCTTTGCCGAAGGCGAACAGAAAAGTGGCGAGCGAAGCGAGCTCCAAAAGGCCTGAAGCCTCTCCGCCCGAACGGAGCGAGCGAGCGCAGCGAGCGATGCGAGTGAGTGGCGAACGCAGCGAGCGATGCGAGTGAGTGGCGAACGCAGCGAGCGATGCGAGTGAGTGGCGGCCGTCAGCGGAGCAGTTGGCGGATGCGGCGGGCGTACTCCTGGGCCAGGGAACGGGCCTTGGCGTCGGTCACACCCTCGGCCCAGATGTGGGTCTGGGGCTCGCCGGGGTCAGGCAGCACGAGCGCCCAACCCTCGTCGTGCATGACCTTGACCCCGTCGATCAGCACCACGTCGTGATCCTTGATCCGCTCGACCAGCGTGCGCATCACCACGCCCTTGGCCTCCCACGGCGTGACGACGGTCTCGTGGGCCATGTGCACCCGCGGCAACTCCGCCACCACCTTGGAGAGGCGCTCACCGGTCTTGGCCAGGAGCTCCAGCAGGTGGACGAGGGTGGCCACCGCGTCGTATGCCGGAAGGAAGCGGGGGAAGGCATAGCCGCCGTCGGGCCCCGCCGCGAAGTCGACGCCGGCGTCGATGGCCGCCTCCATCACCGAAGCCGTGGACAGTTTGGTCCACACCAGTTTGGCGCCCGCCGACCCGCAGATCTCCTCGGCCCGCATGGTCGTGCTGACCGGGAGGGCGATCCCGACATCGTCGCCGCCCATGCACACCAGGCTCAGTAGCGCCAGCAAGGTCTCGTCCTGGCTGAGGACGTGTCCCGAGTCGTCCACCACGACTAGACGCTCGCTGTCCGGGTCGATGACGGCACCGACGTGAGCGCCGGCGGACCGCACCAGGCTGGCGACCTCGAGGGCGTGCGCCCGCTCGTCGTAGCCGATGGCCCGCTTGGTGGCGGCGTAGGGGTTGACGGCCAACACCTCGGCACCCAGCTTGGCCAGCACGGTGGGCATGACGAAGCTGGCCGTGCCGTAGGCGTAGTCCAGGACCAGCTTGGGGTCGGCGGCCTTGACGGCGGCCACGTCGACCGACTGCATGAGCCCCGCGGTGTAGTACTCGATGGCCCGGGGCGGGAAGCCGATGTCGCCGATCTCGGCGGCCACGGCCCGGCGTACCTCTTCCCGGTAGTACAGCCTCTCGACCTTGCGCTGGTCGGCTTCGGTCAGGTCGGTGCCGTCGGAGTCGAAGAAGCGAATGGAGACCGACTGCGGGTCGTCGCCGTCCAGCCGCACCGTGATGCCACCCCAGGCCCGTTCGGCCCGGACCTGGAACCGGGTGACGGGCACGGTAGTCGCCTCCAGGTCGTCGACATCCACCCCGGCCGCGTTCAACCCGACCATCACCGCCCGCTTCAGCAGCCGGGCCGCCCTGCTCGTGTCCCGGCTGACGCAGACGCGGGCGCCCTTCTTCAAGGTGGTGGCATAGGCCATGGCCACCTTGACGGCCAACTCAGGGCTGATGTCGACGTTGGCCAGGCCCGACACGCCGTTGCCGTGGAACAGCGTCCGGGCCCCTCGGCTCTCCCACACGATCGAATCGTTGATGATGGCATTGGGCTCGACGCTCTTGAACGGGTAGATCTTCACGCCCGGATTGATCAGGGCGTGCTCGCCCACGAAACACTCGTCGCCCAGCACCACGCCCTCTTCGCAGCGGGCGCCGCGGCGCAGGTCCGACGAGCGGCCGACCACGCAACCCCTCAGGCGCACGCCGGCACCCAGGTAGCAGTTGTCCTGCACCACGGCGCGTTCCAGGTAGGTGTCGGGGCCCACCCGGACGTTGGAGCCGAGGACCGTGTAGGCCCGCAGGTGGGCGCCGGCCTCGACCCGGCTGTAGTCGCCCACCACACAGGGCCCGTCGAGTACCGCCTTGGGGTCGATCTCGGCCCCCTCGCCGATGACGATGCCGTCGGCTAGACGGAATCCGTCGATGGTCACCGCCACCTTGCCGTCGAGCACGTCTTCGTGGGCCCGGCGATAGGCGTCGAGAGTTCCGACGTCCTCCCAGTAGCTGTCGGCCACATAGCCGTAGAGCGGCCTGCCGTCGGCCAGCAGCTTGGGGAACACGTCGGCCGAGAAGTCGACGCTGGCGCCCGGCTCGATGAAGTCGAACACCGCCGGTTCGAGGACATATATGCCCGTGTTGATGGTGTCGGAGAACACCTGGCCCCATCCCGGCTTCTCCAGGAACCGCTCGACCGAGCCATCCTCGTGGGTGATGACGATGCCGAACTCCAGAGGGTTCTCCACCGACTTCAGGCCGATGGTGGCCATGGACCCCTTGTCCCGGTGGAAACGCACCACCGCCGAGAGGTCGATGTCGGTGAGGACGTCGCCGGAGATGACGAGGAAGGATTCGTCCTTCAACTCGTCCATGGCGTTGCGCACGCTTCCGGCGGTGCCCAGTGGGGTCTCCTCGGTGGCGTAGACCATGCGCACGCCGAACTCGGAGCCGTCGCCGAAGTAGGTCCGGATCGTGTTGGCCAGGAAGGCCACCGTCACGACGATGTCCTCGAAGCCGTGCTCCCGCAGCAGGCGCACTATGTGCTCCATCATCGGCCGGTTGGCCAGGGGCATCATCGGCTTGGGCTGGTTGGAGGTGAGCGGGCGCAGCCGGGTGCCCTCACCCCCGGCCATGATCACCGCCTTCACGCTGGGCTCCCGGGCCTGGTGGGCACGTGCTGGGCGCCCACCCCACGGTCGTCCAAGGCCCGCTTGGCCATGGGTATGTACACCAGAACCGACCAGAAGCCGAGGATCACACCGGGAACGGCGCACCCCCAGGCGAAGACCCGCCAGACGACCACGCTGCCGAGCCCGGCGTGGCTGGCCAGGAACATCGGGAACGCGAACATCAGCCCGAACGTGCCGGCCTTGCCCACCCATTGCACGTCGAGTCGCCGGGCACCTTTCACGACCAGCAGCACGGTGCCGAAGGTGATGAGCGCCTCGCGCAGCAGTGCGGCCAGTCCCAGCCACAAGGGCGCGCTGCCGTCGACGATGATGGCGGCGACGCCGACGATCAGCAGGCAGCGATCGGCCACCGGGTCGAGCACCTTGCCGAGCGACGACACCTGGTCGAAGTGGCGGGCCACGTAGCCGTCCACCCAGTCGGTGGTGCCGAGGACGGCCAACAGGATGGCCGCCGCCGCCCTGTCGCCGTCGGGGAACAACAGCCACAGGAAAAGGGGCACGCAGAGCAGACGCACGATCGACAGCAGGTTGGGAAACGTGAGGATGCGGTCCTCGGCGCCTTCGGTCACACCCTGATCCTACGGGTCCGTACCGTGGCGTGGCGCCCAGCCCGGCCGTCAGGGACCCCCGGTCCTTTGGGCCATCTCCGGTCGCCTGGCTCGGCACGGTGGCCTGCACCTTTGCCCAGTCGGGATGCCGGGATTTGAACCCGGGACCTTCGGTCCCCCAGACCGACGCGCTAACCAAGCTGCGCCACATCCCGTTCGTCGCGGAGCAGCACTGTAGCGCCGACACGACGCGGCATGAGCGGGACCCGGGTGGGGCCTTGGCGGCCTTGGAAGGGTTGGTCCGTCGACTAGTGGCCCCCGCCGAACGCGATGGCAGCGACGACGTCCATCCGGTCCAACTCGTGCAGCGGCCGCTCGATGTGGAAGGAGTACGGCGATTCCCCCGGCTGTGCGACCTCCACATGGGTCACGATGTCAGAGCACCTCGGATCGGTCCCCGGCTTCTCGCTGATCCCGACGTCTGCCTCGGGATCCAACGACATCTCCTCGCGCAACCACACCTCGAGCTCGACCCGGGTCGTCCCGTCCTTGTCGCCGGCTGCCATTGCCCACCCCTGTCGTTTCGTGATCCTGGCCAGCCTAGGGAACGGATCATGCACTGGTTCGACGGGCGCCCCTACGCCGCCGCTCGCAGGCACGTGGGCCGTTCATCTGCGACGAGCCATGGTGGCCGCGGGCGTGCACCGACGAGCGTCAGAAGACGTGGACTATGAGCCAGGCGATGCCCTGGTAGGCCCGGAAGCCGAGGTAGAGCACGAGGGCGATCAGCAGAAGGGTGAAGTGCCACGGCACATTGGGCTGAGCCTCCCCCTCGCCCGGCGGCGCCGCTGCAGGGCCTGTAGAGGGCTCCACCCCGGTCGGGCCGGCTGCATCGGCGTCGGGCACCGTTGCCGGGTCACGTAGGCGGGCGCCGCACGTCGGGCAGTTGCCCTCGGGGCCAAGCGACGGGGGCGTCCAATGCCTGGCGCAGGCCTCGCAGAAGGGCATGACGGGCCCATTGTCGTCCGGGTGAGCCGGCGGCGTCGAGACATCAGCGCCCGCCACCCCGGCCTACGCCCGCCGGATGGCGAGGATGGCCACGTCGTCGGAAAGGGGCCCGTCGGCAAAGTCACGGGCCGCCTCCAGCAGGGCCTTGCAGAGGTACTCCGGCTCCCGCCCGGGGTCCCGGCGCAGGATGGCTGCCACCCGCTCGTCGCCGAACAGGTTCTCTCCGGCCCGGGCCTCGGTGAGCCCGTCGGTGTAGAGCACCAGAAGGTCGCCCTCCTCGAGCGGGACCTCGCGGCTCCCGTAGGTGCCCTTCGGGTCGAGGGCCAGAAGGGGCCCGTTGGCCGACAGGGGCCGCACGTCGCCGTCGTGGAAGAGCCACGCCGGCGGATGACCGGCCGAGCACGTCCGCACCGTTCCCATGTCGAGGTCGAACAGGGCGACGAACATGGAGACGAACTCCTCGGGCTGGGCCGAGGAGTACATCACCCGGTTCAGCTCCTCCATGGCCTGGGCCGGGTCGCGGTACTGCTGGAGCAGGACCCGCAGCAGGTACTTCACCTGGAAGGCGGTGATGGAGGGTTCGATGCCGTGGCCGGTGACGTCGCCGATCACCGCCGCCAGCCGGCTCGGGGAGGTGCGGTAGAAGTCGTAGAAATCGCCGGCCATGGCCCCGGTCCCGGGCTCGTAGACCCGTCCGATGTCGAAGCCCTCGACGGTGGGCAACTCGCTCGGGGCCAGCCGCTCGGCCCACCTGCGGGGGGCCAGGTCGTCCTGTTGGAGGACCTCCTCGGCCCGGCGCAGCAGGGTCGCCCGCTGCTCGGCGATGCTGGCCTCGTTGAGGAAGCCCCGGCCGTAACCCAGGCTCATGGCCACGGGGACGGCGACGGCAACGACCGACAGCGTGGTCCACGGGCGTCCGAGCCCCCCGGCGACGGCCAGCACCAAGGCCAGAATCCCGTAGAGCAGCGTGGTGTGCAGCTCTTTGCGGTAGCTGGAGCGGGCCAGGTCGGCCGCCTCGGGGCCCCCACCGCTACGGGCGATCTCGCGTTCGACGCGGTGAAGGGCGCGCTTGAGGCGCCTGGCCGAGCGCCCCCACACGACCGCCGCGGCTGCGCACAATGCCGCCACCAGGATGGGAACGACGTTCTGCATGTGCATCAGACGTCCCTGCGGCGCACGCGCAGCTTGATGGGCGTCGGCCCCAGCTCGAAGTGCTCACGGATCTTGCGCTCCATGTAGCGCAGGTACGTGGCCGGCAGCTCACGGGTGGCGAACACGGTGAAGGTGGGCGGGTCGATGGCGCCCTGGGTGGCGTACTGGACCTTGCCCACCGGGGGCGGATGGGCCGCCTGCGCCGCCTGCACGACCCGGTTGAGCACACCGGTCGGCACCCGGCGGTGGTAGGCCTCGATGGACTGGCCCAGCGCCGGCATGAGCTTGTGGACGCCGAGCCCGGTCAATGCCGAGATCTTGAGCACCGGGGCGTAGGCCAAAAAGGCCAGGCGGTCGGCCAACTGGCCGAGTACGTCGGCCCGGCCCTCACCGGCGAGCGCCTCCCACTTGTTGAGGATGATCACCACCGGGCTCCCGGCCACGTCGATGCGCTCGGCCAGCCGTTGGTCCTGATGGGTCACGCCGTCGGTGGCGTCGATGACCAGCAGGGCGGCATCGGCCCGGTCGATGGCCTGCAGGGCCCGCACGAGCGAGTAGTACTCCGTCCCCTCCGCCTGCTTCGAACGCCGGCGCAGCCCGGCCGTGTCGACGAACTTCACCGGCCCGTCGTCGGTCTCCACCACGGTGTCGATCGAGTCGCGGGTGGTACCGGCCAGATCGTGGACCACGGATCTCTCTTCTCCCACCAGGCGGTTGAAGAGAGTGGACTTGCCCACGTTGGGCCGCCCGATGATGGCCACGGAATACAACACAAGGGCGTCGGCCGTCGGGTTGGCCACCACTTCCGGGGCCGGCGGCAGCTGTTCCACGACACAGTCGAGCAGGTCACCGGTGCCCCGGCCATGGATGGCCGACACCGGCATCGGCTGACCCAGCCCCAGGCCCACAAACTCCCAGATGTCGTTGTCGCGGCTTTCGCCGTCGACCTTGTTGGCCACGACGATCGTGGGCCGGCCGAGGTGCAGCAGGAGGCGGGCCACCCGTTGGTCCTCGTCGGTGACGCCCACCGCGGTGTCGACCACCAGGAGCACGAGGTCGGCACCGGTGATGGCCTTTTCGGCCTGCTGGGTGACCTGGCGGTCCAGGACGCTGCCGGACTGGAGCCATCCGCCCGTGTCGACCAGCGTGAACGGACGTCCCGCCCATTCGGCGTCGACCAGCTTGCGGTCGCGGGTGACGCCCGGCGAGTCCTCCACTATGGCCTCACGCCGACCGGCGATCCGGTTGACCAGAGTGGACTTGCCCACGTTGGGCCGGCCCACGATGGCCACCACAGGGACATCCGTCCCGACCATCGTGGCGCTCATGCCGGGACCAACTCGGGCCGGGGGGCGAGGGCGAGACGCAGCGACGAGCCGTCGGCCGGGACGACCTCGACCGGTCTGGGCAGATCAGCCAGCGTCAGGCCGTCCAGGAACCGCCCCTCGTTCAGGCACACGTCGGGCAACAGGTACCTATGCCCCTCCGGCTCGGTGGCCAGCGCCCGGGCCACGTCCGTACCGGTGAGGAGCCCCGCCACCCTCGTCGTGCCACCGAAGAAGTGGTTGACGACGGTGACGACACGAACGGTGGGGGGCAGCAGGGGCCGCAGCACCTGGGCTCCGTACTCGCCGGTGACCACCGCCACCGGTGCCCGCCGGGACGGCCGCATGGTCACGGTGCCCGGGGACCTCACGGCTCGGTACCCCTCAGCCGGCGCTCCGTCGACCGCCTGGAAGAACCCGCTGTGGCGGGGCGGCTGCGGCTGTGCCGTCCCCATCCCTCCCCCGCTGGCGGCCGGTTGGAAGCCGTCGGCGAAGGCCCTGGCCATACCGATGCCGTTCTCGTGCTGCGAATAGCCCTCGTAGCTGTCGGCCGGGGGGAACGGCCGATCGGCCAGCAGGTAGTACTCGTCGGCCGCCCACACCATGCGCCGGCCCAGCACCGAGCCGAACACGCCCTGCCAGGTGTCGACCTGTTCGACCACGGCGGCCGCCTCGGCGGTGGTGTGGCCCCGCAGGCCGGTCTCGCCCGAGTGCTTTGACACACCCAGGGGGACGCAGGCCACGGTGGCCAGATCGGCAAAGCGGTCGAGGACGCCGGTCAACGTGTCGTCCAGGACAGCGCCGTCGTTGACCCCCGGGCACACCACCACCTGGCCGTGCACCACGATGCCGTGGTCCAGAAGCACCCGCAGCCACCGCAGGCTGGTCGCCCCGCGGCGGTTACGCAGCATGCGCGCCCGCACGTCGGGATCGGTGGCGTGGATGGACACGTACAGCGGTGACAGGCGCTCGGTGACCACCCGCTCGAGGTCGGACTCGGTAAACCGGGTGAGCGTGGTGAAATTGCCGTACAGGAAGCTGAGCCGGTAGTCGTCGTCTTTCACGTACAACGAAGGCCGCATGCCCTTGGGTAGCTGGTGGATGAAGCAGAACTCGCAGTGGTTGTCGCAGGTGCGGATCCGGTCGAACAGCGCAGAGCTGATCTCCAGGCCCAGCGGCTCGGCCGCCTCCTTGTACACCGTCACGGCCAGCTCCAAGCCACCCCGTGCCAGCTCCAGATCGACGACGGCTTCGTCGGCGAGTATCTGGTAGCTAATGACATCACGGAGGACCTGGCCGCCCATGGAACGGATCTCGTCCCCCGGCATGACACCGGCCCGGGCGGCCGGCGACCCAGGGGTCACGGCCGCCACGCTGGGCAGCGACATAGTCCGGACAGCCTACGGCGTTCGCAGGGGAGGGGCGAAGCCCCTCCCCTGCGGGCCCCCTCCCCCTGTGGAGCTCGCTGTCGCTCGCCCTCATCTTCCGGCAAGGACCGGCAAGCCGGCTCCTTGCCCTGCGGGGGGCAAAGCCCCCCGCTCCCCCCGGCCGGGTGCGCCGGGCGAACCGGTGCGCATCGGTCCCTGAGCCCCGGCGTTAGCCTGGGTCTTGTGGGGGTCGATGAGGTGCTGTTGGCGGCTCCGCGCGGTTTTTGCGCGGGGGTGGAGATGGCCATCAAGGCGCTCTCGTGGATGGTGCGGGTGTTCGAGCCGCCCGTCTACTGCTACCACGAGATCGTCCACAACCAGCTCATCGTCGACCGCTTCCGCCAGCTGGGTGTCGTCTTCGTGGGCGACGTGGCCGAGGTACCGGCCGGCGCGCCGCTCATGCTGTCGGCCCACGGGTCCGCCCCTGACGTGGTGGCCGAAGCGAGGGCCCGGGGCGGGCTGGTCGTGGACGCCGTCTGCCCGCTTGTCACCAAGGTCCACCACGAGGTCAAGGTTCGGGCCGGCAAGGGCTTCGGCATCGTCTATGTCGGCCATGTGGGCCACGACGAGGCCGTCGGCACCATGGCGGTGGCGCCTGATGCCGTAAGCCTGGTCGAGACCGAGGAGGACGTCCGCCGCTTGGCCGACGATGGCCGCCCCCTTGCCTTCCTGGCCCAGACCACCCTCAGTCTGGACGACTGGCGGGGCGTGCTCGACGCCGCCACCGAACGCTTCCCCGAGCTGTGGGTGCCCGGGCGGTCCGATCTGTGCTTTGCCACCACCAACCGCCAGGCTGCCCTCAAAGAGATCGCCCACAAGGCCGACGCCGTCGTGGTCATCGGCTCCGCCAATTCGTCGAACACCCGCGCCCTGGAGAACGTGGCCAGGACCCAGGGATGCCGCCAGGTGGTGCGGGTCAACGGGCCCGAGGAGGTCCCGGACGGGCTCAGCGGCATCGTCGGCGTCACCGCTGGAGCGTCCGCCCCCGAGGAACTGGTGGCCTCAGTGCTGGCCCGGCTGGCGCCGGCCCGTGGTACCACGCTCGTCAACGTGGTCGACGAGGACGAGTACTTCCCGCCGCCGCCTGAGCTACGCCGGCTGCTCGACGGGCTCGTCGCCGTCATGACCGTGTCCCTCGGCGCCCCCCCACCGACGGCCGCCGCCCTGGCCGAGGACCGCACCTCCGACGCCAGCGACGTGCTGGCCAGCCTCACCGGCTGACGCCAGCGGGTGGCCGGCACATCCGGTGTGCCCGGGCCGAGGTCAGGCGCCGGCCCGCACCTGGGCCCGGTCGAACACCTCTTGAAGACGGCTCTGCAGCACCCCGGTGAGCTCGTGCACAACCTTGCGTGGCACACGTCCGCTTTGGGTGTTGGCCGGCGGGGGGATCGGTGAGCCGACGACGATGTGCACCTTCACCGGCCGGATGCCTCTGGCCTGTTTGGGCATGGCCCGCTCCGAACCTCCGATCCCCACCGGGACGATGGGCACCTGGCACTTGGTGGCCAGGTAGGCCGGGCCCTCGAACAGATGACCGACGACGGGGCCCGACTGGCGGGTGCCCTCGGGGAACACCACCACCGGTTGGCCGGACCGGAGCAGCCTCTCGCATGTGCGCAATGCCACACGGTCGGGCATGCCCCGATGCACGGGGAACCCGCCCATGGCGGTGAAGAACCAGTCGGCAAAGCGGTACTTGAACATCGAGTCCTTGCCCATGAACCGCAGCCACGGTCGTCTGGTCACCACCGCCACCAAGGGCGTGTCGATGTTGGACCGGTGTACCGGAGAAAGGATGAACGCGCCCGAGGCGGGCACGTTCTCGCCACCCTCCACCGTCACCCGCCAGAACGACCGGCAGAAACCGGCGGCGACCACACGCACGAAGCGGTACATCCACACCTGCCAGCGGTGGTAGTCGACCCGGCCCCGCACCCGGTCCGCGCCCCGCTTGACGCCGGACCGACCGGGCCCGGCCACAGGCGCGATGTCGGGGGTGGAGGTGGGTGGGCCGGGTCGGCCGGGTAGGTGTGCGAGCACGGCGTCGACCACTTGGCTGATGTCCATGCCGGTCGTGTCGAGGACGACGGCATCATCGGCCGCCAGCAGAGGCGAGCTGCTGCGGGTGGAGTCGACGTGGTCGCGTCGGGTGATGTCAGCGGCGATGTTCTCGTAGTCGGGGTCCAATGCCTCTTTGGAACGACGCTCGGCCCGGGTCTGACCGGACGCCGTGAGGTAGATCTTCACGTCGGCGTCGGGGAAGACCACCGAGCCGATGTCCCGTCCCTCTACCACCCCCTGGCCGTGGTGGTCGGCGGCCCACTTCCGCTGGCGCCTCACCAGCTCGGCCCTCACCTGCGGATTGGCGGCCACAGCGGAAACAGCGCGCGTCACCTCTGAGCCCCGGATCTCGATGCTGGCGTCCACCCCGTCCACGGTGACGTGGTCGCGGTCCACGTCGATCTCGACGCCCCGCGCCAGCTTGGCGGTGGGTTCAGCGTCGGCGGGGTCGATGCCCCGGCGGAGGGCAGCGAAAGCCACCGAGCGGTACATGGCCCCCGTGTCGAGGTAGTCCAACCCGAGGCGGTCGGCCACGGCCCGGGCCACGGTCGACTTGCCCGACCCGGCCGGCCCGTCGATGGCCACCAACGTCATGGTGTGCCACTCAGGGCCCACAGGTCATCCTCGAAGCCGGGGTAGCTGGTGCGCACCGCCTCCCATCCTGTCAAGCGGGTGGTGCCCTCGGCCACCAGCGCGGCAACGGCGCCGGCCATGGCGATCCGGTGGTCACCATGGCTGTCGACGGCGCCGGGGCGAAGGCGCCCTCCGAATACGACCAGTCCGTCACCGGTCGGCTCGGCGCGCCCCCCCATGGCGCCCAGCAGCGCCACCGTCGTCGCCACCCGATCGGTCTCCTTGACCCGGAGCTCGGCGGCGTCGCGGAACTCGGTGACGCCGTCGGCCACGGCCGCGGCCACGGCCAGGACCGGGATCTCGTCGATGAGGCCCGCCACCTCGGCCCCCTCGACCACGGTGCTCCGCAGGCCCGGGGAGAACCGAGCATGGATGGTGGCGGTCGTGGCGTCGTGGCGTTCGAGCTCGACGGCGGCGCCCATGCGGGCCAGCACCCCGACGAAGTCGGCGCGGGCCCGGCCCACGTACACGTCCACGACGGCGACTTCACTGCCCGGTGTGATGCAGGCGGCCACCACCCAGTACGCCGCCTGGCTGGGGTCACCCGGCACCCGCAGGTGGAAGGGCTGCAGCACCGACGGCCGCAGCCGCGTGGTGAGGCCGTCCTCGCTCACAACGATTTCGCCGCCGGCAAGGGCCAGCAGCTCCTCGGTGTGGGCCCGGGTGGGTACGCGCTCGCGCACGACGGTCTGGCCGTCGGCGCCGAGCCCGGCCAGCAGCACGGCCGCCTTCACCTGGGCACTGGCCACCGGCACGCGGTAGTCGATGGGGCGGAGGAGGCCGCCCCGCACCACCAGGGGCGCGAAGCGCCCGTCGCCCCGACCGTCGACCCTGGCCCCCATGAGGCGCAGCGGCTCGGTCACGCGGTCCATGGGCCGGCGGCTGACCGACTCGTCGCCGTGCAGGACCGTCAGCCACGGCAACGCCGCGCAGAAGCCGGCCAGCAGGCGGATGCCGGTGCCCGAGTTACCCACGTCGATGACCCGCTCGGGCTCGGCCAGGCGACTCAGGCCACCGTCGACATCGGCCCCGGCCACCGTCGCCCCCATGGCCATGACGGCGGTGGCGGTGCGCCGGACATCGTCTCCGCTCGACAGTCCCTCGATCAGTGACCGGCCCTCGGCCCGGGCCGCCAGCAGAAGGGCCCGGTGCGAGATGGACTTGTCCCCGGGCACCCGCACCCGCCCCCGGAGCCGCACTCCCCCGGCCACGTCGAGCGCGCTCACGACAAGCGCTGCACCGACGGCCGGTAGCCGAGGGCCAGGAGCGCCCGGCGGACCAGATCGGCGTAGCCGGCGTCGACCACCAGCAACAGCACGCCGCGGGGCCCTTCGGCCGAGTGCGCGATCTCGAGGTCGTAGATGTTGACCCCGAGCTCCCCCGCCAGAGTCGTGATCTCGGCCAGCACGCCGGGACGGTCGGGTATCGGCACCCGGAGCTCGACCAGCGTGTCGGGG
This sequence comes from Acidimicrobiales bacterium, assembly GCA_038232515.1. Taxonomy (GTDB): domain Bacteria; phylum Actinomycetota; class Acidimicrobiia; order Acidimicrobiales; family JAUJNH01; genus JBBSHS01. The sequence continues at coordinate 33,695 of JBBSHS010000008.1, forward strand.
CGGGTGGCAGCTCGGGCAGGAAGGTTGACCCGTGCCGACCGCGCCCGGGCCAGGGCTCCCAACAGCGCGTGGCGATCGGCGCCGGCCACGGTCGAACGCAGGCCCCCGAGGGCGGCGATGAGCCGGTCCAGCGTGGCCAGGATGGCCTCCTGGTTCTGCTCGCAGATGTCGGGCCAGATGCCGGGGTGGCCGGCGGCGATGCGGGTCATGTCCCGGAACCCCCCGGCCGCCAGCCGCAGCAGGATGGCGTGCCCGGCACCGTCCGGGGGGGTCCCGCTGACGCTGTCCACGGCCAGGTCCATCAGGGCGGCGGCGGTTAGGTGGGGCACGTGGCTGACCAGCGCCACCAGGTCATCGTGGCGGTCAGGGGCGACGGCCACCACGTCGGCGCCCAGCGAGGTCACAACCGAGCGGACGCCCGTATAGGCCAACGGGTCGGTGGCCTCGGTGGGCGTGAGCACCCACGTCGCCCCCTCGAACAAGGCGGCGTCGGCACCCTCGACCCCTTCCTGCTCCGAACCGGCCATGGGGTGACCGCCCACGAAACGCCGGTCGGCCACCGCCTCGACGATGGCCCGCTTCACGCTGCCTACATCGGTCACCAGGCCGGGCCCGGCGGCCAGGGCCGCTGTGGCCATCCCGGCCACCATCCCCACCGGCACGGCCACGAACGTCACGACTGCGTCCGGGTCGACGCCGACGGCATCGATGGCACCGACCCCGAGCGCCTTCGCCACCCGTTCCTGGTCCCGGTCGACTCCGGTCACGTGCCATCCCCGGGACCGCAGGGCCAGGCCGATCGAGGCGCCGATCAGCCCGCAGCCCACCACGCCGGCCCGCCCGGCCGTACCCGGCCGGGGTGCCGGGGGCTCAGCCGGGGAGGTCGTCGCGGAGATGGCTGGCCCCCTCCAGGTACACGTGATGGAGCTCGCTTCGGCTGCGGGTCGTCGTGCAGTGCAACATCACCCGGATGCACCTCGGCACCGCGCCCTCTATGTCGAGCTCCCGGGCGCACATGAGCGGCACGTCTCCCAGGCCGACGGCGCGGGCCATGCTGGCCGGGAACACCGAATGGATGTCGCCAGTGGCGGTGAACAGGATCGAGATGAGGTCGTCGTGGGTCACCCCGTTGCGCTCCAGCACCTGCGCCAGCAGCGTCTGCACCCGCTCCGACACCTGCCCGGCGGTGTCGTGGTCGACGGTGGTCGCCCCCCGGATGGCCCGCACGGACACGCTCATCGCCGGCGGAGACTACCGATCCCGACGCCGCGTGGCGGCGGTGCTGGTGGCGGTGCCGGTGGCGCTCGTGGCAGCGGTGGCGGTTGCCCGCTCGAGGGCGCGCACCTCCGCCTGGTCGAGCGCCCGCCACCGCCCGGGCTTGAGCGACCGGTCTGTGAGGGGGCCGATCCGGGCCCGCACCAGGCGCACCACCGGGTGCCCGACGGCCTCGCACATGCGCCGGACCAGGCGGTTCCGGCCCTCGTGGATGGTGATGCGTAGGAGCGAGGTCCCCATGACCGCCACCTGGGCGGGAGCGGTGAGGCCGTCGTCGAGCTCGACGCCCCGGCGCAGCCGGGCCACGGCCGACGGAGCGGGCCGACCCTTGACCTCGACCAGGTACTCCTTGTCGACACCGAAGCTGGGATGGGTGAGGCGGTGGGTCAGGACGCCGTCGTTGGTGAGGAGCAGGAGGCCCTCGCTGTCGGCGTCGAGCCGGCCCACGGGCACCACCCTCGGTTCGGGCGGCACCAGGTCGACCACGGTACGCCGGCCCCCAGGGTCCGACGCCGTCGACACCACGCCGAGGGGTTTATTCAGCAGGAGATAGGCCAGGCCCTGAGCCGTGCCGACGGGTACGTGGTCGACCTCCACCACGTCCCGGTCGGGGTCGACCCGCCGACCGAGATCGGCCACCTCGCCGTTGACCCGCACCCGGCCGCCGGCGATCAGCCCCTCCGACACCCTTCGGCTGCCGATACCGGACCGGGCCAACACCTTTTGGAGCCGAACACCATCCGCCCGCTCCCAGGCCCGCTCCGGCCCTGCCGCCAGCCCCGGCCCCCGCTCGGGCACTGCCGCCGGCTCCGCGCCCCTCTCGGGCCGGTCCTCAGCCGTCGATGGCACGATCGTCCAACAAGCCCCGTTCCAGGGCCTCGACCATGGCCGCCGAGGGGACGAACTCCCCCAGGGAGGGAAGGTCGGCCAGGGAGTCCAGGCCCAGGGACTCGAGGAACTGCGGGGTCGTGCCGTACAGCACGGCCTGGCCCGGCCCCGGGTCACGTGCCACTTCGGCGACGTGGCCCCGCTGCACCAACGTCCGCATCACGCCGTCGACGTTGACCCCCCGGATGGTGGTGATCTGCCCACGGCTGACCGGCTGCTTGTAGGCGACGATGGCCAACGTCTCCAGGGCGGCCGCCGACATCTTCGCCGCCTGTCGCTCGAGCACGAAGCGCTCGACGTGGGTCCACAGCTCGGCGTGGCTCTGGAACCGGTAGCCGCCGGCCACCCGCACCAGGCAGAAACCCCTCTCCTCGGTCTCGTACTCCTCAGCCAGTTGCGCACACGCCTCGACCACATGAGCGGTCGGGATCTCCAGCAACTGCGCCAGCAGGTCCGGTAGCACCGGGTCCTCGGCCACCATGAGCACGGCCTCTATGGCCCGGAGCCCGATCGGTCGTCCCATGGCGCCCCGTCCTCAGCCGTCGTAGGCGTCGACGCCCGCGCCCGCCGGCACCAGGTCCGAGCCGGCCGTCCACACCACGGTCAGCTCACCGAACGTGCGGGCCTGTTCGAGCTCCACGACGCCCTGCTTGTACAGCTCGAGCAGGGCCAGGAAGTGCACGATGACGTCAACGCGCTCGCCCAGGTCGGCGGTCAACCGGCGGAAGGTCATGGGCCCGGCGCCAGGCAGCTCACGGGCCAGCTCCTCGACGGCGTCGGCCACGCTGATCTTGATCGGGGCGACGTGCGAGAGGTCGACGACGGGAGCCGGCCGGGCCGTGGCCACCCTGAGGAAGGCCCGACGGAGCCGTTCGGGGCTCACCCCGGCCAGCACGTCGGGGACAAGAGCGGAGAAGCGTTCGTCGGGGCCCACCCGACGGGGCACGGACCGTTCGGCCGCCGCCGCCATGCGGGCGAGGGCGCGGGCCGCGTCCTTGAAGGTCCTGCACTCGAGCAGGCGGGACAGGAGCAGGTCGCGCTCCTCCCACAGCGCCAGCTCGTCGTCCATGTCGAACCCGTCACGGTCGGGCAGCAGGCGCCGGGCCTTCAGCTCGACGAGGATGGCGGCGATGAGCAGGAACTCGCTGGTGACGTCCAGGTCCATGCGCTCGAGCCGGTCGAGGTGACCCACGAACGCCCCGACGATGGCCGAAAGGGAGATCTCGTGGATGTCGACCTGCTGTTGGGAGACGAGGTGCAGGAGCAGGTCGAAGGGCCCCTCGAACACCGGCGTCGAGACCTCGTAATCCACGGGGGACGAGGGTAGTGGCCCCACTACTGTCGGCCCCGCGATGCGCGTGCTATCCCTGATCCAGCCCAGCGGTGACATCCATCTGGGCAACTACCTCGGCGCCATCCGGTGGTGGTCGCAGGACCAGCGCTCCGCCGATTCGTTCTTCGGCCTGGCCGATCTCCATGCCCTCACCACCGAGATCGAGCCGGCCGTGCTCCGCTCCAAGTCCCTGGAGAGTGCCTCGATCCTGCTGGCTGCGGGCCTCGACCCCGACGTGTGCACGTTGTTCTGCCAGAGCCACGTACCCGCCCACACCGAGCTGGGCTGGCTCATGGAGTGCACGGCCGGCTACGGCGAGCTGGGCCGGATGACGCAGTTCAAGGCCAAGGCCGCCGAGCATCAGGTCGTCACGGCCGGCTTTTTCAGCTATCCGGCCCTCATGGCCGCGGACATCCTGTTGTACGACGCCGACCGGGTGCCGGTGGGCGACGACCAGCGCCAACACCTGGAGCTGACCCGAGACCTGGCCCAGCGTTTCAACCACCGCTACGGCGACACCTTCGTGGTTCCCGAGGCGGCCGTCCCCCGAGTGGCGGCCCGGGTCATGGACCTGCAGGCACCCACGGCCAAGATGTCGAAGACGGCCGAGTCGACCCAGGGGACCATTCTCGTTCTCGACGACCCGGCCACGATCACCAGGAAGATCAAGCGGGCTGTGACCGACACCGAGACCGAGGTCCGCTACGACCGGTTGGCCAAGCCCGGGGTGTCGAACCTGCTCGACCTGCTGTCGGCTGCCACGGGCACCCCGGCCGAGGAGCTGGCCGGTCGCTACACGCAGTACGGGCCGCTCAAGACCGACACCGCCGAAGCCGTCGTCGAGCTCCTCAGGCCGGTCCAGGACCGCTACGCGGCGCTGGCCGGCGACCCGGACGAGGTCCACGCCGTCCTGGCCCAGGGGGCCGAGAAGGCGGCGGCGGTAGCCGAGACGACCCTCAAGCGGGCGAGGGACGCCGTCGGGCTGCTGCCCCGCCCCTTCGCTAGGGCAGGGACGCGCAGTTGATGCAGCGGGTGGCCGTGGGCATGGCCTCCAGCCGGGCGCCGGTGATCGACCCGCCGCACTTCTCACAGACTCCATAGGTGCCCTGCTCCATGCGGGCCAGCGCAGCCTCGACCGCCTTCAGTGACTCGGTGAGGGTGGCGATGAGCGCCTCGGTCTCGCCCCGCTCAGCCGTCACCTGGCTGGAATCGGCGAAGTTGGCGTCATAGGTCAACTCGGCGCTGTCCGCTCCGACACCGAGATCGCCCAGCTGCTGCCTGATGTCGTGGCGCTCCTGCTCGAGGGTGGGCCGCAGGTCCGCGGCCGCGTTCGTCTCAGGAGTCATGGCGTCGAGGCTACAGACTGCGGGCGGCCCCTGCTCACCGGATTACCGCCAGGGGCCAATGGCGGACCGATCAGGCCGGGCGGCGCCCCTGGGCCCGGGGGTGGGCCGACTCGTACACGGTCCGGAGCCGCTCAGTGGAAACCTTGGTATAGACCTGGGTCGTCGCCACGGAGGCGTGGCCCAGCAGCTCCTGGACCACCCGGATGTCGGCGCCGTGGTCCAGCATGTGGGTGGCGCAGCTGTGGCGCAGGACGTGGGGTGTGAGGCGGTCGCCCAACCCCACCCGGTCACCGTGGTGGCGCACGATGGCCCAGGCGCCCTGACGGGACAGGCGCCCGCCCCGCATGTTCAAGAACACCGCCTCGGCGTCGTCCCGCCGTGCCCACTGGTGAGGGACCAACCGGTCGCGGCCGCCACGCCCCAGCCACGCCGCCATGGCCTCGCGGGCCATCCTGCCGACGGGCACGATCCGCTCTCTGGCTCCCTTGCCGAAGGCCCGCAACGTGCCGTCGTCGAGAGCCAGGTCGTGGCGCGACAGGCCGACCATCTCCGAGATGCGCATCCCGGTGGAGTACAGCAGCTCCAGGATGGCCCGGTCGCGACGGGCCGCCGGCATGTCGCCCACCACCGCGCCCAGCAGGAGCTCGATCTCCTCCTCCGACAGCGCCTTGGGCAGTCCCAGGGGCACCCGGGGCGCTCCCACCTCACCGCTGGGATCACCCGGAGCCAGGCCCTCGTCGAGCCGGAAGCGGTACAGGCTGCGCACGGCCACGAGGGCCCGGGCCACCGACGAGGGCGCCTTGCCCTGCGCCCGCAGGGCGGCCACGTATGCCTCGATGTCGGGTTCGGTGGCCGTGGCCACGTCGCTCCCCCGGTCGTACAGCCAGGCTTCGTAGGCGCACAGGTCACGGCGGTAGGCAGCCAGCGTGTTGGCGGCACGGCCCCGCTCTACCCCCAGCCAGGACAGGAACTCCTCGGCGTCGGCCGAGAGCATGACAGTCGGGTCAGACCGAGGGGTCGCCGACGCGGGCCGGGTAACCGGGCAGGAGCGAGGTCCTGAGCCCGTCGTCGCCCGCGAACTCCCCCACGAGATCAAACGTGAACCGGTTCCCGGTCGAGGCCAGCCTCATGAGCGAGAAGCTATCAGGTGCCGTGTCCGGCGCTCAGGCCAGCGCTTGGTGAACGTCGGCCCAGCCCAGGCCGAGGGAGTCGGCCACCGCTTCGTTGGTGAGGTGACCAGCCACGGTGGTGCAGCCCAGGGCCAGCGCCGGGTCGGCGGCGCAGGCGGCCCGCACCCCGTGCTCGGCCACCGCCGCCACATAGGGCAGGGTGGCGTTGGTGAGGGCGTACGTCGAGGTGTGGGGAACCGCACCCGGGATGTTGCCGACGGCGTAGTGGACCACGCCGTGAAGCTCGTACACGGGGTCGGCGTGGGTGGTCTCGTGGGCGGTTTCCACGCAGCCGCCCTGGTCGATGGCCACGTCGACGATGACCGAGCCGGGGAGCATGGCGGCCACCATCTCCTCGGTGACGACCGTGGGCGCCCGCCCGCCGGGCATCAACACGGCGCCGATCAGCAGGTCGGCCTGCACCACCGCCCGCTCGACGGCGCCCCGGTTGGAGGCGAGGGTGACGATCCGGCCGCGGTGGATCTGGTCGACGAAGCGCAGGCGGTCGAGGTTCTTGTCCAGCAGCAGGACCTCGGCCTCCATGCCCTGGGCGATCCAGGCCGCCGACCAACCGACGTTGCCGGCGCCCAACACCACCACCCGGGCCGGGCGGACGCCGGGGGCGCCACCCAGCAGCACACCCCGTCCTCCGTTGTGGCGCTCGAGATAGTGGGCGCCGACCTGGGTGGCCATGCGCCCGGCCACCTCGCTCATGGGGGCCAGCAAGGGCAGCACCCCGGTCGGGAGCTGCACGGTCTCGTAGGCCAGGGCCGTGGTCCCGGCGGCCAGGAGCGCCTTGGCCACCTCGGGGTAGGCGGCGAGGTGCAGGTAGGTGAACAGCGTCAGGTCCGGGCGCAGCCGCCGGTACTCGTGGAGCTGGGGTTCCTTGACCTTGACCACCATGGCGGCAGCCCAGGCGCCGTCGGCGTCGACGATGCGGGCTCCGGCGGCCCGGTAGTCACCGTCGGTGATGGAAGACCCCTGCCCCGCCCCCGCCTCGACCCTTACCTCCACGCCTCCGGCGATCAGCTCACGGACGCCGTCCGGCGTGACCGCCACCCGGTTCTCGCCGCCTTTGGTCTCAGCCGGCACGCCGACGATCACCCGGAGACCTCCTCGTGGCTAGGGTACCGCTGGCGCGAGATTGGGTCACCCCGTGGCCTTCAGCGGCCAAAACGGGCGTCGAAGGCCACCCCACGACCCAATCTCGGCGCCTCGGCGCGTGCCGCGTCGGCGCGTCGGCGCCTCGGCGGCGCGTCAGCGGGCGCTCAGCCCTGGGCGGCCAAGCGCTGGCGGGTGGCCAGCAGGCCGATGATGGTCTTGGCGTCGGTGAGCCGGCCGTCGGCCACCATGGCCGGCACCTCGGCCAGGGCCACCACTTCGGTGGTCATGTTGCGCTCCTCGATCCCCTGGAGGTCCAGCGCCACCTCGGACAGGCCGGTGGCCAGGTAGACGATCCCCTTCTCGTCGCAGAACCCGGCCGAGTTGTGGACCTGGGCCAGCAGCTCGAAACTCTCGGCCCGACGGCCCACCTCCTCGGCCAGCTCACGCGCCGCGGTGAGCTCGGATGGCTCGCCGTCCACGTCGCACAATCCGGCCGGAATCTCCAGCAGCAGGGCGTCGATGGGCGCCCGGTACTGGCGGACGCACAGCACCGAACGGCCGTCGTCCATGAGGGGGACAGCCGCCACCCAGCCGGGATGGTGCACCACGTCACGCTCAAAGGTGGAACCGTCAGGCGCCTCAAAGGTGCCGACCGCCACGGTGGCCATCCGGGACCGCACCAGCACGCGTTCACCGAGGGCCCGGAACCCGCCGGTCATGCCGGGCTCATGCCGGGAGCGCGGCGCCGGCCCGGGCCAGGGCTGCGCCGACGAGCCCCAGGAACAGGGGGTGGGGACGGTCGGGGCGGCTCTTGAACTCGGGATGGGCCTGGGTGCCCACCCAGAACGGGTGGGACGGCAGCTCGACGAACTCGACCAGCCGGTCGTCGGGCGACGTGCCCGAACAGACGAGCCCGGCCGCTTCCAGACGGGTCCGGTACCGGGGGTTGACCTCGTAGCGGTGGCGGTGGCGTTCGTAGACGAGCTCGGTGCCGTAGAGCCCGGCCACCTGGCTGTCGGGCGCCAGCCGGGCCGCGAAGATGCCGAGGCGCATGGTGCCGCCCAGGTCGACGATGTTGCGCTGCTCGTCCATGAGGTCGATGACCATGTGCTCGGACAGAACGTCGAACTCCCGCCCGTTGGCCCCGAGCAGATTGGCCACGTCCCGGGCGTAACCGATGACCATGGCCTGCAGACCGAGACACAGGCCGAGGCACGGCATGCCCACTTCCCGGGCGTAGGCGGCGGCCGCGATCTTGCCCTCCATCCCCCGGTCGCCGAAGCCCCCCGGGATCACGATGCCGTCACAATCGCCCAGCAGGCTGGGGGCCAGCAGCGGGCTGACCTCCTCGGCCTGGACCCACTCAACTTCGGCCTTGGCACCGTGCTCGAAGCCGGCGTGGCGGAGGGCCTCGACCACCGACAGGTAGGCGTCGGGCAGATTGACGTACTTGCCGATCAGCCCGATGCGCACCGGGGTGTTGGCCTCGGCCACCTTGTGCACCAGCCGCTCCCACCTGGACAGGTCGGGGTCGTGGTGGCCCGGGAGCTCCTCCAGCCGCAGCAGATGGGAGACGACCTTGTCGAGCCCCTCGTCGTGGAGCATCAGAGGCAGCTCGTAGATGCTCTTGGCGTCGATGGCCGGGATGACGGCCTCGCTGGGCACGTCGCACAACAGGCTGATCTTGCGCTTGACGCCGTCGGAGATGGGCCGGTCGGAGCGGCATACGATCACGTCGGGCTGGATACCCCGGCTTCGCAGCTCGGTCACCGAATGCTGCGTGGGCTTGGTCTTCTGCTCACCGGTGGGCCCGAGGTAGGGAACCAGGGCCACGTGGATGTAGACCACATTGTCCCGCCCGGCCTCCTTGCGGAACTGCCGCAGCGCCTCCAGGAAGGGCAGGATCTCGATGTCGCCGACGGTGCCGCCCACCTCGGTGATGACCACGTCGACATCGTCGGTGGCCAGGCGCCGGATGCGGTCCTTGATCTCGTCGGTGATGTGGGGAATGACCTGGACCGTCTTGCCCAGGTAGTCGCCGCGGCGCTCCTTGGCGATCACCGTCTGGTAGATCGAGCCGGTGGTGGCGTTGGAGTTGCGCTGCAGGGGCTCGTCGATGAACCGCTCGTAGTGGCCCAGGTCGAGGTCGGTCTCGCCGCCGTCGTCGGTGACGAACACCTCGCCGTGCTCGAACGGGTTCATGGTGCCGGGGTCGACGTTGATATACGGGTCCAGCTTCTGCATGGTGACCCGCAGGCCGCGGGCCTTGAGGAGCCGGCCCAGCGACGCGGCCGTGAGACCCTTGCCCAGCGAGCTCGACACCCCGCCGGTCACGAAGATGTGCTTGGCCACGCTCTCCCGTCTCCCGTCTCCCGTCGCCCGACGGCCGGCCAACGTACCGCACCCCGGCCTGCCGCCGGCGGACCGGAGCCGGCCGAGCCGCGGCCACGCGCTGGGTGTCCGACGCGTCGGGGCTATTGGCGGCCGATGCGGTCGGACCAGCGCAACGGCGCCACCCGGTCGATCACCCGGCTGAACGACACCACCTCGCTGAGCAGGTTCAGGACCAGTAGCACGCCGACCGTGACCGATCGACCGACGGTCGGCAGCACGTACACGGCGCCGAGACCCAGGACGCCGCCCAGCACATTGGCCCCTACATCGCCCAGCATCACCCGCTCGCCCAGATCCGGGACCAGCATCGCTGCGGTTGCGCCGGCCAGAACCGCGACGGCCGGCATTGGTCGGCCGAGGACGACCGACGCGGCCAGTAGCACCGCCGCCGCCAGCAGCCCGACCTTGGCCACGCGACCGGGGGCCCGGTCCAGCAGGTTGCCCAGGTTGGCGGCCAGGGCCACCAGGGCGGCGTCGGACAACAGGCGAGCCAGCGACGGTCCGCCGTGCAGGACGAAGGGCTCCGGTGCATAGGCGAAGTACCCGGCCGTATTGGGCCCGTAGAACCCTCCGACGCCTTCCGCCGGAGCCAGCGCCACGGCGATGATGCAGACGACGGCGCCCCCGACCAGCTTGAGCAGGCCGCTGGTCAGCCGCCCATGGCCCAATGCCCGCAGGTGACCCCGGAACCCGCCGGACTCACCGCCGCCCACGACGTCGTCGAGCAACCCGAGCAGCCCCAGGCCGAGACCGAGCACGGCCACCGCCGTGGCCTGCCTGGTCCACGGGTGCCCGACGGCCGGCCGGCGATAGCTGACGACCGCCCCGGCCACGGCCGCGGGGAGGCAGGCCAGCACCAGCACCAGGCCGCCGGCGGTGGGCACCCGCACCCCCCGGTGGTTCTCCCGCAGCAGCATCGGCGACCGCAGCACCGGGGCCAGCGCCCACCAACCCGCCCCACCGAAGGCGGCCCCGACGACGACAGCCACGACCGTGGTCATGGCACCGCCGCCCCGTGCATCGGGGAGTCGGGCTGAGCGGGTGGGAGACCGTCTTGGGAGGCCGGCACATGGCAACGCTGGCGGTCCATGGCCAGCAGCACCAGGAACGGGGCGACGTAGGGGTACACGAGAGCGGTGACGACCGAGCCGGAGTCGTTGAGGAGGTTGCCCAGCAGGCCGACGGCCACGGCGGCGGCCACGCCGACCCGTTCCGGTGATCGCCGGGGCAGGAGCCACGTCCACCAGCCCAGGGCCAGGCCCACGAGGATGCCGACGGAGATGGCCACGATGACGTACTGGAAGGGGTCGACGTAGGTGGCCGTGTTGGCCGTCCACCGGCGGGCGATGACGTCGCCGACGGCGCTGCGGCCGTGCAGGAGGTCGGAGGCGAAGCGCCCCAGGTGGGTGCGGGCCGTCGCCGGCCGGGCCAGGTCGGCGGCGGTGGCCGCCATCACCGCCGCCGCCCCGGCCGCGCCGGCGGCGACCACAGACCGCCAGTGCAGGCGCCTGCCGCTCAGCACCCACAACGTGAGGCCGAGCACCGGCACCAGTGTCAGCAGCCCGCCGACGTCGTCGCCCAGCGTCGGGGCGGCATCCACCACGGTCACGAGGAGGAAGAGGGCGCCCACCGCCAACAGCGCCTCCCGCCGCCGGGGGGCGTGCATCAGGTGGGCAGCGGCGGCCAGAAGAGTGGTGGCGGCCAACACGGCAAAAGGAGCGTTGCCGATGCCGGTGAACCGGCCGGTCGTGTTGAGCGCGGCGCCCAGTGGCGTGTCCACCTGGAGGCGGCCGCCGGTCAGCAGGTCTCCACACAGCACGGCCACGGTCAGGCCCATGACGACGCCCAGGGGGCCGAGGACGTCGCGGCCGAACCGACGGGCGGTGGCCACGATGACCAGGTCGATGGCGGCGTAGACGGCCACCGCCCAACCACCGACGGCGGAGAGCCGGGGCACCAGTCCGGACAGGAACTCGGCCACCGGCCAGGCGGCGGCGGCCAGGAGCAGGGTGGCCACCACCCCGCCCCCTCGGTCCGGAAATCCGAAGCGGCCCCACAGGGCCACGCCGACGACGACGACCAAGGCCGAGACGCCGCAGTAGAGGTAGGTGGCCGGCCGGAACAGGCGCTGACGCAGGAGGGCGTCGCGGTCGGTGCGGGCGTAGGCGGCCAGGTCGGCCGAACCGGGGACGACACCGATCGGGTGGCCGGTCATGCCCGACGGCACCGGCACGCCCAGGGCGGCGAGAACGGTGGGGGCCACGTCGGCCATCGTCACCAGGCCGACGCGGCGGGTGGTGGGCGACACGGGCACCAGCCGCCGGCCGTCCACCCCCGTACCGGACAGCGAGAAGGGCTGGAGGTGCCACCGGCCCACGGCCGGTGACACGGCGAGGACGAGGGTCGACGGCAGTCCACCGTCGCGTACCGCGCCCAGGAGGCGGGCCCCGTCTGCCGCCGAGGCGCTGACCGGGTCGACGACCACCAGCGAGGCGCCGCTGGCGGCCAGCCGCAGCGCCGCCCGGGCGGCCGGCACCGGGCCGCCGAGGTCGGTGGTCGCCCCGGCGTCGACCCTGCCGGCGCCGTCGGCGGCCAGCAGGGCAGCGGGCGGTTCCGGGCCACCGGCCGACACCACGGCCACGGTCCGGCCGGCGGCGTGGAGGGCATCGCCCAGGGCGCCCGGACGACCGGTGGAGTGGTGGCCCCGCGCCCCCCGGCGGGCCGCCGCCATCCGGGTGACGAGGAGCGGTCGGGCCGGGTCGCGGTCCGACGCCGGCCCCGTGGGCCCGGGCACCTTGGCCCCGGCCGATGCCGACGCCCACTGCGCCGCCAGCGACGGTCGGGCCGACCCCGGGGTGTCGACGTTGGCCATGGCCACCGCCCCTTGGCGCAATGCCGGCTGCTGGTCCAGGTCGGTCCACGACAGTCCGGGCAGGGCCACGACGATGACGTGGTCGGCGTGAGCCAGCGGCTGGCCGTTCGGCACCCGCCGGGCGCCGCCCCACAGACCCAGGCCCAACCCGGCGACGAGCACGGCCACCACGACGGTCATCCGCTGCCCGAGGCGGGTGAGACGGGACCACAGCGCCCGGGTGATGTCCGTCCCCTGTCCGGCCCGGTGCCGGAACCCGGCCAGGCGCCGGCCCGTGTGGCGGTGGTCCATCACCACGTCAACCTCCACCACGCGGGCACCGGCCCGGGCTGCGTCGACGGACATGGCCGTCTCCACCCCGAAGCGTTCGGCCAGCGGTAGGCACCCCCGCAGCACATCGGCCCTGACCGCCCGCTGCCCGCTGAGTGGTGCAGCCAGCTCCGGACCACCCGCCCGACGGACCCCCCAGCGGGCCAGACGCTTCACCGCACCGAACCCGGCATTGGCCCCGGCGGGGGGCAGGGCCCCGATGGCCAGGTCGGCCCGGTCGCCGAGCACGGCGTCGAGAACCGGGGCGACGCCGGCCGCCGACGCACCCGTGTCGGCGTCGACGAGCAGGTAGACACCGGCCTCCGGCGTGGCCTCAACCGCCGCCGTCAACGCTCCGCCCTTGCCCCGGTTGAGGGCCAGGCGCACCACGTGGGCGCCAGCCTCGCGGGCTCGAGCGGCGGTCGTGTCGGCCGACCCGTCGTCCACCACCACCACCTGGTCCACGTCGGGCAGGCTCTTTACGGCGGAGACAGTGGCGCCCACGGTGTCAGCGCAGTCGAGGGCGGCGATCAGTGCGACGACCGGGCCCCTCGGACCGGTCACGAACCGACGGCGGGCACCACGCTGTCGGCGGTAGGGCCGACGCCGTAGTGCCCCACCTCGCCCGAGGCCAGAGCACCCAGCGCCAACACGGTGCCAACCTGGCCTTTGAAGTCGTCGATGGCGTCGTCGGTGGAGATGCGGGACGCGGCGTCGCTGCTGGTGGCCAGCAGCGGGGCCAGGAACCGGGCCCGGGCCAACGGGTCCTTGGAGGAGCCGTTGGTCACCGCCCCAGGGACCGACTCGACAGCCACGACCAGCGTCGACGGGCCGGTGCCCAGAAGGGCCGTGACCATCGAGATGGCCCCGACGTCGTCCGGGACCTTGGCCCCGTCACCGGACGCCACGACGAAGCGGGTCCCGTCGGCCACTGCCAGCGGCGTCGACGGGTCCGGCCCGTCGGTGGTGACGAAGCCTTTGGCGCCCAGGCAGGAGAGCAACCTCTCCGGCCCGCATTGCTTCGGGCCCAGGCTCGTGCTTGGAGCCGCGCTCGTGCCGGGGAGGGCGCTTGTGCCCGGGCTCGGCTGGGTGGTCGCGGTTCCGCCGGTAGGGGTGGTCGTGCCCGGCCCGGCGCCTGGAACGGTGGTGCTGGTGGTGGCCGGCGGGGTTGTCCACGCACCGGTGAGCTCGGTGTAGGCCCGCAACCGCAGACCGGATGCCGGCGCCGTTTGGGGCAGACCGAGCATGTCGGCCAGGTCCTTGACGTCGCTCGGCTTGTCGAGGGCGAACTTGGACGTGAGCCAGACGGTGCCCTCGTAGCGGGCCGCCCGCTTGAGAGTGGCCGCCAGCCCGCTGACAGGATCGGTGTTGATGCCCTGGACGGCCACGATGAGGACGGGAACGTTCCTCAGCTTGTCGGCCACCAGAGCGGGCCCGGCGGCTTTGGCGAACGCCTCCCAGTCGCCGAGCTGCTTGCGCTGGCCGGCGTCGATGGCGTCGGTGTTCCTCACGTCTGCCTTGATGCCGTTGAGCTGGTTGCGGAGCTGGTCGACCAGGCCGTTCTGGACGCTGGCCACGCCCAGCACGATGCCCACCGTCAGGGCCACGATCACGGCAGTGATGCTCACCAGGTGGTAGCGGAAGTTGATCATCGTCGATGGTGGCGGATCTTCTCGGTGAGGGTGAACCAGAAGCTGTCGGCGAAGACGTGGGCGGCCGGGAACACCAGCACGACGACCACGAGGAGCACGACCACGGCCATGACGAAGGCGAACAAGTCACGCTTGCGGACCCGGCTGTTGTAGAGGCGGGCCACACCCTTGGCGTCCACGAGCATGCTTCCCACCATCAGCCTGGTGAGGAACGTGGAGGCCATGCCGGCGCGGCCCTTGTCCAGGAATTCCTCCATGGAGACGTGCGTGCCCACGGCCACGACGAGCTCGGCCCCCTTCTCATAGGCCAGCAGCATGGCCACGTCTTCGCTCATGCCCGGCGCTTCCAGGGCGAGGTACCCGACCCCCACCTTTTCCAGCCGGGCGGCACCCGGGGCCAGACCGCCCGGGTAGGCGTGGACCACCAGGGTGGCGCCGCAGCGCAGCGCCCCGGTGGTCACCGAGTCGAAGTCGCCGATGATCACGTCCGGGGTCAGCCGTGCCCGCAGCAGAGCATCGGCTCCGCCGTCCACGCCGATCAGGACGGGCCGCATCTCGCGGATGTAGGGCCGGAGCATGCCCAGGTCGGCCTCGGTGCTGGGGCCCCGCACGACGACCAGGACGTGACGATCGCGCAGGTCGATGCCCACGTCGGGCAGCGGCGGCCGGTCGAGCATCATGTGGCGCTCACGCCGCAGGTACTCGAGGGTGTTCTCGGCGAAGTGGCCGAGTTCCTCGCCCAGGCGGGCCTTCGCCACATCGAGGGCCACGGTCAAGGTCTCCACCGTCTGGACCTCGCCGGTGGCCACCAGACGGCCGTCGACGTGCACCTCGCCGTCGACCAGACTGACCACGGCACCTTCGTCCACGTTGTCGAGGATGTCGTCCCCCACCCCGTCGACGATGGCCACGCCGGCGCGGGCTAGCAGCAATGGGCCCATGTTCGGATAGCGGCCGGTGGTGGAATTCGCGGCATTGACCAGCGCCCGAGCCCCGCCCGCAATCAGCGCCTCGGCCACCACACGATCGAGGTCAGCGTGGTCCACGACGGCGATCTCGCCACGTTGCAGCCGGGTGACCAGCCGCTTGGTCCGGGCGTCGACCCGGGCGACGCCGGTCACGGGCGGCGGCGATGACCGCGACTGACCGGTTGCCGCGCCGTTCCGGCCCCTCTTGGCCGACCCGTTGGTTCCCCCCAGGGTCGACCGCCGGGCGAATGCCATCAGGCTGCGCCTTCCCGACGCAGGCCGCCGGCCAGCCCCAGCAGCTCGTGTGCGTGGGCTCGGGCCACGGCCGAACCGGGCTGGCCGGACAGCATGCGGGACAGCTCCACCAGGCGGTGCTCGCCCTCGAGCACCGCGGCGGTGGCCTGTGACCGCCCGCCCACCTCGCGCTTGCGCACCTGGACATGGGTGTCGGCGAAGGCCGCCACCTGGGCCAGATGGGTGACAACCAGGACCTGATGGTGGCGCCCGAGGCAAGCCAGGGCCCGACCGACGGCCAATGCCGCCTCGCCGCCGATGCCGGCGTCGACCTCGTCGAATACCAGCGTGCCCACGGCATCGGCCCCGCCCGCCCCCGACAGGACCAGCCGGGTGGCCAGCATGGCCCTGGCCAGCTCGCCTCCCGACGCCGTCTTGGCCAGGGGCAGCGCCGGCTCACCGGCGTTGGCGCCCAGCAGGAAAATCACGTCGTCGCCTGGATCGACGTCGCCTACCGCGACCTCGAGGCGGGCCCTGGGCATGGCCAGCTCCACCAACCGCTTCTGAACGGCGGCGGCCAGACGGGGCGCAGCCGTACGCCGGGCCCGCCCGACTTCTGCCTGCGCCTGGGCGAGCTGCGTCAGGGCCCGGCCCAGATCGGCCTCGACGGCCGTCGCCCTGACATCGTGGCCGTCGAGCTCGGCCAGCCGTGAGGCGGCCTGGTCGGCGAAGGCCATCGCCTCGGCCAGTGTGTCGCCGTACTTGCGCCGCACCTCCCGCAGGATCTGACGGCGGTGGCGCACGGCCTCCAGGCGCTGCGGATCGTCCTCCAGCCCCTCCCCCACCGTCCGCAGGTCGAGCGTCAGCTGGCTGGCATCGGCCTGCAGGCTGCGCAGCCGGCTCTCGAGGTCGGCCAGTGGCGCCCTCCCCTGGACCTGCCCCAGAGCGGTGCCCAGCCCGTCCAGAACCGCGCCATCGCCGGACAGCAGCTCGTGGGCGGCGGCCGCGGCTTGGCGGTGGGCGGTGGCGTCGGCCAGCGCCTCTTCCTCGCCGGCCAGGACCGCATCCTCGTCCGGGTCGGCCAGGCCGACGGCGGCCAGCTCCGCCAGTTGGTACCGGAGCAGGTCGGCCTCCCGGGCCCGGGCCCGTTCGTCACCACCGAGGTCGGCCAGGGCCCGCTTCAACCCCGAGACCCTGGTGCGGGCGGCCACCAGGGGGCCCGGGTCCACCGCGCCGAAGGCATCCAGCGCCGCTCGCTGAGTGGCGCCGGCCAGCAGCGACTGGTGTGCATGCTGGCCGTGCAGATCGACCAGGCCGTCGCCGCGGCCGGCCAGGGCCGCCACCGGGACCAGCTCGCCGTCGATCCTGGCCCGCGACCGGTTGGTAGGCACAGTGAACGTGCGGGCCAGGATGATCTCCCTGCCTTCGACCTCGAAGATCCCTTCGACGACGGCCTCCGCCTCTCCCGGTCGGACGAGGCTGGCGTCGGCCCGACCACCGACCAGCAGCTCGATGGCCTCGACGACCAGGGTCTTGCCCGCTCCCGTCTCCCCGGTGATGGCCGTCAGCCCGGGGCCAAGCTCCAGCGAGAGGTCGGCGATCACGCCCAGGTTGCGAACCCGCAACTCCACCAACCGAGACCGCACAACATCACCCGAAGTCATAGGCACAGGCATAGGGCGGACCTACCGGGTTTTTTGCGGCCGAAGCCCCCAACGTGCTGGGCCGGGGCGCCAGGCATGGGCGGTTTGACGGGTTTTGGGGGCGAAGCCCCCAAGGTGGGGGCGTGGGCGCTGGGCACAGGCGGTTTGACGGGGGTTTGGGGGCGAAGCCCCCAACGTGGGGGCGTGGGGGGCGGGGCCCCCCGCCCTCGCAACGCGGAGCG
>JBBSHS010000009.1:0-48239 GCA_038232515.1 Acidimicrobiales bacterium
CATCCGGCCGTGTTGGTGACGGCGCAACGAATCCTCGAAGCCGAGCCCTCGGTCGTCCACGTCGTGCCGCTCACGAGCACGATCCGCTCGTTCGATTCCGAGGTGTTGGTCGAGCCCGATGACATAAATGGGCTCGACGTGGTCTCTGCCGCTCAGTGCCAGCACGTCCGGGCTGTCTCGCTCCATCGAGTCGTCCGCGTCCGGGGCAACGTGGGCGCGACCGTGCTGACCCAGGTCCGCGAGACCATCGCTGTGATCCTCGACCTCCCCTGACCGGGATCCCGGAGGCGTGGCCATCACCCGGCGGACGGAGGCAGTCCCGCGATCGTGTCCGCGTCGTGGTTAGGGGCTGGCGGGCGTTGCCGCGTAGAGGTCGCGTAGTAGCGCGACCTCAGCACCATGGTGAATGAGTTCGTCGACGACGTGAAGGAGGGAGTCCGCCTTGTTCGACTCGGCCCAGGGACCGAACGCGGGCCCGAGCTCGGCGGCCATGCTGGCCTCGTCAAGCCCGTGGTAGCCGGCGGCGAAGGACTCCCATGCCCTGTCGAGAGCGTCCAGGGCCTCGTCTGGCGGTCGGGAACCACTGGTGCGGCTCGAGATCGAGGGAGTGTCCACCGAAGAGACGAGCCCTGTAGCCGTCCAGGCATTCGCTGCCGATGTGCCATGTGCGCCACGCGATGGTCGGGACTGGGGCCCTCTTGGGCGGTGGCACCTCACGCTCGATCTCCCAGTGGCCCGAGGCCCCCGGCCGGACGCTCCAGCAACCGGGAACAGGTTCCCAGAGGTACTCCTTGTCCGTGATGCCGTCGAGGCGGTGTCGGATCCTGGGCCATACGTAGTCGAGCACGGACATGATGGAGGTGGCGAGACCCACGCCACCAGCGTCCCGCAACCTCCCTGCTCTGGGCCGACGTGCCGACGTGGCGGCGCTCGGGGCAACGCCGCCTCCCGGCGTTCGGGGGCGGGTCGGTCCGGCCACCTGGCTTCCTGCGATGATGCCGATTGACGGAGCTGCGCTCGGGCTATCGGGAGTTCCATACGCAGAACTCGTTGCCGTCGGGATCGGACATGATCACCCCGCCGACAGGATCCTGTCCGATTTCGGCTCGCGTCGCTCCGAGCGAGACCAGACGGTCCACCTCCGCGTGCTGATCCCCGTGGTCGGGCGGGGCGATGTCGAGGTGAAGCCTGTTCTTGGCGATCTTCGGTACGTGCGGTCCGCCACCCCAGGTGATGAACGGCCCGGTGCCGTCGGGCGCGCGGATCGCGGTTTCCTCGTCCTGGTCCCAGACCAACGGCCAACCCAGCGCGTTGCTCCAGAAATACCCGACCGCACGCGACCCGTCGCAGGACAGCGCTCCAAGACGTCCGCAGCCGGCGAGGAACGAATTCTCGGGCTCGATGATACAGAACTCGTTGCCTTCGGGGTCTGCGAGCACGACATGCGGTTCGTCCGGGCTCTGTCCGATGTCGATGTGCCGGGCACCAAGTCCGACCAACCTCGACACCGATTCGTGCTGGTCGTCAACCGATGTGCTGGTCAGATCGAGATGGATTCGGTTCCGGGCCGCCTTGCTCTCCTGAACGGGCCGGAACACGATCCGAAACGCGGTGTCGTCGGTTGGCACGAGACCGATCTCATCACCGGTCTCGCCGTCGGTCTCCCAGGTCAGAGCGTTGGCCCAGAAGTGGGCAAGGCCGAGCGGATCGTTCGCATCGACGCCGAGGGCGACAAGCCGTGCAGTCATCCGATGCTGCGCCACACGACAGTAACTGCTGAAACCTGGTGGGTCCGCAGGTCCCCGACACCGCATCACCGTGCCGTAGCGGTGGGACCGCCGCAACCGCATTTCGGCTGCTCCCGCCCCGATGTGCCGGTAGAGGCGCAGCAACTGCCGCGAACGCGGCGGGATGACGCGAGGCGATCCACGCGCCCGAATCGGCGATCCATGCACGTCTACGGACGCACCGAGCCGTGTCCCAGAACGCGCGCCCTCGACGGGGAGCGCGAGCGCCACAACCGCCGGGACGGGACCACGGCATCACTTCGCCGTCCGCCGATTGCTGGCCGGGGATCGGGTAGTGGTGGTCGTGCAGGCGGCCCTGTCGAGGTCGAGCAGGATTACCGACCTCGCCCCGGGCCCCGGTCAGGCTGGGATCACGCACCCACCGCGGCCCGGCGGCAATGATCATCTGCCGGCGCCAACTGATCACTTCATGACAAGTTGGGCGGCGTCACTGATCTCTTCACCGCGTCCCTACATCCACCGGGTCACACCTTGGCCATGTTGGCGAAGCGGGTGTACTGGTCGAGGAAGGCCAGCTTGGTCAAGCCGGTGGGGCCCGAACGGTGCTTGGAAACGTGCACTTCGGCGATGCCGCGGTCCTGCGAGTCGTGGTCGTAGAGCTCGTCGCGGTACAGAAAGAGCACGACGTCGGCGTCCTGTTCGAGGCTGTTGTGGGCCACGACGCCGTTGGCGACGAAGTTATGGGTGCCCTCGACGGTGGCATCGAAGGTCGGCCTGTCGCCCAGCGACGAAATCTCGACGATCTCCTCCCAGAGGACATCGGACGTGGCCCGAGCGACGGTCTCGGCTTCACCGACGAACTCACCGATGCGTCGCAGGCGATCCCGGGAGAAGCGACGCGGACGGTTCTCGTTACCCAGGAGGTAGCTGCCGCAATAACGCTCGCCCAAGGCGTCGGCCAACTGGCGATGGGTGACCCCACGAGCTGCGGCAGCCCTCTTGATCTGCGTGGCGACGGGCCACGGCACCAAGTCGGCGTTGGGGTTGGCCTTCTTGTTGGCGGGGTCGGCTGTCGCGTATTTGACACGCTTCGGTCCCATCGACCCGTCGCCCAGGAGATGGGGGAGCAGCACGAGCTCATCCTGGTCCCAACCCTGAACCCGGTCCGCGGCGATCTGGGTCTGGCCCGGTAGCGGCGTGCGACGCGGGACGGCGAGGAATTGACCCACCTGCAACTGGTCGAGGCGACGCCATCCTTCGACGGTGCGGAACCGATGGTTGGCACTGGCATCGACCTCGTAGCCGGACGCCAGCCGCAAGCGGAACAACGGCTTGACACCGGACGGAAACGCCTTGACCAACCGACGCGGCACGAGCCGCCAGTCTTCGTCGAGTGACCACACCAGGGGCTGCTCTTGGCTCAGCACGAGCTCTCCCAGCGTGATCTCCTGGCCCGTATCGGCCCTGAGTATCCGGGTGTCGGCCGGCATGCAACCGGATTCGCGGAGGTCGGCCAGCACTGGGCGCTTGTCGGCCCTGCTCTCGAGGTTTCGAGACAGCTGGGACAGGGCGATCACCGGGCACTCCAGCTCTCGGGCCAGGATCTTGAGGCCGCGGCTGATTTCGGACACCTCGACCTGGCGGTTCTCGGCCTTGGAGCGACCGCTCATCAGCTGGATGTAATCGACGACCACCAGCCCCAGATCGCCCAACTTGGATTTGAGCCGGCGGGACTTGCCCCGGATGTCCATGACGGTGACCATCGGGTTGTCGTCCACGAAGATCGGCGCCTCGCCCAACTTGCCGATGGCCTGGGAGATCTTGGGCCAGTCGGACTCGAGCAGCCGGCCGTTGCGCATGCGGCTCGAGTCAACCCGGGCCTCGGCGCACAACAGGCGGCTGGAGATCTCGATCCGGCTCATCTCCAGCGAGAAGAACACCACCGGCCGCCGGGCGTGTATGGCGGCATGGGCGGCGACGTTGAGGGCGAACGACGTCTTGCCGCACCCTGGACGGGCTCCGACGATGACGAGGTTGGAGGGCTGGAGGCCGGCCAGCTGGTGGTCGAGGTCGAGGAAGCCGGTGGGCACGCCGGTGATTTCCTCGCCCCGGTCGAACAGCGTCTCGAGGCGGTCGAGGGTCTGGCCCAACAGGTCGCGCAACGGCGCCATGGTGTCGGCCACACGGCGCTGGGCCACCTCGAACACCAGTGACTCGGCCCGGTCGACTGCGGCGTCGACGTCGTCTGGGACGTCGTAGCCCAGCTCGGCGATCTCACCGGCCACCCCGATGAGCCGGCGCAGGACGGCCAGCTCTTCGACGATGCGGGCGTAGCGGGCGGCGTTGCCGGTGGCGGGTGTGCTCGCCTGGAGAGCGACGATGACGGACGGGCCGCCGACGGCGTCGAGGAGATCAGACCGGCGCAGCTCGTCGGCCACGGTGACCGGGTCGACCGGCTCGCCCTTGGCGTACAACGCACACATGGCGTCGTAGATGTGGCCGTGGGCTGGCTTGTAGAAGGCCTCGGCCGAGCACACCTCGGTGGCCGCGGCGATGGCATCGCGATGGAGCAGCATGGCGCCGAGGAGCGACTCCTCGGCGGACAGGTCGTGGGGTGGGACCCGCCCCCGGCCAGCTCCGGCGTTGTTGCCACGTCGAAGAACCTCTTCAGCGACCTGCACCATGTCAACCCAGCCTCGCCGAGCACGCCTGTGGAGCGATAGGGCAACTTGTTGGGGGTATCGGGCACATGCCTGGGGGTATCCGGGCCGGCTCTGGGGATGACCGAGCACCAACAAGTCGGTTGCCGCCAGGGGCGAACATATGTTCGATGCTACGCCATGCCGGACCGCTTGGCCAGCGCCAAATTGGCGTCATGCCCACATTTTCGACTGTCCCGATGGAGGGAGTGCCGGTAAAAGAAGAGGGATTCGGTCCCTCCTCCTAGCTCGTCAGGCCTTGACGACGTCGACGGTGACGCGAAATTGAACCTCGGGATGGAGCCGGACGGGGACTTCGTGGGTGCCAACGACCTTGATGGGGTCTTCGAGCTGCATCTTGCGGCGGTCCAGGACGATGCCCGTCTGGGCTTCAACCGCCTCGACCACGTCGGTCGTCGTGACCGACCCGAACAGCTTGCCCTCACCACTGGCCCGGACCTCGATGGTGATGACGGCCGGCACCAGGCTGCGCGCCACCATCTCGGCCCCCTCCCGGTCCTTGGCGTCGGTGACGTCGCGAGAGCGCCGCATGGACTGGGCCTGGGCGGTCACGCCGTCGCTGGCCACGAATGCCTGGCCACGAGGGACCAGATAGTTGCGGGCGAACCCGTCGGCCACGTCCACGATGTCGCCTTTCTTGCCGACGCCGGCGACATCGGATCGCAGCACCACCTTCACTGGCGCTCACCGCCGTCGGCGACGATCGCGGCGGGCGCATTGCCGTCGGGCTCGGGCAATCTGACCTCGGGCGTGGGTGCGGCCTCGGCGTCGGACCGGCGGGGACGACGGCTGGCCCCGGTGCGCTCGGTGACGGTGCGTTGGCTGTACGGCAGCAGGGCGAGCTCGCGTGCGGTCTTGATGGCGGTGGCCACAGCCCGCTGGTGCTGAGTGGACAGACCCGATACCCGACGGGCCCGGATCTTGCCCCGATCGCTCATGAACTTGCGCAAGAGGTTGACGTCTTTGTAATCCACCCACTCGATCGAGTCGCGGGCGATGATGTCGACCTTCTTCTTCATCACCCGCCGGGCGGCGTCCTTGCCACCCCGCTTCGTGCGGTCACGGTCGTTGTTGCGTGCCATCTAGAACGGCTCCTCGTCGTAGGCCTGAGCGGCGTTGGCCACAGGACGGGTGGCACCGCCCGAGGGACCCGGGCTGCCACCTCCATCGGGCGAACGGCGCTCGTTCTTGGTGATCTGGGCCGAGGCCCACCGCAGCGAAGGGCCGACCTCGTCGGCCACGATTTCGACGACGGATTTCTTGTTGCCGTCCTGGTCCTCCCAACTGCGCTGTTCGAGGCGGCCGGTGACGATGACCCTGGACCCTTTGGCCAGCGACTCGCTCACGTTGTCGGCCAGATCGCGCCAGCACTTCACGTTGAAGAAGGACACCTCTTCTCGGAACTCCTGGGACTGCTGATCGCGCCAGCGCCGGTTGACGGCGATGCCGAATGTGGCGTTGGCTTGTCCCGAGGGAGTGAACCGCAGTTCCGGGTCCCTCGTGACGTTGCCGATGACGGTGACGGTGTTGTCGGGCATGCTCGCTCCTCGTTACGCGCTCGGGCCCGCCTCGGCCACGGCCGGCCGGCCCGCGGTGGTGCCGGGGGCAACCCGGCCGGCCGCGGTGTCCGGAAGCCGGATGACCTTGTGGCGGATGACATCATCGGACAGGTGGAGCACCCGGTCGAGCGCGGCCATGGCCTCCGGCGGTGCGGTGGCCTCCAAGAGGACGTAGTAGCCCTCCCAACGGTGGTGCAGCTCATAGGCGAACCGACGCTTGCCCCACCGCTCGACCCGGCCCGGGTTACCCCCATTGGCCTTGATGGTCTCGGTGGAGCGGTCGATGACCCCCCTGATGACTTCCTCCTCGAGGCCGGCACCGAGGATGACCATGACTTCATAGGGCCGCATGGGGCGCACTCCCTTCGGACGCTCCGGCGCAATCTGCCCGGTGCGGCCCCACAGGTGGGGCAGGGTGCTCTTTGGAACGAGCCCTGTCATGGTAATCGACGCTGGCGATGTGCCCACGTGGCCAGGATGGCATGGAGGTGTGACAGCGGAGGCCATGGCCTACCGCTGCGCCGAGGATGGCTCTGCTAGGCGCCGCACCCGGGGGTGACGGTGACGGTCGAACCGGGGCCGACACCGATGGCTCCGAGGCCGCCTCCGGGCACCTCGAGTGCGGTGCGGAACGGAGCAGGGGAGCCGATGGTCGGGCACCCGGCGACGTCCGCACAGGGGGCCAGGTCCTTGGCGCCGACGAAGGCACCGTTGGCGTCGAACCACGCCACCGACAGTGCGATGGGGACGTCGCGGTTGTAGAAGGAGACGGTCGAGTCCTGCGCGAACGTGAAGGCCATGGCCGGATAGCCGGCCAGGTCATGGCGACCCATGAGGCCCTTCTCGTGCTGGGCGGGCGTCGACGCCAGCAGGACGCAGGCGTGGTTGAGGCCATTGCCCTGGCCGGTGCCGGGATGGATGGTGAGGCGGGCCTCGTCGAAGCCGGGCACCTTGGAGGACGATGCGGTGTGCGGATCGGCGGGCGACGATCCTCCGCAGGCCAGTAGGGCGAGCACGCCCAGGACGAACATGCCCACTGTCACCACGCCGAGGCGCCGAACACCGACCTCGGTGTCGAGACGGCCGACGGGCCCGTCACGCAGGCCCCTGGGCAGGTCCGACAAGGACCTCGACGACCGTCGACCCGGCGAGCTCACCCCTCGATCATGCCTCGCCGGTCCGGCCGCCGGCCACACCGCAGCCGTCGTGTCCGTGCCGGATGGTCCGCAGAGCCATATCAGCCGGTGGCACTGGCCCCGCCGAGCTGGGCGGCCACCTCCTCGGGCAGATGGTAGCTCTCGCCGTGGCTGGGGAACCGCCCACTTCTCACATCCTCGGCGTACCGGCTGACGGCGGCCACGGCATCGGCCTTCAAGGTCGCGTAACGGCGGACGAAGGTGGGCAGGCGGCCGTCGTTGAGGCCCAGGAGGTCGTGCATGACCAGTACCTGCCCGTCGCACCAGGGGCCGGCGCCGATGCCGATGGTCGGGATCGGCACCGCCTCGGTCACCATGCGGGCGACCACGTCGGGAATGCCCTCCAGGACGATCGAGAAGCACCCGGCCCCGCTCAGGGCGATGGCGTCGTCGACCAGGACGCGGACCGCGTCCGCCTGTCTGGCCTGCACCTTGAAGCCACCCATGGCGTGCACCGATTGGGGAGTCAGGCCGAGGTGGCCCATCACCGGGATCTCGGCGTCGAGGATGCCCTCGATCATGGCGAGCCGCTTGCGACCGCCTTCGAGCTTGACCGCCTGGGCACCCGCCCGCACCAAGGTGGCGGCGTTGCGTACGGTGTCCTCGACGCTCAGGTGGTAGCTCATCCAGGGAAGGTCGGCCACCACCAAGGCCCTCGGACGGGCACGGCCCACGGCTGCGGTGTGGTGGGCCAGGTCCTCGACCGTCACCGACAAGGTGTCGTCGTAGCCGAGGACGACCATGGCGACGGAGTCACCGACGAGGACGAGGTCGACTCCCGCCTGATCGGCGATGCGGGCCGTCGGCGAGTCGTAGGCCGTGACCATCACCAGGGGATCGCCGCCCTTGCTGGCGCGCACAGCCGGGACCGTGATGGTAGCCATGGACTGACCTCCTGCCGTCCGGCGCCCCACGGCTGCCGGCGGTCGGCACAAGTGTACGGTGCCGGAGTGGGCCCGACCAGCGGCACCTGCGACAGCTGCGCGGCCCTGGGCGAAGATCTCGTGGCCGTCTACCGGGTCTTCGTCCTGGACGGCTCGTCCGACACGCCCGTCACCACCGCGAGGCTGGCCGATGTGGAAAGTTGGTGCCGCGCCTGCCGGACGAGATACCCCCATGACGTGGCGGGTACCTCGCCCACCCCGGACTGATCCCTCGCCGGTCAGGCCGGGCCAGGGCTGCTGACCCCCTCACCGAGGCCCAGCCGTCAGGGCGACCCGGCGCGGGGAAAGACGGCGGCGGGCGGCGGCCTGGGAGGGGCCCGTGACGTGGTCGACGTGGTCGTCGGCTTGTTCTTAGCAGCCGTCGTCGACGTGGTGGCGGGGTCGGTGACCGTGGTGGCCGACCGGCCCCGCGACGTGGGTACCGCTGACACGCCTGTCGAGCTCGTCGACCCCGGAGCACCCGAGGCACCCGGAGCGCTCGATGTGGAGGGCGACGTGGCGACCGTTCCCGACAGGCGTCCGGCTCGGCCGAGGACGACGCCCGGGAACGACTTGGGCTGGGCGAAATCGGCCGGCCCGTGTCTCATCCCGGGCGCGTCGGCGTAGGCGGCGTCGACGAACCGCTTCCAGATGGTAGCGGGCAGATAACCGCCGGTGACGGGCTTGCCCCGGACGTCGCTCATCTGACGGGCCTCGCTGTCGGGCCAGCCCATCCAGACGGCGGTGGTGAGCCGGGCCGGGGTGTAGCCCACGAACCAGGCATCGGCATTGTCGTTGGTGGTCCCGGTCTTGCCGGCCGCGGGATGGCCCCCCGACAGCTGAGCGCCGGCGCCCGTGCCCTTGTCGACCACCTGTTGGAGGCAGTAGGTGACGACGTCCGCCTCGGCGCCGGTCAGCACCTGGGTGCGCTGGACCTTGGCCTGTTCGAGGACGTGACCGTCCCTGTCCGTCACCTGCAGGATCGACCGCAGCGATGTCTGCATGCCGCCGTCGGCGAAGCTCGAGTAGCCGGCCGCCATGTCGAGCGGCGACACGGCCGCGCTCCCGAGCACCAGCGAGGCGTTGGCAGCAAGCGGCGCTGACACCCCCAACTGCTTGGCCATCGTGGCCAGCTTCGCCGCGCCCTTGGCCGCGTCGCCGCCTCCGATGGCCTGCTCCAGCTGGATGTAGACGGTGTTGACCGACAGCTCGGTGGCGTCGATGAGGTTGATCTGGGCGGCGGGCGACTCGCCCTCGTAGTTCGATACCGGGTAGTCCTTGCCGTTGTCGGCCTTGGGCACGATCACCTTGGGAGGGGCAGGGAAGGCCGACTCCACGGTATAGCCCTCGTGCACCGTTTCGGCCAGGAGGAATGGCTTGAACGTCGACCCGGCCTGCCTGCCGCCCCCGCCGAAGCCCTTGCCCAGCGCCAGGTTCACTGTGCTCTGGCCGTAGTCACGCCCTCCGACCATGGCCACGATGTGGCCGTCGCCGTCCAGAGCGACTAGGGCGCCGGAAGGCTCGTTCTTGTAGAGGGTGTCCTCCACGGCGCGGTAGCCGTCGCCTTGGAGCACCCGGTCGAGTGAGGTCGTCACCCGCAGCCCGCCCCCCAGCACGGTGGCCTCGCCGTACTTGGCCACGAGGGCGCGCTTGACCATGTCCACGAAGTACTCGGTACCGATGTCGTGGTCCTCCACCGATGGCAGCTGATCGGCGCGCCGGATGGTGTAGGTGTTGAGCGGCGTGGCCATGACGACGTCCGCATCGTGCTGTGTGATGACGTGGCTGCCCACCATCGAGCGCAGCGTCAGGTCGCGTCGAAGGGTGGCCGTCCTCGGCTCCCGGCCTATGTCCGCCGTCTGGGGGGCCCGGATGAGCCCGGCCAGGTATGCGGCCTGCTGAAGATGGAGGTCCTGCACGTCCAGGCCGAAGTAGGCCTGCGAAGCCGCCTGTACCCCGTAGGCCCCGCGTCCGAAGTACACGGCGTTCAGGTAGCGCTCGAGGATCTGGTCCTTGCTCAGCTCCCGCTCGAGCTTGACGGCCAGCACCGCCTCTCTGACCTTGCGGGTGATGGTGCGCTGCCGGGTGGTGAAAGTGATCTTCACGTACTGCTGGGTGATGGTGGAACCGCCCTGGCGGGCCCCTTCACCCCGCGCGTTGGCCACCACCGCCCGCAGGATGCCGATGGGGTCGATGCCCTTGTGCTCGTAGAACTTGTGGTCCTCGGTGGCGATGACGGCCTCTTGGACGACCTTGGGGATCCGGTCCAACGGAACCAGCACCCGGCTCTGGCCGGAGTCGAGAGTGGCCAGCCTGGCACCGTCGGCGTAGGTCAGGAACGTCGTCTGGGTCGGCGGGGCGGCCGACGGCACCGGCACCTTGGAGGCCAGATAGGCGACGCCGGCCACGGCGGTGAACACCAGCAAGCCGGCGCACCACAAAAAGCGGCGGTGGCGCCAGACGAAGCTGCCTCGGGGCGGCCCCCGTCGCCCGGTGACCTTCTGGGCGCCGACGGCTGGGGACGTGTCCGTGGGCCGACGCCGGCCGGCTGGGGCCGGACGCCGCCGATTGACGGGCCGGCGGGGGCGTCTGGCGCCGGGCGTCGTCGACTGGTCCGGGCGGGGCCGGGCCCGCGAGGGTTCAAGGGGAGGGGTGGGCATCGGGCCGGGACGGCATCGTACTAGCTACCCGGCGGCACCAGACGGGCGGGCCCCAGCGCCAGAGCGATGGCCAGGAGGACCGTGGGCACGGTGCCGGGACGGATCAGCCGCTCCCACCGGGCCGTGCGATCGGGGCGGGGAGCCGTCACCGCCAGCCCCATCAGTCCCAGCCACACGGGGGCAGCGGTCGTGGGGCCCACCACCGCGGCCAGGGCGGCCACGCCAGGCACGGCCAAGGCCAGCAACCGGGTGTCGGCCGGGGCCTCGACCCACCGGCCGACGACAAGGGCGACGACCACGCCGACGGCAAGCGGAGTGGCCAGCCCCGTCCCTCCGACGGCGGCTGCGCTGCCCACCAGCAGGGTGGCGGCCATGAGCGGGCGACCGCTGGCGGCCACGGCGACGGCCACGGCGCCGATGGCCCATCCCATGACCATGGGCCGACCGCTGAGGGCTGCGCCCGAGGCCACGAGGAGCAGGCCGGGGCCGAGCAGCACCGCCGAGAGAGGCCCGGGCTCGAACGGGTCGGCGGCCAGGGCGAGCAGGCTGCCGCCGGCCAGCACCACCGCAGCCGGGCCCAGCCGCCCGCTGGCGGCCACAGCCTGCGGGAGGTCACCACCGCGGTGGAGGACCCAGCCGGCCCACAAGACAGCGGGCAGCGCCAGCCCCAAGCGGGAGGTCCGCCAGCTCACGACCCCAATGGCGAGGAGGACAACCGCCGTCCCGGCTACCAGGCTGCCCGGTGTGGCCAGCAGCAGACCGGCGAGGACCACTGCGGCGCCGGCCGTCGCCAGCAGCCACTCGACAGGACGCCGCGGAGGCACGCAGGCGAGCGCCAGCAACGAGGCCGCCGCCGCCCACGCCCACAGCAAAGGTGCGTGCGGAGCCAGACGGTGTGCCCCAAGGACGGCAACCGCCGCCAGTCCCACGACGATCTCCCAACCGAACCGCCCAACGGCCAGGCGCGAGCGGCGCTCGGACCGGTCCGCCGGCTCGGAGGGTCGCTCGGACCGGTCCGCCGGCTCGGAGGGTCGCTCGGACCGGCC
The DNA here is from genome assembly GCA_038232515.1 of Acidimicrobiales bacterium. GTDB lineage: Bacteria > Actinomycetota > Acidimicrobiia > Acidimicrobiales > JAUJNH01 > JBBSHS01. The sequence goes on from JBBSHS010000009.1 coordinate 11,853, forward strand.
TGCGCGCTCGGACCGGCCTGCGCGGCGGGACCGGCCTGCGCGCTCGGACCGGCCTGCGCGGCGGGACCGGCCTGCCGGCTCGGAGGGGAGCTCGGACCGGTCAGGGCGCGGTTCTGGCCGGTCACCTCGCTCAACGGGCGCAGGCGCGGACGGGAAAGCGGTCAGGCGCAGGACCGGCACCGGCCGGGGGTAACGGTCCTGGGGCGGCGGATCGCCATTCGGCTCGTCGTCCGTGGTCGTCATCGACAGAGCCCGGCGCCGGCGGCGGCCAGGACCACTCCGGCCCATGCCACCGCCGGGCCGCGTCGAACCGGCAGGAGCCGGCCCACCATGGCGGCCACGGCGACCGAGGCCAGAGCCACGATGGCCCGAAGACCGCTACCGGTCGTGGCCTGGCCCGTCGACAGGGCCAGCGGCGCCACCGCGGCGACGGCCATCCATGCCCCGCGCCGCCCCAGCACCGACCCGAGCAGGGCACCGACCACCGCCATGGCGCTACCGGCGGCGGCGACCATCGGACCGACGGTCACCGCCGGGCCGAGGACCGCCTGGGCGCCCACCACCGCCGCCAGCGACGTCGTCCCCCAGCGCAGAGCCGTAGCCACGACCGCACCGGCGCCAGCCAGTGCTCCCGGTCCTGTCCCCGCAGCCAGGGCCACCAGCGCCGCCAGCACCACGGCATCGCCGCGACCGACGACGGCCAAGGCCACCGCCACCACCCCCGCCAACAGCGGAACCGGTCGGGGCCAGGCCAGCGCCGCAGGCGTCGTGCGCTCAGCCGCGGCTGGTGAAGGGCCACTCTCGTCGACGGTCAGGGGCACGACCGGGATTGTCAGCGGGCCCCGCGGCCGCGGCCAACCGGATACGTCCGGGCCAGATGGTTCCACGAGCAGCCCGGGCACACCTCGACCACGTAGCAGGCCAGTTCGCTCGAACGGCCGGCCAGATGGCCCAACGCCTTGGCGCTCTCCACCACCTTGCCCGAGGGCGGCATGCGAGGGCCGAAGACATAGGAGACGAGCACCACCTGGTGCTGCCCGCAGATCGGGCAGTCGATGCTGGCGGGCTCGCCCAGGTTCCGGGCCGCCCTGAGGAGCTCGGGATGGGCGTCGCACACGTCGTGGCGCGACAGGCGGCCCTTCTTGTAGTCGTTGACCACCGCGTTGCGGGCCAGCCGGAAATCGACCTGCCCGGGGAAGGCAGCGTTGTTGGGGGCGCCCCTCGTCGCCTCCGGGCGGAACGTCATGGCCCACAGGCTACCTCCGGGCCTGAACGGTCCCGGGAGCGGTGAGCCGGCCATGCCCGATGCCCAGATGCCGCCGTGCGGATCCCACGCCGCCGCCGCGGCCCGCAGTAGGGGCGGGCGCGCGGGCCAGGCGACGAACGACCAGGTCGGCCCGCAGGAGCGCTACTGACCTGCGCTGTTGCCATTCGGCCGGGTACGCGCCCATACTGTCGATGTATCGTTTCGATATATCGGGGAGGTGAAGTGCTCGAACTCGCCATCTTGGGCGTGCTGAAGGAACAGGATCTGCATGGCTACGAGCTCAAGCGCCGTCTCACCGAGATGCTGGGGACCTTCTCCGCAGTGTCGTTCGGCTCGCTGTACCCGGCTCTCGGCCGTCTGGAGCGAGCCGACGCGGTCAAGGCGGTCGAGGCCAACGATGCTCCTGCGGCTGCCCCACCGTCGCCGGCCACGGGCTCGCTGGGTGCCGAATTGGCCGCCTTCAGGGCGCGGGCCCGGGCGGCACGGGGTGAGGTCAGGTCGCCGGGACGGGGTGGGCGCAGCCGCAAGGTCTACGGCATCACGGTGAAGGGCGACCGCCTGTTCGAGGACCTGCTGGCTGACGCAGCCGCCTCGACCGAGGACGACCGCGCCTTCAACCTGCGCCTGGCCTTCGCCCGTCACCTGCCCGACGACGCCCGCCTCGGTCTGCTCGAGCGGCGGCGCGCCGCCCTGGTCGAGCGCCTCGACCGCGGTCGGCGCTCCCTCAAGGCAGCCGGCACGGACACCTACGGCCGGTCGCTGCTCGAGCACGGCACCGAGGTAACCGAACACGACATTTCCTGGCTCGACCGCCTGATCGCGGCTGAGCGGGAACGGACCCGAACCTCCCGGGAGGACACACCCACATGACCAGGATCAAGGTCGCCATCGCCGGCGTCGGCAACTGCGCCAGCTCCCTAGTTCAGGGCATCGAGTATTACCGGCAGGCCGATCCCGCCGACTCGGTGCCAGGCCTCATGCACGTCGTCCTCGGTGGCTACCACGTGGGCGACGTCGAGTTCGTGGCCGCGTTCGACGTCGACGCCGCGAAGGTGGGGGTCGACCTGGGCAAGGCTGTGTTCTCCGGGCAGAACAACACCATTCGCTTCGCCACGGTGCCCGATCTGGCCGTCACCGTACAGCGCGGCCCCACCTTCGACAGCCTGGGCAAGTACTACCGCCTCGCCGTCGAGGAGAGCCCGGCCGAACCCGTCGACGTCGCCGCTGTCCTGCGCGAGACGGGGGCCGACGTCCTGGTCGCCTACCTGCCGGTCGGCTCCGACACGGCCCAGAAGCACTACGCCCAATGTGCCATCGACGCCGGCGTGGCGTTCGTGAATGCCATCCCGGTGTTCATCGCGTCCGATCCGGAGTGGGCCAAGAGATTCGCCGATGCGGGCGTGCCCATCGTGGGTGACGACATCAAGAGCCAGGTGGGAGCCACGATCGTCCACCGTCTGCTGGCCCGGTTGTTCGAGGACCGGGGCCTGGTGCTCGACCGTACGTACCAGTTGAACGTGGGTGGGAACATGGACTTCAAGAACATGCTCGAGCGTGAGCGACTGGAGTCGAAGAAGATCTCCAAGACCCAGGCGGTCACCAGCCAGATCGACAACGGCATTGCCGCCGACGATGTCCACATCGGCCCGTCCGATCACGTCCCCTGGCTCGAAGACCGCAAATGGGCCTATATCCGTCTGGAAGGCCGCAACTTCGGCGATGTGCCCCTCAACGTCGAGCTGAAGCTAGAGGTATGGGACTCGCCCAACTCGGCCGGCGTCATCATCGACGCTGTCCGTTGCGCCAAGTTGGCCATGGACCGGGGCATCGGTGGCCCGCTGGTGGGCCCCTCGGCTTACTTCATGAAGAGCCCGCCAGTGCAGTACCACGACGACGACGCCCACCGCATGGTCGAGGAGTTCGCCGCCGGGTCGTAGCGGCAGCCCGGCGCTTGCCCTGCGCCCCGTCGCCCGCCCTTTTCGGCCCCGGCCGCTACGGGTCAACCGGGTAAAAGCGGGTCCTACTGAGGCCCGCAGCCGGGCTCCCCACACGGCGGACGCGACCGGGGCAGACTCCAGGGGTGCCCACTGAAAACGCCGCCGGCTGGGATCGTCACTCCGCCGCCTACCAGGCCGGCGCCCGCCTGCCCACCGATGTCGTCACCTACGGGCCCGACATACCGACGGAGGCCGACCTCAAGCTGTGCGGCCATGTCGAGGGGAAGCGCGTCGTCGAACTTGGCTGCGGCGGCGCGCAGTGCGCCATCGCCTTCGCCAAACAGGGCGCCACCGCCATCGGCGTGGACTTCTCCGACGAGCAACTGGCCTTCGCCCGCCGGCTCTGCGAGAAGGAGGGCGTCAAGGTCGAGCTCCGCCATGCCGACTTGGCCGACCTGGCCTTCCTCCGCTCGGACTCGGTGGACCTGGTGTTCTCCGCCTATGCCTTCGGCCACGTGGAAGATCTGTCCAGGGTGTTCCGCCAGGTACACCGGGTGCTGAAGAGCGGCGGCACCCTCGTCTTCAGCATGCCCCATCCGGCGTACGACATGATCGACGACAGCAGTCCCATAGAGCCGCTGCGCATCCGCCGGTCGTACTTCGACCGCGCCCCGATCGAGTACCAATGGAACGGCATCGCATTCACCGACTACCGCCACACCCTCAGCGACCTCTACGGCCAGCTGTACCGGTCGACCCTGCGGGTGGACACGATCCTCGAGCCCGAGCCCGTGCGCTCCGGCCTGCGCAGCCGTGACTGGCGCGAAACGTTCCTGTACGTGCCCCGAACCCTCATCATCCGGGCCCGCAAGGAAGGCCACTAGGCGTCGGCGCGGGAGGGCCAGTGCCCCCTCCCGCGGCCCCCCTGGTTGGGCAAGGGTTTGGGGGCGGTAGCCCCCAATGGGGGTGTGGGGGCGGTAGCCCCCACGGGGGGTGTGGGGGCGGTGCCCCCACCGGTCCGCCGCCGGCTCTGCCGAAGGCGGACAAGAAAACAGGGCGAGCGGAGCGAGATCCAGAGGCTTTAGGCCGTTTCCGCCGAAGGCGGCCGAGCGGAGCGATGGCCGCCTTCGGCGGCCCACCAGTGGTCCAGGCGGCGGCCGGTCTCGTCGGGGCCGAGCATGCCTTCCTCCATGCGCAGCTCCAGCAGGAACTCCAGGGCACGCCCTACGTCGCGGCTGGGTGGTATGCCGAGCCGGGCCATCACCGCGTCGCCGTCCAGCTCGGGGCGGATGGAGTCCAGCTCCTCCCGCTCGGCCATCTCGACCAGGCGCCGTTCGAGCTCGTCCATGCGTCGGCTCAGAGCGGCGGCCCGACGGGCGTTGCGGGTCGTGCAGTCACAGCGCGTGAGCTCGTTGAGCCGGCCGAGGAGAGGACCGGCGTCGCGGACATAGCGCCGCACGGCCGAGTCGGTCCACCCCATCTCGTAGGTGTGGAACCGCAGGTGCAACTCGACCAGGCGGCTCACGTCGTCGATGTCCTGGGTGGAATAGCGCAGCGCCCGTAGACGGTCGCGGGTCATCCGGGCGCCGACCATCTCATGGTGGTGGAAGCTCACACCACCCGGTCCGATCGAGCGGGTCTTGGGCTTGCCCACGTCGTGGAGCAGGCAGGCCAGTCGCAGGATCCGGTCAGGGGAGGATTTCTCGACCACGGCGATGGTATGGGCCAATACGTCCTTGTGGCGGTGGACGGGGTCCTGCTCCACCTCGAGGGCGGGGAGCTCGGGCAGGAACTCGTCGGCCAGGCCGGTCCGCACCACGAACCACAACCCCGGCCCCGGTCGGGGGACGACAATCAGCTTGTCCAACTCGTCCCTGATGCGTTCGGCGGACACGATCTCCAGACGGCCGTGCAACCGCTTGACGGCGTCGATGAGGGCCTCGTCGGGCTCGAGGCCGTACCCGGCCATGAACCGGGCCGCTCTGAGCATGCGCAGTGGGTCGTCGCTGAAGCTCTCCTCGGGCGAGAGGGGCGTGCGCAACCGGCGGGCGGCCAGGTCGTCCAGTCCGCCGAAGGGGTCGATGACGCGCACGTCGGGCAGGGACAGGGCGATGGCGTTGACGGTGAAATCACGGCGTGACAGGTCGGCCTCGACGTCAGTGGCGAAGGCCACGTCCGGCTTTCGGGAGTCGGGCGAGTACGCCTCGGCACGGTGCGTGGTCACCTCGTGGCGGCGGCCGTGGCGCAGGAAGCCGATGGTCCCGAACCGCCGACCCTGGTCCCACACGGCGTCGGCCCACCCTTCCACCACCGCCAGGATCTCCTCCGGACGGGCGTCGGTGGTGAGGTCGATGTCGTCCTCGTCGTGCCGCTCCCGGCCCAGCATCGCGTCCCGGACGACGCCCCCGACGAGGTAGAGGCGGTGGCCGGCCGTCTGGAAGCGCCGGGCCAGTTCGGCCGTCTCGTCGATCAGGGGCCGAAAGCGCTCAGGGACCACCGCGACAGGGTACGCGGGCCGACCCGTGGCCCAGCCATGGACGTGAGGGCATCCACCCGCGGGCGGCGGTGGGGCGCTACAACGGGGCATGGCCGTGGTCGCGGGCGGGATGCAGGTGCAGGGTCGGCTCGTGGCGTTGGGATGGTCGCACTGTCCGTCCTGTGCCGCCTCCGCCGCCACCCATCGGGTCCCCCACACCGGGACCTGCACCGCCTGCGGGCGCAGTTGGGTGGTGAGGACCGGTCTCACCCACGGCACCCCGGTGGTCGAGACCACCGGACAACGCAGTTCGAGCCGTCGCTGGGGTTGACGCCGCCGGTCTTCCCCCGGAGCCGTCAGCGCCGGGTTCCCGCCCTTCCAGCCGGCTCTGGCCTGTTCCGCTCCCGCCTGGGATCAGAGGCCATGGCGTCGGCGCGCCGCGTCGATCACCGGTCGGCTCCGGGGGCCGCCGGTGGCGGCCTCGGGCCGCCAGATCTCGCCGGCCAGCGCAGCCACGCAAGCTCCGGCCGATGCGGCGAGCGCGTCGAGGTCGTAACCGCCCTCCAAGAAGGCGATCACCCGGCCGGCGGGGACCAGCCTGGCCAGCCGGGCCGTCAGGTCGGCGAAGTCGCCGGCCGACAGTCCCAGGCTGGTGAGCGGATCGGCCCGGTGGGCGTCGAAGCCGGCCGACACCAGGAGCCAGGACGGGGCGAACCGCTCGGCGAACGGCACCACCACGTCGTCGACCGCTTCGCGGTAGGTGTCGCCCCCGGTGCCGGCCGGCAACGGAATATTGACCGTCGTGCCCGCGCCGGCACCGGCTCCCACCTCGTCCAGGCGTCCCGTGCCGGGGTACAGGGGCCACTGGTGGAGTGACACGTAGGCCACCCGTGGGTCGCTCCAGAACGCGTCCTGGGTGCCGTTGCCGTGATGGGCGTCGTAGTCGACGATAAGGACCCGCTCACCCCGTTCGGCGAGGACGGCAGCGCACACAGCCACGTTGTTCACCAGGCAGAAGCCCATGGCCCGCTGCGGCGTGGCGTGGTGGCCAGGCGGGCGCACAGCGCAGAAAGCGGCCACGGCCTCGCCCCGGTCGAGACGTTCGACGGCGTCGAGCCCGGCGCCCGCTCCATGGACGGCCGCCGACCAGGAAGACCCGTTGACCCTCGTGTCGCCGTCGATCTGGCCGCCGCCGGCCTGGCAGAACCGTTGCAGTGCGTGCAGGTAGGGCGCCGGGTGGACGAGCTGGAGCTCGTCGGCACGGGCCGCCCTGGCGGCCACCCGCAGCACAGCTTCGCCCAGTCCGGCCTGATCCACTCCCGTCAGCACCGCTTCCAGGCGGGAGGGGTGCTCGGGGTGCCCCGGGCCGGCCTCGTGGGCCAGGAATGCGTCGGCCGTCTCCAGGACCACGGCAGCCATACCATGACGGTAGCCAGGGGGAGAGCTTGCGCCTTGGTCCCCGCCGCTACGCTCGACATCCGGTGGCAGCGGCAGACGTGGATGTCTTCCGGTGGGGTCGCGAGCGGGCCCGAACCGGTGCCTGGCGAGGTGACCGGCAGGTCGCCCACCTCTCGCTGCTCCCCGACGGCCCGGCCTTGTCGGTCGACTTCGTGAGGCGCTGCCTCGACCACCTCGCCTCCCGCGGCTTCTCCCGGGTGGTCACCAGCGCTCTTTCGCCGGACGAGCAGCGGTCGTTCCTGGCCGCCGGTTTCGGGGTCCAGGAGCAGCTCTTCCTGCTGGCCCACGACCTGCGCCGTCTACCGCGGGCCCGCACAGGGGCTGTCCTGCGCCGGGCCGATGCCGCCGACCGGCTCGACGTCCTGGCCGTCGACTCCGCCGCGTTCCAACCGTTCTGGCGCCTCGACGAACCGGGCCTCGATGACGCCATCCGAGCCACGGCCAGAGCCCGCTTCCGGTTGGCCCAGCTCGACGGCGATGTGATCGGCTACGCCATCACCGGCCGGTCGGGCCGACGCGGCTACCTCCAGCGGCTCGGCGTGCACCCGGGCCACCGGCAGGCGGGCACGGGGAGCGCCCTCGTGGTCGACGGGCTGGCGTGGTTACGACGGTGGCGGGCCCAGGTTGCCATCGTCAATACCCAGGACCAGAACATGGATGCGCTGCACGTCTACGAGCGCCTGGGGTTCCACCGCCTGCCCCATGGCCTGTCGGTTCTGTCAACCGGGCTCGGCGACAGCTCGTGACGCGGGCCGCGGGCGGGGTGGCGGCCGCGCTCGTGCTCATCGGTATGCTCGGCGTGCTGACCGCCGGCCCGGCCCAGGCGGCGGCCAAACCCCGGCCCACCACCACCACCAAGGCCACGGCCGTCCCGAGGACGTCGCCTAAGTCCACGACCACGTCGGCGGCGACCCCCCCGGCGGGATCGGGGGCGGCGAACGTGACCGCTCACATCGTCCTGGTCCACCAGACGGCATGGATCACACCCGGGGACGATGCCGACTTCCAGGTCCGTATTGAGGCGATGACCGATCCCACCGACCTCGAGGTGGCGGTTGACGTGTACCGCCCGGTCGACAACCGCCAGGACCTGCGGGCCACGTTCAACGGCGACAAGCTGAGCGGTGGCCGTGAAGCCCTCGTGCAGAGGCTCGACACGGCGCCCCCCAACCCGGACGGGACGTTCACGCTGACCCTGCCCACGCGGGGCCCGACCCCAGCGGCCGGGCCGCCGGACCCCGGGGCGTCCGGCGCCCAGCGCTTCCTGCTACCGAGCATGGGCCGGGCCGGCGTCGCCATCTACCCCGTCCAGGTGGAGCTCAGGCACAAGGACGACGGGCCCGCCGTCGACCGGTTCGTCACCGAGGTCCTCGCCGTCCCGCCCCACGCCGATGGCAGCCGACTGCGGGTAACGCTGGTCCTGCCCGTACATGCCCCGCCCCAGAGCCAGACCAAGAGCTCCGAGGTGCCGACCCCGCCGGTGGGCACCACGGGCATCGACCAGTTGGTGTCCGACCTCGACAGGTTCCCCAGCCAAGCCGTTGTGCTGGCCCCCGTACCCGAGACCCTGGACGAGCTCGACGACGCCGCCCGCACCACGCTGGCCGGCCTGGCCCATGCCTCCTCCTCCCGCCAGGTGGTGGTCCAACCGTGGGTCCCGGTCGACGTCGACGCACTCGGCGAGAGCGCCCGGGGCGAGTTGGCCAACCAGCTGCAGGCCGGGGCGCAGGCGACGGGCAGCCTGTTGGGTATCGACCCCTCGTCCCTCGATCGCCGTACCTGGGTGGCCGAGGACCCCTTGGACGCCACCTCGTTGCAGGCCGCCGTGGCTGCCGGCGCCTCCCGCCTGGTGGTGCAGGAGAGTGATCTGACCAGGGCCGCCAACGGCAGAGCTCAACCACTCCAGCCCACGACGTTGACGGCGAAGGGCGTTCCACCGATGCCGACGCTGACTTCGGACCCGGCATTTGCGACCGAGCTGGATCCGTCCCTACCCGTGGACCGCCAGGCGCTGGCTGCTGACCATGCGCTGGCCGACCTCGCCTTCCTGGACGCCACCAACGCCGAGCAGGGCCCACGGGTGGTCACGATCCTGGCGCCCCGCAACTGGAAGGCCCTGCCTGGCTTCCTGCCCGAACTGATGGGGGGCCTGGCCACCAGCCCAGTGCTGCGGGCCGCCGACCTGGACGACGACTTCGCCGGAGTCCCGGCCGCCACCGTGGGCCGGGCCGGGACGCCGGTGACCCGCACCTTGGCCGACCCTGGACGCGCCCCGGCCCGCAGCCCGCTGGCCTTCAAGGTGGCCGTGGCCCGGCAGCGGCTGGCCATTCGCAATGCCGTGCTCAGCGCCGACAAGGACCGGGCCGCTGATCTCGACCGCTCGCTGCTCACCGCCGAGTCCCGCGACCTCACGGCCGACGAGCAGAGCGCACGCATCGCCGCGGTGAGCACCGCCGCCGACGCCGACCTGCATGGGATCCGCATGCCCGGGAACCGGACCGTGTCCCTGACCGCCCGCACCGGCGAGATCCCCGTGACCGTGCTGAACGACACCGGCAAGGTGGCCCAGGTCCTCGTGCGCCTGGAGAGTGACAAGCTCGCCTTCCCCGAGGGCGACAGCAAGGTGCTCCTGCTGGACAAGCAGGCCACGACACAGCTCTTCAAGGTACGGGCCCCCACGGCCGGAGCCGTTCCTCTGCGGGTCTACCTCGAGACGCCCGACGGTCGGGAGCCCCTGACCAAGCTGCCCACCAGGTTCACCGTCCGCCAGACGGCGGTGCCCGGGCTCGGCATCGCCCTGCTGGTGCTGGCCGCCGGCGTGCTGTTGTTCTGGTGGGTGCGAAGCCTGCTGCGTGGGCATTACGCCAACAGGCGACGCCGAGCCGTGCGGACCTGGCCGGCGCGGGACGATGACCGTAACTGATCCGCCGCTCCCGGGCCTGCCCACCACCGGCGACGGGCCCGAATGGGCGGCTGTCCCGCCGGTCACGGCGCTCGGGGCTCAGAGCGCAGGGGTGGGACCACGGTCCACGGTGAGACGACCGACCCTGGCCCGGGCCACCGGGGTGATGGCGGCGGGCACCCTGCTCAGCCGGGTCACCGGTTTCGGACAGACCCTGGCCCTGGCCTACGCCCTGGGCCAGACGGCGCTGACCGACGCCTACAACGTGGCCAACACGACGCCCAACATCATCTACGAGCTGATCCTGGGCGGGGTGCTGTCGGCCACCCTGGTGCCCGTCTTCGTGAGCCTGTTGTCCAAGTCCCAGGCCGGCGAGGCGTCGGCCGACGAGGAGCGGGACGCGTGGCGGGAGGTGTCAGCGGTCGCCACCATCGTGTTGGTCGTCTCGCTGACGGCGGCCACGTTGTTCGCCTTGGCTGCGCCCTACATCATCCGCCTCTACCTGGCGGCCCAGACCACGCCGGACCAGCAGATCCTGGCGACGACCCTACTGCGGTTCTTCGCCGCCCAGATCGTCTTCTACGGCATCGTCAGCATCACCACGGCCGTGCTGCAGGCCCGTCGACGCTTCGGTCCACCCATGTTCGCCCCGGTGGCCAACAACCTGATCGTCATCGCCGTGTTCCTGATGCTGCCCCATGTCGCCCACAGCATCGAGGTGGGGGCCTTCCGCCACCAGTGGCCGGCGGTGCTGCTCCTCGGCATCGGCACGACGGCCGGGATCGCCGCCATGGCGGTGGTCCAGGCCGCGTTCCTCCCGTCGGCGGGTTTCCACCTGCGCTGGGTATGGGACCCGCACAGTCCAACGGTCCACCGGGTGCTGCGGCTGTCGGGTTGGACGCTCGGCTTCGTGGCCGCCAACCAGATGGCGCTGTGGGTGGTGTTCCGACTGGCCACCCGCCATGCCGGCGACCAGTCCGCCTACGTCAATGCCATGCTGTTCTTCCTGCTGCCCCACGGTGTCTACGCCGTGTCGGTCATGAGCGCGCTGCAGCCCGAGATGGCGGAGCGTTGGCACGACGGCAACGTGGTCGGCTTCGCCCGGCAGGTGGGCCGCGGGCTGACATCGGTGGCCTCGATCATCGTGCCGGCGGCGGCCGGTCTGGCTCTGCTCGCCGCCCCCATCGTAGGGGTCGTCCTGCGCCATGGCCGCCTGGGGCCCGCCGGCGCGCACACGACGGCAGGGACCCTGACCGCCTTGGCCGTCGGCCTGCCTGGGTTCAGCGTCTATTTGTTGCTGGTGCGGGTCTACCAGGCCATGCAGGACACCCGGACCATCTTCATGCTGTACCTCCTGGAGAACGGCGTGAACATCGTGGCCGCCCTCGCCCTGTACCCCACGTTCGGCGTCCAGGGCCTCGGCGCCGCCTATGCCCTGGCCTACTCGGTGGCCGCCGTGGTGGCGTTGATCGATCTGCGCCGACGCACCGGCCAGCTGATCGGCGAGGGACTGCTCGGGTTCGTCGGGCGTCTCCTCATCGGCGTCGTCGCCCTGACGGTTGGGGTCGCGTTCGCCGTGCGCATACTGCCCGGCAACAGCTTCGTCGACCAGATGGTCCAGGTGGTGGTGGGCGTGGCCGTGGGCGCCGTCACCTATTTGACCGAAGCCGTCGTGCTCCGGCTGGACGACGTCGTGCTCCCTGTGCGGACCATCATCCTGGCCGTCCGTCACCGCCGGACCGGCCATCGGGCAGACTCCATGTGACCGTTCGACTCGGCCGGAGGTCTCATCGCCCTGACGCCGGGCGGCCCGGAGCTGGAGGCGACGCAGAGGAGGCAGATGGGCAGGATCACAGTCGTCACCGACAGCGCCTGCGACCTGCCGCCTGCCCTGTGCGAAGAGCTCGGGATCAATGTCGTCCCGCTGTCGATCCGTTTCGGGACGGAGGAGTTCGTCGACCGTCGCGACCTGACGGCCACCGAGTTCTGGCGCCGCTGCGACGCCTCGCCGACCCTGCCCGAGACCTCCGCTCCCTCGCCCGGGGCGTTCGAGTCCGCTTTCCGCCAGGCCGAACGGGCCGGAGCCGAGGCAGTCGTCTGCATCACCATCTCCCGAGCCATGTCGGCCACGGCCCAGGCCGCTCAGCTGGCCGCCGACGCAGTGGCCGCCGAGCTACAGGTCAGGTTGGTCGACTCGCGCAACGCCTCGCTGGGCGAGGGGATGATCGTGGTGGCCGCCGCCCGGGCCGCCCTGGCCGGCAAGGGACTGGACGAGGTGGCGGCCCTGGCCCTGGACCTGGTACCCCGGTCCCGCCTGTTCGGCATCGTGGCCACGCTCGACAATCTCAAGAAGGGCGGCCGGATCGGAGGCGCTCGGGCCCTGCTCGGCTCGGTGCTGGCCATCAAGCCCATCGTCACCGTGGTGGACGGCGAGGTGGCGGAGGAGAGCAAGCAGCGTACGAGGGCCAAGGCCATCCAGTACGTGGTGGACAAGGTGAAGGCGCTCGGCCCGCTGGACGGCCTCGGCATCATGCATTCCGAGGCCCCCGACGTGGACGATCTGCTGACCCGGCTGGACGGCCTTTACCCGCGCTCGGACATCGTGGTCTGCGATATCGGCGCCGTAATCGGTACCCACATCGGCGCCGGCTGCATCGGGCTCGTGGCCCTGGTGGCCAATATGGCGCCATCGGTCACCCAGGACCAAGGGCCGAAGGCGACTTAGGAGGCTTCTCGCCTGGGAGCCGACACGATTGAGTCAAGTTCCATGCGGCGTCGACAAGGCCAGTGAGGCCGCTTCGAGTTTGTCGGACTGACGGCGTAGCGGTGTGGGAGGGCCGGGTCGGGTTCGAGGGTGCCAGCCCACGAACGCAGGGCGACTGCGCTCTTAGCGTGAGGGTGAAGAACATCGCCGGTCGTCGGGCGGGGGCGAAGCCCCGGTAGGGTTCACTCGTGCCCGAGATGCCGCCGGCATCCCAGGGCCCGGGTTGGCCACCCATGGAATCAGAGCCGCGGCCGTTGGCCCCGGGCCGGGTGCTGATCGACCGCTACCGCCTCATCCGGCCCTTGGCCAGCGGGGGTATGGCCACGGTGTGGGAGGGCCACGACGAGATCCTCGCCCGTGACGTCGCCGTGAAGGCCCCCCACCCGCATCTGGCCGCGGATCCGGTGTTCAGCCAGCGCTTCCGGCGGGAGGCGGTGGCCGCGGCACGGTTGTCCCACCCCAACATCGTCGCCACCTACGACACGGGCGCGGACGGCGCCATGCCCTTCATCGTCATGGAGCTGGTGCGCGGCCGCACGTTGAAGCAGGCCTTGGCGGACGGTGGCGCCCAGCCGATCGGCGTGGCCGTCGGTATCGCCATCCAGACGGCTGACGCGCTCGATGCCGCCCACCGCGCCGGCCTCATCCACCGGGACGTGAAGCCGGCCAACATCCTGCTGGTCGAGAACCGGCCGCCCACTTCCACCGGCGCGGACGGCCCGCCGGGCGGCGAACAGGGCATGCCAGCCGGATTGCCCACCGTGAAGGTGGCCGACTTCGGCGTGGCCCGTCTCTTCGGCCTCGTGGCCGACGGGACCGACGACCTGACGGGAACCGGAACAGTGGTGGGCACGGCCCGTTACCTGGCTCCCGAGCAGGTCGACGGGGGTGCTCTCGACGCCCGCACCGACGTCTACGCCCTCGGCGTCGTCCTGTACGAGCAGCTGTGCGGGCAACCACCCTTCCAACGCCCCACCGACCTGGCCACCGCCATGGCCCACGTCCACGACGCCCCGGTACCGCCCGGCCAGCTCCGCGCGGGCCTGCCCTTGCCGCTGGAGGCCGTGGTGCTCGCCTGCCTGGCCAAGGTGCCCGCCGACCGGCCTCCCTCGGCCGGCGACCTGGCCACCGAACTGCGAGCTCTGGGTTCCTTGGCCGACCACGGGACGACCACCACCGCCATACCGGGACCGAGCGGCACTCTGAACGGGCCAGTAGGCCCGGGCGTCGCCATGGGCGGCCGGGCCGGCGAGAGCGGACGGGCGCCCACCATCGCCGGCCCCCTCACCTCGGCGCCGGTGCCGGACCTCACCGCTGCGCTGGCGGAGCCCCGGGGTGCCGGCGCCCAGGCCCCCCGCCAGAGCGCTCGGGCGGCAGGTGTACCAGTGGCGCCCGTCCCGCCTCCCCGCCGCGCCCATCGCTCCCGCGCCCCTTTCGTGATCGTCACCGCCGTCGTCGGGGCCGCCCTCATCACCGTGCTCGTGGTGCTGGCCCTGCTCGATGGCGGTCCGGGGCGTCCAGGGGCCGGACCGGGCCAGGGCAACCCCAACGTCGGCGCCCCGGCCTCGATCACGACCGCCAGGTCGTTCGATCCCCAGGGCGACGGCACGGAGGACGAAGCCGGGGCGAAGCTGGTCTTCGACGGCAACCCGGCCACCGCCTGGTCCACCGACCAGTACAAGGGAGCGGCGTTCGGGCACCTGAAGTCCGGAGTCGGCGTCTACGTGCGCCTCGATCACCCCGCCGCCATCCACAGCGTCCAGGTCCAGTCACCCACCCAGGGCTGGTCGGCATCGGTCTACGTAGCCGGCCAGCCGGCCCCCACACTCGACGGCTGGGGACCGGCCCTCGCCTCCCAACGCGGCATCGGCACCACGGGCGCGTTCGCCGTACACGGCACCGGCCAGTACGTGCTGGTGTGGATCACCGACCCCGGGCCCACCGACAAGGCGGAGATCGCCGAGATCCGTGTCAGCTGAGCCGGCCGAAGGGGCCTCCGGCAGCAACCTGCTGGCCCGGGCCCAGGAAGGCGACCGGGCCGCGCTGGAAAGCCTCATCGGTTCGGTGCAGGCCCAGGTGTACGCCGTGTGCCGGCGGCTCACCGGCAACGACGCCGACGCCGCCGATGCCAGCCAGGAAGCCCTCATCTCCATCGTGCGAGGGCTCCCCCGCTTCGATGCCCGTTCCCGCTTTTCCACCTGGGCGTACCGGGTGGCGGTCAACGCCAGCCTCGACGAGCTCCGGCGCCGGACGCGTCGGCCCGATCCCGGGCTTCCCGGCGACGGCCCCACGGTGGCCGTTGCCGGCGGTGACGTAGGGCTGGTCGAGCGTCTCGACGTCGAGGCTGCGCTGCGCCTGCTGCCCGTCGACCTGCGGGCCGCGGTGGTGTTGAGGGACCTGTGCCAGCTCGACTACGCCGAGATCGCCCAGGCTCTGGGCATCCCGCCCGGGACGGTCCGCTCGCGGATCAGCCGGGGCCGCGCCGCGCTGGTCCCGCTGCTGGGGAACCCAAGCCCTACCCAAGGTCGTCCCATGGAGTCACCATGAACGGTCATCTCGACGCCGAGGCCCACAGCGCGGCCGTGGACGGCCGGGACACGGCGGACGAGCGGGCCCATCTGGCCCTCTGCCCGGCGTGCCGGGCCGAGGTGGCTCGGCTGGCCGAGGTGGCCCGAGCCGTGGGTTCCCCGGTCGCGCCCCAGCCCCCCTCCGAAGCCGCCGCCGCTCTCCTCCGGGCACTGAACGCCGCCCGGGCCCCGGGTGCTGCCGTGCCCACCCGTTCCGGCCGGCGGTGGCTCGAACCAGGCAAGCTCTGGGCCGCCGCCGCCGCCGTCATCGTCGTCGTCGCCGGCGGGGCCGTCCTCGTCCGGCACGCCACCGCCTCCCACCCGCACACGGCGGCGGTGGGCGGCCCCTCGGCGGCTCCCGGGCCCAGATCTGCGGCGGGAACGGCGTCCACACTGGCCCCCTTCCCGGCAGGCACGGACCACCGGCAGAGCGGGACGGCCCCGAACCCGGCGGCGGGGGCGGCGCGGCTGGGCCCCACCGGCCCGGTCGACGGCGGCGACCTCGGCACTCAGAGCGCCGTCGGACCGCTCGTCGCCGCGGTGCAGGCGGCTCTGGACGGCGAGCCGACCACCACCTCCATCCCGGCCGGCGAGCCGGCGCTGGCCCAACCCACCGCCACCTGCGCGGCACAAGCCGCCGCCGTCAGCCCCGTCCCGCTGGCCCGGCTGCTCTACGTAGCCACGGCCACTTGGAAGGGTACGCCGGCCATCGTCCTGGGCGAGCAGGGGGCGAGCCAGAACGGCCGGCCCGGTCCCTCACGTGTCCTCCTGGTCCTCGCCCGCCAGGGCTGCGGGTTGCTGGCCAGTCAAGCCTTCTGACGGAGCCCCGCCGACCGCTGGGCGGCGCCCGTCGCCGGCGTGGGCGACGATCAGCCAGAGCGTGGCGCCGACGCCGGCGACGGCCACGCCGGCCCACGACGTCACCGGCACATGGCTGCGGAAGTGGTCCGAGTCGATCCACACCGCCCAGGCGAAGCCCAGCCCACTCACCAGCGCGGTCACGGCAATCGTCGGGACTCCCGGGCGGCGACCCACCCCGACGACCACCTCGGCCACGGCCAGCCCGAACAGCAGTCCGGCCACCAGGGCCACGAGCCCGACGAGGTGGTACTCGCCCAGCACGACGGCACCGATCGAGGCGAAGATGGCGCCGACCACGACAGCGAGGGATTGCCGCATCGCCGGCGAGGGTAGTGTTGCCGGGCATGGCACAGCCGCTCAGGGGCGGGCAGGCGGCGCACGACTGGGCGGCGCTGGCCACCGACCGCATCGTCGGCACCATCGACTCGGTTCGGGAGAAGACCACCGACAAGGTCCAGCTGGCAGCCCGTGCCCTGGTCTATGGCGTCGTGGCCGCGGTGCTGGGGTTGGCGGCGCTGGTCTTGGCCGTCACCCTGGCCTTCCGCCTGGCCTACGTCTACGTAGGGAACGCTCCATGGATCAGGTCCCGCCCGGGCCGGTCGGTGTGGCTCATTGATCTGGTCGTGGGAGTATTCCTGTGCCTGGCCGGGTTGGCGCTTCAGCGCAAGGGTCGTCGGACCTCGTCCCGCTGAGGCCGACCCCAGGAGGCTGACAGTGACCATGGAACGCGAGATCGTGATCGTCGGCTCGGGGCCGGCCGGCCTCACCGCGTCCGTCTACACCTCCCGGGCCAACCTCCACCCTCTGCTCATAGAGGGTGAGCAGGTCTCGAACACCGACGGCCCCGGCGGCCAGCTCATGCTCACCACCGAAGTGGAGAACTACCCCGGCTTCATCGACGGGATCATCGGGCCCGATCTCATGAGCCGGATGCGGGCTCAGGCCGAACGGTTCGGCACCGAGATCCTCACCCGGCGGGTCAGCCGTGTCGACCTGTCCCGGCGACCGTTCGGCGTCTGGGTGGGCGACCCGGACCGGCCCGAAGCAGACTACGCGGCCCGGGCCCTCATCGTCTCCACCGGCGCCCGGGCCCTCATGCTCGGGCTCGAATCCGAGGAGCGGCTCCTGGGCCACGGCGTGTCGACGTGTGCCACGTGCGACGGGGCCTTCTTCCGGGACAGCGAGATTGCGGTCGTCGGGGGCGGTGACTCCGCCCTCGAGGAGGCGATGTTCCTCACCAAGTTCGCGTCCAAGGTCACCGTCATCCATCGCCGGCGGGAACTGCGGGCCAGCAAGATCATGCAGGACAGAGCGCACCGGAACCCGAAGGTGGAGTTCTGCCTGGACACCCGTGTGGTCGAGGCCCTCGGCGACCGCCGTCTCGAGGGGCTGCGGGTCCGCAACATCGTCACCGACGAGGAATCCACGCTACGCGTGGACGGCCTGTTCGTGGCCATCGGCCACGTTCCCAACACCGACCTGTTCAAAGGTCAGTTGGAGATGGACGACAACGGTTACATCCTCACCCAGGCGGACTCCAGCCGTACCCCCGTGGCCGGGGTGTTCGCCTGCGGCGACGTGCAGGACCACATCTACCGCCAAGCCGTCACCGCTGCCGGGTCGGGCTGCATGGCCGCCATCGACGCCGAGCGGTTCCTGGAAGCGGTGGGCGACGCCCCGGGCACGGTCGAAACACCCAGGGCCTGGTAACGGCACAGAGCCGGGGGGCATGGCCCGTACAACGTTACGGGAAGGAAGCGGGAGCCTCCGTTGTTCAGATACCCAGGCCAGGCCCTTTATCCGAGATCGAGAATCATTCCCAGGAGGTAACCATGGGCGACACCACGCTCACCATCACCGACGCCACCTTTGACGAGGCGGTGAAGGGTTCCACCGAGCCCATCCTGGTGGACTTCTGGGCCGAATGGTGTGGTCCGTGCAAGATGATCGCTCCCATGCTGGAGGAGGTGGCCGCCGACTTCGCCGGCAAAGTCAAGGTGGGCAAGCTCAACATCGACGACAACCTCGAGGTGACCCAGCGTTTCGAGGTGATGAGCATCCCGACCCTCATCCTGTTCAAGGACGGCGAACCGGTCCTGCGGGTGGTCGGCGCTCGGGGCAAGAACCAGCTCGTCGAGGAGTTGTCCGCCTACATCTGAGCCGAAGGGCTGCTGCGATTGTCGGCCCTGCGCCGAGGGTGACGCTGCGGCACGGCTGGTCCACAACCTCATCCACAACGTGTGGGTAGTGGCCCGTGTTCGGCCACACATTTTTCAGACTGTGCCGGTCATGGCCCGATAGATGCGCTCGAGATCCTCGAGGGTGGCGAACTCGATCACAACCCTTCCCTTGCTCTTGCCCATCTCGACCTTGACCCGCGTAGCCAGATGGGCCGACAACAGCTCTTCGAGCTCCAGTAGGCCCGGTGCTCGTAGCCTTCGGGGCGCTTGGGATGTGGGGGAGGGCGCCCCGGTCCGTGAGCGGGCCCGGACCGCCTCCTCCACGGCACGCACCGACAGACCGTCCGCCACCGTTCGCCGGGCCAGGGCCTCTTGGAACCCACGGTCCGGCGTTCCCAGGAGGGCCCGTGCGTGGCTACCCCCCAGCTCGCCGTGACGGACGTACCTCTGAATGGCCGATGGCAGCTGCAGCAGCCGGATGGTGTTGGTCACCGCCGCCCGGCTCTTGCCCACGCGGCTGGCCAACTGCTCGTGCGTCAGGTGGAAGTCATCCAACAGCTGCTGATAGGCGGCCGCCTCCTCGAGGGCGTTCAGATCCTGACGATGCAGGTTCTCGACCACCGCCTGTTCCATGCTCTCCAGGTCGCTGACGTCCTTCACCAGAGCAGGTACGACGGCCAGCCCTGCCCGCTTGGCCGCCCGCCACCGGCGCTCGCCGGCGATGAGCTCGTACTGGGGACCTGCTGCTGCCCGCTCGGAGGGTCGCTCAGGCTCTGACCCGCTCTCGGAGGGCATCGTCGGCCCTTGCCGGTCGCCGCCGACGGGCCGCAGCAGGAGCGGTTGGAGCACACCCAGTTGCTCCACCGAGGCGGTCAACGTGGCCAGAGCCTCCTCATCGAAGGCCCGCCGGGGTTGACGAGGGTTCGGCTCGATGCTGTTGACCGGAACCTCGAGCAATCTGGTCGAGGACGACTCCCCCGCCGTTTCTGTCGGGATCAACGCGGACAGGCCTCTACCCAACCCGCTGCGGCGCGCCACCACTCACCTCCTTGGCCAGCTCCCGGTAGGCGATGGCGCCACGGGAGGACGAATCGAACACAATGATCGGCTGGCCGAACGACGGTGCCTCCGACAGCCTGACCGTGCGGGGCACGATGTTGCGACAGACCTTCGACCCGAAATGGGCCCGGACCTGGGTGGCCACCTGCTCGGCCAACTTGGTGCGGGCGTCGTACATGGTGAGGATGATGGTGCTCAGCTCCAACGCCGGATTGAGGTTCGTCTGTACCAGGCCCACATTTCGCAGTAGCTGGCCGAGGCCCTCGAGGGCGTAGTACTCGCACTGGATGGGCACGACCACCTCGGTGGCGGCAGCCAGGCCGTTGACGGTCAGCAGCCCCAGTGAGGGAGGACAGTCGATCAGCGTGAAGTCGAAGTCGTCGGCCACGCTCTCCAGGCCCCGCTTGAGCTTCAACTCGCGGCTGAAGGCGGGGACCAGCTCGATCTCCGCGCCGGCCAGATCGATGGTGGACGGCACCATGAAAAGGTTGCGGACGCTGGTGGGCTCGATACAGTCCTCGACAGGGGTGCCCCGGATGATGACGTCGTAGATCGATGCATCCAGGTTCCGGGCGTTGATCCCGAGCCCGGTGGTGGCGTTGCCCTGGGGATCGAGGTCCACGGCCAGCACTCGGTAGCCCATCTCCGCCAGCGCCGCACCCAGGTTCACCGTGGTCGTCGTCTTGCCCACGCCTCCCTTCTGATTGGCGACGGCCATGATCCGGGGCAGCGGCCGTCGTCGCGGATGCGATCCCGGGGCCGGCGCTGAGCCGAAGGCAGGAGGAGGCACGATCATGGGCGTGTCGCTCTCGAGGCCGAGGGGAAACGGCGCGCCATCGGCCACCTGCGGGTCGAGGCTGACAGGGGCCCCGGCGGCGGAGCCGGTCGGGCCGGCATGGTCGCCTACCGCCCCGGGTGAAGATCCGTTCGGCGGGGGAATGGTCAGCCCGCCCGCTGCGGCCGAGTCGTCCGACCCCGGCGCCGCCGCCCCAGCCGGTACTGGCTCATCTGTCGGTAGAACCGTCATGATCGCAGGAGCGTCCGGTCCCGGCGGTGCCGGGCGACCCGGGAGGTCCCGGGCCTGGAGCCCAGCCGACTCCTGGTCAATGGCGGGTCGGGCCACTCGCTTCGGGGTCCCATCTTCGGGGTTCACCGGGTCTTCGGCCCCAACCGGGAAAGGCGGCCTGCTGTCAACATCCTGCGCGTCTGGCCACGAAGGCGGTCGAAGATGGCCCGCCCCCGCCCGACCAGATCCTCATCGGCTTCGGTCACAGACGTCCATCGTGACCACACGGCGGCCCCACTGCAAGCATCCTCCTTGGACTCTTGGCTGTCGTTTCACGTGGAACATCACCACAGCGGCTCCCGCTGCTGCAGCTTGGTGCGTCGCGGCAGCCATGGCGGGCAGGGCTTCACCTGTCGGAGCACTCGGACGCCAACACCGGTCCGCACTACGCGCTCACGGGTCAGGCCGGCCCGGTCCAGGCCCTCGGGGGGCCACCGTGCCCAAGAGTCGGCCAGCCGGGGTGGTTCGGCTACCAGGAGCCGTCCGCCCACCCGCAACAGCGGGGCGGCCGCCTCAGCCGTCAGCGGCGGGGCGGCGAAGCCACGGGCGGTCACCAGGTCGGCCCAACCCCGGCGGGACTCATCCCTACCGGTCACCTCGGCCCGCTCGGCCACCACCTCGGCCCGGTCGGCCAGCCCAAGTGCCCGGACCGCGCCGCGTAGGTATTCCGCCCTCTTGTGCATCGCCTCCACCAGCAGCCAGCAAGAGCCCGGCCAGGCCAGGGCTAGCACCAGAGCCGGAAGTCCTCCACCGCTGCCAAGATCCACCGCTGACAACGGTGGATCAACGGCGACGGCGAAAGCTGCGGCGTGAGCCACATGCACGGTCGCGGGGCTGGCGCCGATGAAGCCCAGCCGCTGAGCCTCCTCCAGGACATCCAGGAGCACGGCGGAGGACGTCGCGCCGGGCCCACGCACCTGCTGTGCCCGGGCTCCGTCAGCCAGGCATGAGGACCACCCGGCGGCGAGGTTCCTCGCCCTCCGATGTGGTCTTCACGCCCTCGATGGTGTTCGCAGTGTCGTGGACGACCTTGCGGTCAGCCGGCGTCATCGGCTCCAGGGCGGCGGGATCACCTGAGGCGAGGACCGCATCGGCTACCTGTCGGGTGAACCGCTCCAGCGCCTCGCGCCGGCGCTGGCGGTATCCGGAGATGTCGACGAGCAGCCGCCCGGTCCGGGCCACAGAGTGCCGTTGGACGACCGTGCGGGCAAGGTCCTGTATGGCGCTCAACGTCGCCCCTTTGGGACCGATCAACAGGCCGAGATCTTCGCCGCTGACCGCAGCTTCGATCGTTCCCTCTTCGACCTCACGCAACTCCACCTGACCCTCCATGCCAAAGGCGCGCAACAATCCCTCCAGGAACGTCCCGGCTTGTGCGCCCTGTTCCACCAGCGACAGCGTCTCTGCGATCATCTCGTCCCTCTCTCGATCCTCTGGTTGACGGGCGCCGCCGCCTTGTCGGTGGCGCCGGGCGGACGGTGCCGGCCGCGGCGCAGGGACCGACGGGGGGGGCTCCAGCGGCGTGACAGGGCCCAGCACTTCGGGCTCATGCTCATCGCCCTCAGGCCGGGGGGGTGACCCGCTGCGGCGCCGGCGGTCGCGGCGCTCTTCCTTGGGACGTGGGGCCGTCGGCCGTACCCGGGCCCGCACGCGGGCCTCCACCCGCACGCGACCGAACAGTCCCATCTTCGCCTCTTCGATGACTTCGAACTCGGCGTCGGCGTCCTCCACGCCGAGTAGGTCAAGCGCCGCATCCTTGGCCTCTTCCAGCGTCCTGCCCGTCGTCTCCATCCATTCCATGGTCAGCGACCTTTCCGCGTCTTTTTCGGCTGCTGCCTTCCAGGGGGCCGGGCCACGGCCGGTCGCTCCGAATCGGGACTCGGTGTGTCTGCCCTGCCGTTGCCGTTACCGCCCCCCTTGACCGAGCTCGGTGGCGGCGGTGGTCCGGACGTCCTGCTCGAAGGAGGCGGCGGCTCAGCCGCGCCTCCCGGCGACTTCCGGCGGCCCTTTTCGGGTCTGGCGCGCCCGCCATCGGATCCATTGCGCTTCCCGTCGACGGTCGCAGGGGACCTGAGAGCCTTGGTGCTCCTGTCCCGCCGGGGGGCATCCGGTCCCGCCTTGCTGTCGAGGACCTTGGCCTCGATGCTCGCCCGGCTGTCCTTCACGTGTTCAGATAATTTGGGGTCGAAGCGGTACATGGCCCACTGTTGGACGATGCGTACGGCGCCCGAGGCCACGAAGTACACCACCAGACCGGCCGGAAAGGCGAGGGAGAAGACGCCGTACATCAGGGGCATGATTCGCGTGACGGTCTGCATCTGAGGGTTGGCCGCCGCCGCCTGGGGGTTCCGGCGGTTGATCTGGCGTTGCGCGTAGTACTGCGATGCAACCGAAAGGGCAACGAGGACCAGGTAGGGCGCCTTGTGGGTGACACTGCCCGACACGGAGCGGAACGCTTTGTCCAGATCGAGACCGAAGCTGTGGAGGTGCCCGGTCGACGCCTGGAGAGCCTTGTACAGGCCGCTACCCGTGGGCACGTACCTGGGAGCGCCGATGATCCGCACGGTGGACGGAGGCAAGAGAGTGCCGGAGACCGGGGCGGCGAGGGCGGCCACGGTCGTATGGCTCAGACCCCGCAGCATGTAGTCGATGGCGAAGAAGAACGGCAGTTGGATCAGCAGGGGCAGGCACCCACCCACCGGGCTGACGCCATGCTCCTTGTACAGCGCCATGGTGGCCTCGGACAGCGCCTGCCGATCGTTCTTGTATTCGCCCTGGAGCTTCTTGATCTCCGGGGCCAGCTTCTGGGCGGCGATCATCGAGCGCGTGCCCTTGATGGTCAGCGGCGTCAGGAGGGACATCACCAGCACGGTGAGCAGGACGATGTCGATCGTGTAACTGGGGACGATGGCGTAGAAGAAAGCCATCAGATCGCCCATCACTCGCATGAGGGGTTCAAGGATCGAGGTCATGTTTCCTCAGAGGTCGTGGAACGCCGATGGCGCCCGTGGTGTTGGCCGTGCCCCGCTGGGGGTACGGGATCAGCGCCGTACCCGCCCCACGGCTGGCACCGCACCAGCCGGCGGGCAGCGAGCCACAGCCCCCGCACGGCACCGTGGCCCTCCAGGGCCTCGACGGTGTACACCGAACAGGTGGGCAGGTACCGGCACGGTGACGGGCGACTGCTGCGGGCCGCCTGGTACACACGCACGAGGGCCACGAGACTACGGAGGAGCCAACTGGCGCGTGGTGCGGCTTGGCCGACCGGCCGCTGTGCCATCGGGCTCGCAGTGACGCCGACCGGGCCGGCCACGACCAGTTCTGTAGCCACAGGCACATCGGACACCCCGGCCATTGTCACCCGTCCTTTCCGGCAGCCGCCAGGATGGCAGTGGTCACGTGGTTCCTCAGGTCTTCGAAGGGCAGCGCCGCCGCCGCCGGCGCCATACCGACGAGATAGGCGCCGGGCCGCAGCTGGGCGGCGACCTCGTACACAATGGATCGCAGCCGCCGACGCAACCGGTTGCGCACGACGGCACTTCCGACCTTGCGGCCGATGGCATAGGCGACACGGGGAGGGGTGCTCGTGCCGTGGGTCTCGGGCACGAAGGTTACCGTGACGGGCCCGGATCGCCGGCGCAACCGCGACACCCGCAGGGCCATGAAGGTCGAGTGATCGCAGATCCGCCAGACCACGACCCGCCCCGACGCAGACGGTCGGGGCCCTACGCCGTGAGCTTGTGCCGGCCGCGGGCTCGACGGGCCCTGATGACCGCCCGGCCGCCGCGCGTGGCCATCCGGGCCCGAAATCCGTGCTTCTTGGCCCGCTTGCGGTTGTTCGGCTGGAACGTGCGCTTCGACACCCATCGCCTCCTCGTGTACTGGCACGGCTTTCTCGCCCGACATCGGCATAAGAACCCAAGTTGGACGCGCACCCAGCGTGTCCCAGCATGGGACTGCCAAAACGATACTCAGCAGTGTCACAAGCGGCAACTGTGCACCGGCCGCGGCGGTCTGAACCGGGCCACTGCCCGGCCGTGCCGGGAGGTGAGATCCCGTTTCACCGGAGTCCAGATCGCTGGCGCCGCCGCACCTGCCTGGTCGGGCCAGATCCCTCGCTTCACATTCCCCTCGCCCGTTGCATCTCGCTGGCGCAGTGCTAGGTTGCGCTGACCCTGCTGGCATGGCGGGCACGTGACGAGGTCGTTCGCTTCCCCAAGCGGCCTGCGGTGTCCCGCTGATGTCCACAGGTGTGGACGAAGTTGTGGAGAGGCCGTGGGCGTGGGGAGGCATCGGGGCTGGTGAAGGACGCCGAACGGTTGTGGACAAGGTGTGCTGACGCCCTGCAGAGCCAGGTGTCGGAGGCGGTCTGGAAGGCCTCGTTCGAAGAAGTCGAAGCCCAATCGACGGAGAACGGCATCCTGCTCCTGCTCGTGCCGAACTCCCTGGTCAAAGAGCGGATCGAGCACCGTTACCTAACTCTGGTCCGTGATGCTCTGGATGACTCTGGTGGCTGGGGAACGCCTTTTCGGATCGATGTCAACCTGCCGACGGCCGATACCGGGGACGAGGTGGCCGACTCCCGGCCGGTGGCACCCCCAGCCCCGGCCGGCCTCGACCGGAGCAGGCCCACCCCGGCCAGCACCGACGGCGACGGCAGCCGGGCACGCTCGCTCGAAGTGCCGCTCAACCCCGGCTACACCTTCGAGGCATTCGTCATCGGTGACTCGAATCGTTTCGCCCACGCCGCCGCCCGCTCGGCGGCCGAGACGCCGGCCCGGAGCTACAACCCGTTGTTCATCTACGGTGGTGCCGGATTGGGCAAGACCCACCTGCTGCACGCCATCGGCAACTACGTGCGCGAGCAGTACCCCGGTCGTCACGTCAAGTACGTGTCGACCGAGACTTTCATGAACGAGTTCGTGGACGCCATCCGGGTCAACACGGGCATGGCGTTCAAGCGCCGTTACCGCGAATGCGACGTCCTCATGGTCGACGACATCCAGTTCATGGAAGGCAAGGAAGGCCTCCAGCAGGAGTTCTTCCATACCTTCAACTCGCTGTACCAGGCCTCGAGCCAGATCGTGCTGACGTCGGACAAGCACCCCCGCTCGATCCCGACGCTCGAGGACAGGCTGCGCAGCCGTTTCCTGTCTGGCCTGATCACCGACGTCCAGCCCCCAGAGCTCGAAACCCGCCTGGCCATCCTGCAGAAGAAGGCCGGGGGCGACACGATCCACGTGCCGGACGACGTGCTGCTGCTCATCGCCGCCAACGTGAAGGACAATATCCGCGAGCTCGAGGGTGCCCTCACCCGCATCGTGGCCTACGCCAGCCTCAACCGCGAGCCACTCACCCTGCCACTGGCCGAGAAGGTGCTGTCCGATGTGCTTGAAGCCGGCGAACCCCGCCGCATCACCCCCAAACTCATCCTCAACGACACCTCGGAGATGTTCGGCTTCACCATCGAGGAGCTGTGCGGGCCCTCCCGACGCCGACCGCTCGTGACCGCCCGGCAGATCAGCATGTACGTATTCCGCCAACTCACCGATTTCAGCTACCCGGCCATCGCCCGGGAGTTCGGGGGCCGCGACCACACCACCGTCATCCACGCCGTGGACAAGATCAGCCGCCTGATGAAAGAGAGGCGCCAGATCTACGACCAGGTGGCCGAGCTCATGCAGAAGGTCCGCGGCGGTGGCTGAGTGGTCGGGCACCGGGGTGACGGTCGCCCCCGCCTCGGCGGTCAACCGGGGGACGACGCTGTGCACAGCGTGGCTCGGTCTGGGGACGGTATCCCGGTCGTCCACCGCCCATCCGCAATCGACCCGTCGTCCTGTGGAAGCCTGGGGATCAGGCAGGGACAACCGAACAGCCCTTGACCAGCGGAGATATCAGGTGGTCCACAATCCACAGCACCTATTACCACTGACCCATCTTTATCCTTAAAGAAGAAGAAGAAAGAGAGACCGAGCGGTGAAGTTCCGCTGTGAACGTGATGTCCTGGTGGAGGCGTTGGGCGCGGCCGGCCGGGCCGTCACCAGTCGCAACACGACGTTGCCGGTGTTGGCCGGGGTCCGACTGGAGCTGAGGGGCGACACGCTGCGGGTGGCGGGCACGGACCTCGATCTGTTCATCCAGGTCCAGGTGACCGTGGCCGGACAGGCGGACGGCACGGTCGTGGTCCCCTCCCGGCTGGTCACCGACATCGTCCGTGCCCTCGAACCCGGTGCGGTGCGGATCGAGGCCGACGATGACGAAATGCGCATCGCCTCGGGCCGATCTCAGTTCGCGGTGCGGATGTACCAGGCGGAGGACTTCCCCAAGCTGCCGGTGCCCCCCGAGCAGGTCGTGACGCTGCCCGCCGGCGCCCTGGCCGGTGCGCTGCGCCAGGTGGTGCGGGCAGCCAGCACCGACGAAGGCGTGCCCATCATCACCGGTGTGCTCATGGCTGCCGAGGGTGGCAGCCTGCGACTAGTGGCCACCGACAAGTATCGCCTGGCCGTTCGGGACCTGCCCGGCGCCGGCGTGCTGGGCGAAGGTCAGCAGGTGCTGGTGCCGTCGCGGGCGCTGGGGGAACTGCAGCGCCTACTCACCAGCCGGCCCAGGTCCACCGACGACAACGACACCGCCGCCGGCACCGTGACCCTGCGGCTGGGTGAGCACGACGCCACCTTCGAGCAGGGCACCACCCGGCTCACCACCCGACTGATCCCAGGCGACTTCCCCAACTATCGCCAGCTCATCCCGACCGGCTACCCGAACCGGCTCATCGTCGGGCGAGAGCCGCTGCTGGAGGCGCTGCACCGGGTGCGGCTTCTTGTCCGTGACCAGATCACGTCGGTCCGCGTCGCCCTGCGACCAGACGGCATCACGCTCACGGTGGCCACGGCCGATCTGGGCACGGCCACCGAGGACGTCGACGCGAAATACGAGGGCACGGAGATGACGGTGGCCTTCAACCCCGCCTATCTGAGCGACGGTGTCGAGGCCATCTCCGGCGACGAGGTGCTGGTGGAGGCGTTGGACCCCGTGAAGCAAGTGACCCTGAAGGCCAACATGGCGTCTGGACCCGACGGCGATTATCTGTACCTTTTGATGCCGGTCAGGGTGCCGTCTTGACGGGAGGGGGGCAGGCCTCCCTCCCGGCCTCCCCCCGTCTCAGGTGCTCGCTTTGGCTCGCCCTCATCTACGGCAAGGCCCGGCAAGCCGGATCCTGCTCACTGTGGGGGGCAAGGCCCGCCACACCCCCCGGCCGGCTCCGCCGGCGGTTGTCGCGGTGTGGACGGACTTCATCTTGAGTGGCCGGGGCCGAGGGGTCCGGGGGCCGGTGTGCGGCTGAGCAGGCTCTGGCTGGCGGACTTCCGCAGCTACGCCCATGCCGAACTGGTCCCGGCACCGGACGGCCTCACCGTCGTGGTCGGCGCCAACGGGCAGGGCAAGACGAGCCTGCTGGAGGCGGTGGCGTGGCTGGCCACCATGTCGTCGTTCCGAAACGCTCCCACCGAGGCCTTGGTGCGGGACGGAGCGTCGCGGGCGGTGGTGCGGGCCGAGGGCGACCGGGGTGGTCGAGCCCTTCTGGTCGAGGCTGAAATCCCACGGCAGGGCCGCGCCCGGGTGCAGGTCAACCGGCAGCCCCTGCGCCGATCCCGGGACCTCCTGGGGGCCCTGCGGGTCAGCGTGTTCAGTCCCGACGACCTGATCCTGGTGAAGGGCGGCCCGGCCGAACGTCGCCGGTTATTGGACGAGGCACTGGTAGCCCTGTCCCCGCGCTGGGACGCCCTACGGGCAGACGTCGAAAGGGTCCTGCGGCAACGGGGGGCGCTACTCAAGCAGGCGGCCGGCCGCCTGACCCCCGAGGTGGCCGTCACCCTCGATGTCTGGGACGCAAAGCTGGCCGAGGCCGGGTCTGCGCTGGCTCGTGCCCGCGCCGATCTGGTGGTGACCCTCGAACCGGCCGTCACCAAGGCCCACGACCAGGTGGCGTCTTGCGCCGCCACGGTCGGGCTGGCCTACGAGGCGGGATGGGCGGGGCCGGGTCAGGACCTGTCGGTGTCACGGCTGGCTTGCACCCTTCTCTCGGCCCGTCAGGACGACCTGCGCCGCGGGGTCACCACCATCGGGCCACACCGCGACGATCTCGGCCTGGTCCTGTCCGGTCGGCCCGCTCGTACGCACGCCTCACAGGGCGAACAACGCACCCTGGCCCTGGCCCTGCGCCTCGGCGTGCACGCCACGGTGTCCGAGCAGGTCGAAACCCCTCCAGTGCTCCTGTTGGACGATGTCTTCTCCGAGCTCGACCCGGCCCGGACGAGCGCGCTGGTGGCCCATCTCCCGAGCGGCCAGGCGCTGCTGACGACCGCCGGGGACCTTCCCATGGGAGTTCACCCCGATGCGGTGGTGCGCCTCGTCGGCCACCAGCTGGTGGCCGGATGAGGTGTAGCCCCCTTGGGCCCGAGTCACCCGAGCCGCCCCATGAGCGGAACCCGAACCTGGGCCACCATCGGTCAGGTGTCGCGCAGAAGCCGGGGTTGGAGCGGTGAACCTGTCCTCGCACTGGCGTGGTTTCGAGGACGGATGGGACGATCCCAAGCCCATCAGTGAGGCGCTCGACGCCGTGGCCAGCAGGCTGGGGGCGGCACCATCGTCGGCCTTGCGGGCTGTGTTCAACCAATGGGCCGCCGTCGTGGGCGACGACCTGGCCAAGCACAGCCACCCCCGCTCCTTGGTGGGCGGGACGCTGGTCGTCGCCGTCGACCACCCAGCCTGGGCCACCTCGCTGCGGTACCTGGGCGACACGCTTCTCGGCCGACTGGCCGAGACGGCGGGGGCCGGCGTCGTCAGCCGTGTCGAGGTGCGGGTCCGGCCCTGAGGTCCTGGCCTGCCCCTTGCCGTAACCGCCCTCCGGGGCGCCCCGTCTGGTACACTCGCAAGGTCGCGATCGGGTCGCTGACCAGCAGTTCTGCTGCTGTGAACGGGCTGTCGACCGCCAACTGAACCTCCAGCTTGAAAGGCGCGCCCCCCCTGCATGGACGACGAAGCCGTCGACACCGTTCGCACCACCACCGCCACCCTTGTCGGCACGGCCTACAGCGCCAACCAGATGTCGGTGCTGTCCGGGCTCGACCCGGTCCGCAAGCGTCCCGGGATGTATATCGGCTCCACCGGCCTCAACGGCCTGCACCACCTGATCTGGGAGGTGGTCGACAACTCCGTCGACGAGGCCATGGCCGGCTTCTGCACCCGCATCGACGTCACCCTGCAGGCCGACGGTGGTTGCCGGGTGGAGGACAACGGCCGGGGCATCCCCACCGACGTGAACTCCAAGGAAAAGATCACCGGCGTGGAGATCGCCCTCACCAAGCTGCACGGCGGCGGGAAGTTCGAGGGCAAGGCCTACCAGGTGTCGGGCGGACTGCACGGCGTGGGCGTCAGCGTCGTCAACGCCCTGTCGGCCCGGTGCCTGGTCGAGGTGTACCAGCACACCAGGCATTATCGGATCGAGTTCCGCAACGGTGGCCGGCCGGCCACCAAGCTCGAGGTCGTGGGCGATGCTCCCCGGCAAAGGGGCACTGGCCATTCCCGCACCGGCACCATCGTCACTTTCTGGCCAGACCCGGTGGTGTTCAAGTCCGAGGGCACCGAGTTCCGGGCCCAGACGGTGCTTGAGCGGCTGGAGATCATGGCCTTTTTGAACCGGGGCCTCGAGATCCACTTCAGTGACGAGCGGCCCGGCAAGGAGGCCACCCAGGTCTTCAAGTACGACAAGGGCATCGTCGACTTCGTCGGCCATATCAACGCCTCGAAGGACCCGCTGTTCAAGCGGGTCGGGTCGTACTCCATGAGGGAAGAGGACATGGAGTGCGAGATTGCCTTCCAGTGGAACACCGGGTACCACGAAGGCATCTACAGCTTCGCCAACGGGATCACCACCACCGAGGGTGGCATGCACGAGGAGGGGTTCAAGAAGGCACTCACCAATGCCGTCAACAAGTACGCGCGGGACCGGGGCGTGCTGAAGGAGAAGGACGAGAACTTCCTGGGCGAGGACATCCGGGAGGGGCTCACGGCCATCATCTCGGTGAAGCTGAGGGAGCCGCAGTTCGAGGGCCAGACCAAGGCAAAGCTTGGAAACGTCCCGGTGCGTTCCATGGTCGAGCGGGCCACCAACGAGAAGCTGCGGGAATGGCTGGACGAGCGCCCCAACGAAGCCAAGGCCATCGGCGGCAAGGCCGGCGCCGCGGCGCGGGCCCGGCTCGAGGCCAAGAAGGCCCGCGATGCCGTCCGGCGCAAGTCGGCCCTCGAGGGGGCCGGGATGCCCGACAAGCTGCGCGACTGCGCCCGCGGTACCAAGCCCGAGGATGCCGAGCTGTTCATCGTCGAGGGCGACTCGGCTGGCGGGTCGGCCACCCAGGCCCGTGACCCGCGGACCCAGGCCATCCTGCCCATCAGGGGCAAGATCTTGAACGTCGAAAAGGCCCGTATCGACAAGATGCTGAAGAACAACGAGATTCAGGCCCTGATCACGGCCATCGGCGCCGGCCTGGGCGACGACTTCGACTCGGCCAAGGCCCGGTACCACAAGGTCTGCATCCTGGCCGACGCCGACGTCGACGGCAGCCATATCCGTACCCTGCTGCTCACGTTCTTCTTCCGTCAGATGAAGCCGCTGGTCGAAGCCGGCTACGTCTACATCTGCCAACCGCCGTTGTTCTCGACGCTGGTGGGCAAAGAGAAGACCTACCTGAAGGACGACACCGCCAAGGATGCCTTCCTGGCCCAGCACCCCAGCCACAAGAACGACTTCGAGCGCCTCAAGGGCCTGGGCGAGATGGATTTTGACGAGTTGCAGGACACGACGATGCAGGCGGACAAACGCACGTTGCTCCAGGTCACCGTGGAGCAGGCGGCGCTGGCCGACGAGGTCATGTCCATCCTGATGGGTGAGGACGTCGAGCTGCGCAAGCACTTCATCACCTCCAACGCCAAGGACGTGCGCTTCCTCGATGTCTGACCTTCCGCCTCCTACCACTAACGGCCACCAACCGGGAGCCAATGGCTCCGCCAACGCGCTCGCGGCCGACGGTTCCCTCGTGGGCATCGAGCCCATCGAGATCCAGGAGGAGATGGAGCGGTCGTTCCTGGACTACGCCATGTCGGTCATCGTGGCCCGGGCCCTGCCCGACGCCCGCGACGGGCTCAAGCCGGTGCACCGGCGGATCCTCTACGGCATGCACGAGCAGGGCGCCCGGTCCGACCGTCCCCGCATGAAGTGCGCCGAGGTGGCCGGCTACGTCATGGGCACGTACCACCCTCACGGCGACAGCGCCATCTACGACGCCCTGGTCCGGATGGCCCAGCCCTTCTCGTTGCGCCATCCGTTGATCGACTTCAAGGGCAATTACGGGTCGATGGACGACGGGCCCGCGGCCAGCCGTTACACCGAGTGCCGGTTGGGCGAGCTGGCCAACGTCCTGCTCGATGGGATCGACGAGAACACCGTCGACCTGGCCCGCAACTACTCCAACAAGAAGGACGAGCCCACCGTCCTGCCCGCCCGTTTCCCCAACCTGTTGGTCAACGGCAGTCAGGGCATCGCCGTGGGCATGGCCACCAACATCCCGCCTCACAACCTGGGCGAGATCATCGACGCCGTCGTCCACCTGATCGACCACCCCGACGCCACCGCCGAGGACCTCATGGCGTTCGTCAAGGGCCCCGACTTCCCGACCGCAGGCCAGATCCTGGGCCGGCAGGGCATCATCGATGCCTACAGGACGGGTCGGGGCTCGATCAAGGTGCGGGCCAAGGCCGAGATCGTCGAGCGTCGGGGAGGCTACGACATCGTGGTCACCCAGCTGCCCTATCAGGTGGGCCCCCGCAACGTCTTCGCCAAGGTCAAGGACCTGGTGGACGGCCGGGAGCTCGACGGGATCGCCGCCGCCAACGACGAGTCGGCCAGCGGCAAGGTCAGGCTCGTGTTCTCGCTCAAGCGCGACGCCAACCCCCAGGTCGTCCTGAACAACCTGTACAAGGCCACGCCCCTGCAGACCAGTTTCGGGGTCAACATGGTGGCGCTGGTGGGTGCCGAGGGCGACAAGCCCGGTGTGCCCCGGCTCCTCAACCTCGTCCAGGCCCTCCAGGCCTACGTCGACCACCAGATCGACGTCATCACCCGCCGGTCCCAGCACCGCTTGAGCAGGGCCAGGCGCCGGGCCCACATCGTCGAGGGCTACCTCAAGGCGCTGGACGTCATCGATCAGATCATCGCCCTGGTGCGGGCGTCCGAGGACAGGGCGGCGGCCCGCACCGGCCTGATGGCCGCTCCCTTCGAGTTCAGCGAGGACCAGGCCGAGGAGATCCTGAACCTCACCCTCGGTCGGCTCACCCGCCTCGCCCGCATCGAGTTGGAACAGGAGATCGAACAGCTACGCGACACCATCGCCGGTCTCGAGGCCATCCTCGGCGACCCCGCCCGCCTCCGCCGGGTCATCAAGGACGAGTTGGTCGCCGTCAGGGCCAGGCACGCCACCCCCCGCCTGAGCGAGCTGACCCATGACACCAGTGAGATCCTCGACCTTGACCTGATCGACGACGAGCCGTTGGTGGTCACCATGACCAGGGCGGGCTACATCAAGACGGTCCCGGCCGACGCCTTTCGGACCCAGGCCCGGGGTGGGCGCGGCGTCAGCGGGGCCAAGCTGAAGGAGGAGGACCTCGTCCGCCAGGTCATCCACACCTCGGCTCACGCCTTTCTGCTGTTCTTCTCCAACCGGGGCAAGGTCTACCGGTTGCGGGCCCACGAGATCCCCCAGCGCGAGCGCACGGCCAAGGGCACGCCCATCGTCAACCTGCTACCGCTCGAGCCCAACGAGCGCATCCAGGAGATCATCGAGACCCGTGACTTCGGCGCCGACTCCTATCTGTTCTTCGCCACCAGGAAGGGACAGGTGAAGAAGACCGTCTTCGCCGAGTACGACAAGTCCCGCCGTGACGGCTTCATCGCCATCAAGCTCATGGACCACGACGAACTGGTGCGGGTCATCGTCACGTCCGGGGTCGACGACATCTTGATGGTGTCAAAGCGGGGTATGACGATCCGCTTCAACGAGGAGGACGTCCGCTCGCTGGGACGGGACTCCCAGGGGGTGCGGGGCATGGCACTGCGGGCCGACGACGGGGTCGTCTCCTGCGACGTGGCCAAGGACGAAACCGCCATCCTGCTGGTCACCGACGCCGGCTTCGGCAAGCGCACCCAACTCGTGCACTTCAACCGCCAGGGGCGGGGCGGGATGGGCGTCATCGGCATGCGTCTCACCGCCCGCAAGGGCGAGGTGGTGGCCGCCTTCATGGTCGGGCTGGACGACGACATCGTGCTGATCTCCTCGGCCGGTGTGGTCATCCGCACCCCCGTCCGCGAGATCTCGAGTCAGGGCCGTGACGCCACCGGCGTACGGGTCATGAATCTCGAGCCTGGTACCAGAGTCGCATCGGTGGCCCCCATCCTCGCCATTGCGGACGAGCCCGTCACCGCCTGACCTTGCTGTACTCCCGCTTCCCCGCACCCAGCAGGAGCATCGAGCACGGGAGTAAGACGTGGCGCGTGTCCATGAGGGCCAGGCCCTGCCGTTGGTGTGCACGGTCCTGGCTCTGACGGTGGCGATCTGCCTCGTCACCATCCGGGCCGGTGAGGTGGTCGTGGCCCAGGCAGACGCGGCCACCGCCGCCGACGCCGCCGCCCTCGCCGGTGCGACCGGCGGCCGGGCCGCGGCCGCGGCTGCGGCCGACGCCAACGGCGCCGCCTTGGTGTCGTGGCGGGCCGCCGGCACCGACGTCGAGGTCGTGGTGCAGCGACGCCGGGCCCGCGCCAGAGCCAGGGCCCGAGCGGCCCCCTGAGCGGGAGCCAGAGCCCGAGGGCCCCCTGAGCGGGAGCCAGAGCCCGAGGGCCCCCTGAGCGGGAGCCAGAGCCCGAGCGGCCCCCTGAGCCGACCGCGTCGGGAGCGAGCGACTACCCTGATCCGGTCCCCTGACTGAGGAGTTGGCAGTGGCCCAGGGCCGCCGGGTGCGCCGGGTCGTGCGCAAGATCGACACATGGACGGTGGCGAAGATCGCCGCCGTCTTCAATCTGTGCATGGCACTGGTGTCGGTCGTGGCCGGGGTCGTTCTGTGGACCGCAGCCGACTCGGCCGGTTTCATCGCCAAGCTGGACAAGAGCGTGCGGTCGAACTTCCAGCTGACCTCGTTCCAGATCCACGGAGCAGTGGTGTTCCGGGGCGCACTGGTGGGTGCGCTCCTGCTGGCCGTGCTCTTCACCGTGCTGACGGCGGTCGCCGCTCTGCTCTACAACCTGTTGTCCGACGTGGTCGGAGGCGTGCAGATCTGGGTCCTCGAGGAGGTGGTGGCGCCCATGGACCCGGCTCGGCCTGGAATCTCCCCACTGTCGGACCCAGCCGGGGCGGACGATCGGGGCCACGGCAACGGCAACGGCAACGGCAACGGCAACGGTCACGTCGCCGTACCTGCGTCCGTCGGGGAGCCGATCAGGTAGCCTCCACCTCCGATTCTGGGCTCGTAGCTCAGTCGGTTAGAGCGCAGCACTGATAATGCTGAGGTCGCTGGTTCGATTCCAGCCGGGCCCACCCATGAAGACCTTCCGTCGAACCCTCGTCGCCCTTGGGGCCGCCGCGGTTGTGGCCGGCGCCCTCCGCCTCCGTGGCACCGGCGGCACGCCGCCTCGACGCGGGGGTTGGCGCGAGCTGTCCGGGCCGGACCTGCGCTGAGAGTCAGCCCCAAGCTGAGCCGTCCACCGTCCGGCGGGAGGGCAGGCCTGTGAACCGGTTGGATGTCGCCGTGGTGGGCGCGGGAGCGGTGGGCAGCCGCTGCGCCCGGCAGTTCGCGTCGCTGTCCGAGGTCCACTCACTGCGGATGGTCGACCGTGATCCGACGCTCTCGGCGGCGGTGGCCGCCAGCTTCGGGCCCGTGGCCCGACCGGTCGAGACCGTTGAGGCCGCCCTCGACGGCGCCACCGTGGTGGTGGTGGCCACGGCTGGTGACCATCGGGATGTGGCTTGCGCCGCCCTCGAACGTGGTGTGCACGTCGTCTCCGCGGCTGACGACATCGCCACCGTGCGTGGCCTCCTGACCCTCGACGCCGAGGCGCGTGAGCGGGGACGGTCACTCGTGTGCGGTGCCGGTTTCGGCCCCGGTCTGACCGACGTGCTCGTGGCCCATGCCGCCGCCATGTTCGATGTCGTGGACGAGGTCCACGTGGCCAGGTCGGGCACCGGCGGCCCGGCCTGTGCCCGTGTCCACCACGACATGCTGGGCACTGCGGGACTCGACTGGCGGGAAGGGGCCTGGGTCCCCCGCCGAGGAGGGGCGGGGCGGGAGCTGTGCTGGTTCCCCGATCCCGTCGGCGCCCAGGACTGCTACGGCGCCGCTCTGCCCGACCCGATTCTGCTGGTCCCGGCGTTCCCCCAGGTGCGACGCGTGACGGCGCGGTTGGCTGCCACCCGCCGGGACCGCCTGACCGCCCGACTGCCGATGCTGCGACCACCACATCCCGAAGGCATGGTGGGCGCGGTCCGCGTGGAGGTGCGGGGCAGGCGAGGGCTTCTCCACGAGACCATGGTGTACGGCGCCATCGACCGGCCGAGCGTGGCCGCTGGTGCCGTGGCGATGGTGGCCGCTGTCTTTGCCGCCAAAGGGGCCTTGACCCGGTCCGGTGCCGGTGGCCTGGCCGAACTGGTCATCTCCCCTGTCAATTTTCTGGCCGAACTAGCTCAGCGGGGGGTACGGGCGGCGGTGTTCGAGGGCGGAGCCGTCTAGTCGGGGGGAGGGCCAGAGCCCA
>JBBSHS010000010.1:0-46786 GCA_038232515.1 Acidimicrobiales bacterium
GTCCCGTCCCACCTGGCGCATCCTGTTGTACTCGGCGGACGAACCGCCCACCCAGCGGGGCCTGGTACTGGTCGACGGCGTCGACGGCGTCGTCGTCGACCACTTCGTGGAGGACAACCCCGAGGACTGGTCTGATTTCGACCAGTAGGCCTACCGGGGCTTCGCCCCCGCCCGACCTCAGTTCGACAACTCGAAGCGGCCTCACTGGCCTTGGTGACGCCGCATGGAACTTGAGTCAATCGTGCCGGCCCAAAGGCGCCAAGCGCCAAGTCCGGCCCTTACGGCCGATGACGGGACATCCGGCCGGCGTCAGCTTCGCGGTCCCGCCTGGCTGAGCTGGGCTCAAACCGCCGGCGTGAGCTTGGTCACCAAGTGGGCGGGGAGCACGTCGTGGTGGTCGTGGTGCAGTGAGAACCTGCCGCGGCCGCCGGTCATCGAGCGCAGGTCGATGGCGTAGCGCAGCAGTTCCGCCTCCGGTACCAGGGCAATGATCACGGAGTTGCCGTGTTCGTCCATCTCGGTGCCCTGGACCCGTCCCCGCCTGGCGTTGAGGTCGCCCATCACGTCGCCCTGGAAGGCGAGGGGCACGATGACGGTCAAGACGGATACGGGCTCCAGTACGACCGGTGCGGCCTTGGCCAAGGCGTCGCGGAAGGCGAGCGAGCCGGCCATACGGAAGCTCATCTCCGACGAGTCGACTGGGTGGTACCGGCCGTCGGTCAAGGTGACCCGGACGTCCACCACCGGGAACCCGTGCTCACCGCCATGGCTCATGGCCTCCTCGACGCCCCGGCCGACGGCGGGGATGAGCGAGCGTGAGATGGCCCCGCCCACGACCTTGTCCACGAACTCGTAGCCGGCCCCCCTCTCCAACGGCTCGATCGTGATGGTGCAGACGCCGAACTGGCCGTGGCCCCCGGTCTGCTTCTTGTACCGGCCCTCGGCCGTGGCCGTCCCGACGATGGTCTCGAGGTAGGGGACCCTGACGTCGGCGACGTCGACGTCGACCGAGAACTTGCGGCGGAGGCGGTCGAGGGTCACGCCCACGTGCGTCTCGCCGGTGCCGCCCAGCAGGGTCTGGTGGGTGGCGTCGTGGCGGCGGACCTCGAGTCCGGGGTCCTCGTCCTGCAGGCGGTGCAGCGCGGTCATCAGCTTGTCGTCGTCGCCCTTGGACCTGGGTGCGATGGCCACACGGAAGGCCGCCGGGGCCGGCTGAGGCCATGGCACCCGTACCGGCTGACCTTTGGGCGCCAGCGTGTCGCCCGTGCCCGTCCCCGACAGCTTGGGCACGGCGAATAGGTCGCCGGCCGTGACCTCGCCCATCGGCTCGTGGTTGGCACCTCGCAGCAACAGGAGCTGGTGGAGCCTCTCCTCGGCGTGGGTGCGGCTGTTCACCAGCACGATGTCGGGCGTTATGGTGCCGGACAGGCAGCGGGCCACGTTCGTCTTGCCGACGAACCGGTCGTCGATCGTGCGCCACACCACGGCGAGCGGCTGGGCCGCCGAGTCGCAGGCGATCTCCACCGTGGTGGTACCGGCCTCCACCACCACCGGGGGCCGGTCGAGCGGGGAGGGACCGATCTCGCACAACAGGGTGGCCAGGCGGTCGATGCCGATGCGCCGAGTGGCGGAACCGAGGACCACGGGGAAAACCTGGCCGCTGTCGACGCCCAGGGCCAACGCCTTCTCCAGCTCTTCGACGGGCAGGGTCTCACCCTCGAGATAGCGCTCGGTCAGCTCGTCGTCGGCTACCACGATCCCCTCCACCAGGGCGTCGTGGACGTCGTGTTCGCCGATCACGAGGTCGTCGGGGATGGGGCCGGTCGTGGGCCGGCCGTCGGCGTAGGTGATCGCCGTCTCGAGCAGCAGGTCGACCACGCCGGCGAAGTCGGCTTCGGTGCCGATGGGCAGCTCCAGCGGGGCCATGCCCTCGCCCAGCACCTCCTGCAGCTGGGTGAGGGTGCGCTCGAAGTCGGCGCGCTCCCGGTCGAGCTTGTTGACGAAGACCATTCGGGGCAGGCCCAGGTCGGCCGCCAGCCGCCATGCCTGCTCGGTCCCGACCTCGACGCCGTCGACCGCGCTGACCACGAACACGGCCAGGTCGACGACCCGTAGTGCCGCCTCCACGGCCGGAAGGAAGTCTGCCTCGCCGGGACAGTCGAGCAGGTTGATCTTGTGGGTTTGGGAGCCGGCGACGGTGGTGGGAGTCCACTCGATGGGCACGACCGCCGTGGCGATCGAGATGCCCCGCTTGTGCTCTTCGGGCTCGGTATCCGACACGGTGGTGCCGTCCTCGACCCGTCCGGGCCGGTTCAGGGCCCCCGCACACAGAGCGAGGGCCTCCACCAACGTGGTCTTGCCCGCCCCGGCATGGCCCACGACGGCCACATTGCGGATCCTCGACGAGGGGAACGGCGGCATGGTGCACCTCACACAAGGTCGACGCCCGAGAGCGCACAGAAAGGTTGTGTGGGGGGTGTTGGCACAGTAGCGCCAGGCCGCAGAACGGGTCGGTTCGGTGGAAACCCAGCACGGTAGGTGTAGCCTGAACGACTTACAGCCACCCACGGGAGACCGATTTTCTTGTTCGACGGCCGCTGGAGGTCCACCGTGGCGAAGGGCACCGGGCCCCTGGGCGAGGGCCTGCACCGTATCGGGCTCACGGCCGACCACCTGACGGCGCTGGGCCTCGGTATGGCCGCGGTGGCAGGGGTGGTCATCGGCTCCGGGCACCTGCTCTGGGGCCTGGTGGCCATGGGGCTGGCGGCCGTGCCCGACCTGTTGGACGGACCGGTTGCCCATGCCGCCGGCACCGCCTCGGTCCGTGGCGCCTTCTTCGACTCGACCGCCGACCGGGTCACCGACGCCCTC
This sequence comes from Acidimicrobiales bacterium, assembly GCA_038232515.1. Lineage (GTDB taxonomy): Bacteria > Actinomycetota > Acidimicrobiia > Acidimicrobiales > JAUJNH01 > JBBSHS01. The sequence continues at coordinate 2,872 of JBBSHS010000010.1, forward strand.
GTCCTGATCGGCGTGGGCTGGTTCCTGGCCTCCAGCCGGGGCGGGCATTGGGCGCTGTTGGCCATGGCCGTGCTCGGTACATCCACCTTGATCTCCTACGAGCGGGCCAAGGCCGAGAGCCTGGGCTTCGACGCCAAGGGCGGGTTGTTCGAGCGGGCGGAGCGCATACTCGCCATCTCCGTCGGCCTGGCCTTCCCGGTGCTCCTGGTCCCTGTCCTGTGGGTGCTCCTGGGCGGTACCGGCATCACGGCTGTCCAGCGCTTCGCCAAGGTATGGCGCCAGGCCACCGTGGTTCGGGATGAAGCCGCTCAGTCGGAACCGCCGGCACCCGTCGAGGCGGTCGAGGAGCCAGTGGCCGACTTCGACCCCGACCACCGGCTCCACCGCTTCTCGGCCCGTGACAGTGGGTCCACCTTCGAGGCCCGGCGGCAGGCATGGCGGGCGGCCAGCCAGGCGCACCGGTCCGGCCGGCCTCGTAGGGGCGAGCGGGACCGCGTGCCGTTGGGGGACCGGTGGCGTGAGCGGCGGGCGCAGGCGCAAGACACCGCCAACCGGCACCGCCGACCGCGATCCCGGCCCTGAGGCTGCCGGGCCACGACCCCACGCTGGTGTACCGCGCCGCCACGGTGGCGGCGCGTGTGGTTCCCGGGCCGGCCGTCCCCCTGCTGGCTCGGGCCCTGGCGCCGGTCCTGGCCGGTCGGGACGATCACCGCAGGGCGGTGGTGACCGCCAACCTGCGACGGGTGTGCGGCCCAGAGACGTCCGAGATCGACCTGCAGCGTGTGGTAGTGGCCGCATTCGCGTCGTACACCCAGTACTGGTTGGAGTCGTTCCGACTGCCGGCGACCCGGCCCGAGCGGCTCGATGCAGGCATGTCGTGGTCGGGTGTGGGCCATCTCGAAGAGGCAGTGGCCCGGGGCCGCGGCGTCGTCCTGGCCCTGCCCCACCTGGGATGCTGGGAGTGGGCCGGCGCCTGGCTGTGCTCCGTCGGCTATCCCATCACGGTGGTGGTCGAGGCCCTGGAGCCAAGTGCGGTGTTCGACTGGTTCGTAAACCTGCGGTCGGGGCTGGGCATGACGGTGGTCCCCCTCGGGCCCGACGCCGGCCGTCGCATACTGGCCGATCTGCGTGGCGGTGGGGTCGTGTGCCTCCTGTCGGACCGGGACATCGGCGGCGGTGGGGTCGAGGTCGAGTTCTTCGGTGAACCCACCACGCTGCCCGCCGGTCCAGCCACCCTCGCACTGCGCACCGGTGCCGCGCTCCTGCCCACCACCGCCTACTTCGAGCGCTCCGTCCACCGCGGCATCGTGGGTGCCCCCCTCGACGTCAGCCGCCGGGGTGGCCTGCGGGCCGACGTCATCCGCATCACCCAGGATCTGGCCCATCGCTTCGAAGACCTCATCCGGGTCGCCCCCGAGCAATGGCACCTCTTCCAGCCCAATTGGCCATCCGACCCGGGATACCGCAGTTGACCTGCGGGTGTCATCGTCGGAGAGGACGGTCGACGGCGATGGGCGCTCCAGTGACCCCCATCCAGACCGGCCGAGGGAGCCGGCGATCGAAGAAGGCCTCCCTGCCTGGAAGACTGCGGGTGTGGCAGACGAGATCGGGGCGGACGACGCCTTACGGGCCGACATCCGCCTCCTGGGGTCGCTGCTGGGAGAGACGCTGGTGCGCCAGGGGGGCATCGAGCTTCTCGAGCTGGTCGAGCGGGTGCGGGCGCTGAGCCGGCAGGGACATGCAGCCAGCGCCGACGACATGGCCGAGGCGTTGGGCGACGCCGATCTGCGCACCACCATCTTGCTGGCTCGGGCCTTCTCGTCGTACTTCAATCTGGCCAACACGGCCGAGCAGGTGCACCGGGCGGCGGCCCTGGACCGGGCCCGAGCCGCCAACGGCAGCGCCATCCGCCAGATGGCCGACCGGGTGGCGGCCGACCCTGAGGCGGCGAAGGACCTCCGCAGCTTCACAGGTCTTATCGAGTTGCGGCCGGTGTTCACCGCCCATCCGACGGAGGTCGCCCGCCAGTCGGTGCTCACCAAGTTGCGCCGGGTGGGGGAGTTGCTCGAACTGAGGGCCCGGAGTGCCAAGACCGAGCACGCCCGGATCGACCAGACCCTGGCCGAGGTGATCGACCTGTTGTGGCAGACCGACGAGCTCCGTCGTGAGCGGCCGACACCGACCGAGGAGGCGGGGGCGGTCCTGTTCTACCTCTCCGACCTGGCTGTCAACGTGGTGCCGGGCGTTGTGGACGACTTCGTGGATGAGCTGCGCAGGATCGGCGCCGAGCTGACGGAGGACGTCGGACCGGTGCGGTTCGGGAGCTGGGTCGGTGGCGACCGGGACGGCAACCCCAACGTCACCCCGGAGGTGACGGTGGCGGTCCTGGCCCAACAACACGAGCTGGGGATAGAACTGCTGCTGGGCGGCGTCGAGTCGCTGGTCAACGAGCTCAGCACGTCGACCCAGATCATCGGCGTCTCCGCCGCCCTCGAGCAAAGCCTGGCCGAGGACTCGCGCCAGTTGCCCGGTGTTGTCGAGCGCTGGGGGCGCGTCAACGCCGAGGAGCCATACCGGCTGAAGGCCTCGTTCATCCGGCAGCGGCTCCGCAACACCCAGCGTCGCCTGGCCGAGGCCCGGATGGTGCCGGGGCCCGAGGAGTACCTGGACAGCGCCGCCCTGCTCGAGGACCTGGAGCTGATGCGGGGGTCACTGCTGGCCAACCGGGGCCAGCTCATCGCCGAGGGTCTTCTGGCCCGGGTCATCCGGTCGGTCACGTGCTTCGGTTTCGGCTTGGCCACGCTGGACATCCGGGAGGACGCAGGGCGCCACCACGTCACCCTCGCCGCCGTGTTCGACGGCCTCGGTGAGCTGCGTCAGCCGTACGCCAGTCTCGACCGGGGGCAACGCCTTCGCCTCCTGGGACGCGAGCTCCAGAGCCGACGGCCGCTGCTCGGGCCGGTCCCGACCCTCCACGGCGAGGCCGCTGCCACCTTCTCGCTCTTCACCACCATCCGATCGGTGCTCGACCGATTCGGCTCCGATGCCGTCGAGAGCTACGTCATCTCCATGACCAAGGGGGCCGACGACGTGCTGGCCGCCGTGGTGCTGGCGCGGGAGGCCGGGCTCGTCAACATCCACTGCCGGGTCGCCCGGCTGGGCTTCGTCCCGCTGCTGGAGACGATCCAGGAACTGCGCTCAGCAGGCGACATCCTGGACCAGTTGCTGTGCCAGCCGGCCTACCGGGAAGTGGTCCGGCTCCAGGGTGACGTCCAAGAGGTGATGCTCGGCTACTCCGACTCCAACAAGGAGGCCGGCCCCACCACGTCGCAGTGGGAGATCCACCGGGCCCAGCGCGTGCTGCGCGACACGGCCGTGCGCCACGGCGTCCTCCTGCGGCTCTTCCACGGACGGGGCGGCACCATGGGACGGGGTGGTGGGCCCACCCACGACGCCGTGATGGCCCAGCCCTTCGGTGTCGTCCAAGGCCCGATGAAGCTGACGGAGCAGGGCGAGGTGATCTCCGACAAGTACCTCCTGCCCAGTCTGGCCCGCCACAACCTCGAGCTGGCCTTGGCGGCACTGACCGAGGCCACCGTGCTGCACCGCACGTCCCGGCTGGACGACGAAGTACTGGCCCGGTGGGACCGCACCATGGAGGCGGTCTCATCGGCGGCGGCGGCGGCCTACCGGTCGTTGCTGGCCCGCGACGGCCTGGTCGAGTACTTCCACGCCTCGACGCCCGTCGAGGAGCTCAGCGGGCTGAACATCGGCTCTCGGCCGGCCCGGCGGCCGGGAAGCGGCAAGCCGGCCGGCCTGGGGTCGCTGAGGGCCATCCCGTGGGTGTTCGCGTGGACGCAGTCCCGCCAGATCGTGCCGGGTTGGTTCGGCGTCGGATCCGGCCTGGCCGCGGTCCGTGCCGCCGGAGACGGCCCCACTCTGGCCGAGATGTACGAGGGCTGGCACTTCTTCCGGACATTCGTCGCCAACGTGGAGATGGTGTTGGCCAAGGTCGACCTGGGGGTGGCCCGGCGCTACGTCGACCGCCTGGTCGATCCCCGCCTCCACCACCTCTTCGATGTCATCCAGACGGAATACGACCGGACCGTGGCCGAAGTGCTCAACCTCATCGGTGAGAACGACCTCTTGGAGCGACAACCGGCGCTCCGTCGCACGCTCGACGTTCGCGACCACTACCTCGATCCCATCAGCCATCTACAGGTCGACTTCCTGTCCCGGTGGCGAATGAGTGACGAGCCCGACCCCCTGGTGCGCCGGGGGCTCCTGCTCACCATCAACGGCATCGCCGCCGGCCTGCGCAACACCGGCTGAACCGTCGGGGGCGACGCCCACTCAGGCGACCCTCCTGTGCGCGGCGCGCGGTCGGCGCACGTATCGGACAACCGGCCGCTCAGAGTGGGCCATTCGCCAGCCCTCCTTCATGACCGAGGGCGATGGCCACGTGTCGGATGCCGGCACAACCGGCCTAATCTACCCGCGGTGCGCGTCGCCCAGGTGTGCCCCTACAGCTTGACCGTGCCGGGCGGCGTCCAGAGCCAGGTCCTGGGCCTGGCCCGGTCCCTGCGGGCTCTGGGCCACGACTGCCGGGTGCTGGCACCGTGTGACGGACCACCCCCCGAACCGGGGGTCACCGCCTTGGGGCGGTCGATCCCTACGGCCGCCAACGGGTCGTTCGCCCCGATCGCCCCGGATGCCCCGGCCGCCCTGCGTACCATCAGGGCGCTGCGGGACGAGCGCTTCGACGTCGTCCACCTGCACGAGCCCCTCGTGCCCGGGCCCAGCCTGACCTCGTTGCTCGTCTCCGACGCGCCGGTGGTGGCGACGTTCCACCGGGCCGGGTCGTGTCGCGCCTACCAGGCCCTGTGGCCCCTGGCCCGCTGGACGGCCCGCAGGATCCAGGTGCGGGTGGCGGTGTCCGAGGACGCCCGCGACACCGCCGCCGCTGCGCTCGGTGGCACCTTCGAGCTGGCCTGGAACGGCATCGAGGTCGAGCGCTTTGCCAAGGCCGACCCATCGCCGACGGGTGGCTACCCCACCGTGTTGTTCCTGGGCCGGCACGAACCACGCAAGGGCCTCGACGTGCTATTGCAGGCCATGGGCCGCCTCGGTCCCGACGTCAGGTTGTGGGTGGTGGGGGACGGCCCCCAGAGCGAGCAGTTGCAGACCCAGGCGGCGGGCGATGCCCGGATCACCTGGCTCGGCCAGGTCAGTGACGCCGAGGTGGCCAGCCGCCTGGTGGCGGCCGACGTGTTCTGCGCCCCGTCGCTCCACGGCGAGAGCTTCGGCGTGGTGCTGTTGGAGGCCATGGCCGCCCAGACCGCCATCGTGGCCAGCGACCTGCCCGGTTACCGCCGGGTCGTGCGCCACGGCCAGGAGGCTCTTCTCGTCCCGCCCGGAGACGTCGACGCCCTGGCCGGAGCGTTGGCCAAGCTGCTGGGGGATGACACCCGCCTGGCCACCCGTCTGGCCACCGCCTGCCAGGCCCGCGCCGAGAGCTACTCGATGAGCGTCCTGGCCGCCCATTACGTGGAGATCTACGACCGCGTAGCCCGCACCAGATAGCTCAGGTCAGGTCGGTTCAGTCGGGTCGTTGGTCGTGGCGGACGGTTTGATTTTTGCGGCCGGAGCCGAGATGGCATGGTCATGGCGCCCGGGTCCGACCGTGTCATTGCCGCCGGGCCACGACAAACCGGCCACCGTCGACAGTCGCGGCCATGCCCAGAGGCAAGGCAGACGTGTCCTAGGCTCGGATCGGTGAAGGAGCAGATCGCCGCCAACCAACGCCGGGCGGCCGTCATGATCGCCGAGATCGCTCTACCCGTGGCCCTGCTCGCCGGGCTCTTGGCCTGGGTGTTGGGCGGCCCCGTGGCCGCAGTGGTGGTGGCCGTGGTCGTCGGGGTGGCGATCGCCTGCGGGCTGGCTCGGGGCGCCGATGCCGTCGCCCAGCGCCTGCTGGGCGCCGTACCGGCCGATCCAAGGGGCCACGCCCGCCTCGTCAACCTGGTCGACGGTCTGTGCATGGCCGCCGGCCTCCCCCGGCCGGCGGTGAGGGTGGTGGACGATCCGGTACCGGACGCCTGTGCCTTCGGGCGTGATCCCCACCACGCCGTCATTGTGGTGACGCAGGGCCTGTTGGACCGCCTCAGCCGAGTCGAGCTCGAAGGCGTCCTCGCCCATGAGCTCTCCCATGTCAAGGCCCACGACACCCGGCCGGCGGCCCTGGCCGTCGTGGTCTGGGGACTGCCCGGGTTGTTGCTCCGGCCACTGGCGGCCCACGCCGGCCGGGCCGCCGGAGGCGACCGGGAACCGTTGGCCGACCTCGCCGGCGTACGCCTCACCAGGTACCCTCCAGGGCTTGTCGCCGCCCTGGAGAAGCTGGACGCGGCGCCGGCCGGTCTGAGCACGGTCAGCCCGGCCACCGACGCGCTCTGGATCCGCACGGCGCTGGCCGCTCCGCCCATCTACGAGCGTATCGAGACCCTCCGGGAGCTGTGAGCGAGACGTGACTACCACACCCAACCAACGGCTCACCAGGGTGCCCGACGCCCGGCCGTCCAGATTCCCATGGCGTTCACGCCGCTCCGACCGCTGGGGGGCGTCGCCACGGGCCACGCGGACGGCGGGCGTCGTGGCCATGGCCGTGGTGGCGCTCGCCGGGTGCAGCGGCGGTGGCTCCAAGAAGGCGGGCCCGGCCACGACGGCCCCCGGGCCGTCCACCGGGCCTTCGACCACCGCTGTTCCCGCGGTCTACCCGCTGACGGGGCTGCCGGTCACCAATCCGGCCACCGTGGGCCGGCCCCTGTTGGCCGTCAAGATCGACAACTCGCCCGAAGCCCGACCGCAGGCCGGTCTGGACCGCGCCGACGTTGTGGCGGAGGAGGTGGTGGAAGGCGGCCTCGTGCGCTTCATGGCCATCTTCCAGAGCCAGGACGCCGACCGGGTCGGCCCGGTGCGATCGGTCCGTCCCGTCGACGGGAAGCTGCTGACGCCGACCAAGGGCTATTTCGCCTACTCCGGCGGCAACCTCACCGAGAAGGCCTTGATCAAGCAGGCTCCGGTCACACTGGTCGGAGTCGACGAGCTGCCGGCCGCGTACACCCGGCGCCGTGACCGCCGTGCCCCTCACAACCTGTACAGCTCGACCCAGGGCATCTACAGCCGGGCCCCGGCCGCCGGTGGTGCCCCGCCGGCCCTGTTCACCTATCGGGCTGCGGGCACCCCGCCGGGCGGGAGCGGGGTGGCACCCTTGGCCAGGCTCCAGATCGCCATGGGCCAGATCACCAACGCCACCTGGGCGTGGGACGCCGGAGCCAAGGTGTTCCGTCGCAGCACCAACGGCACCCCCCACACGGTGGAAGGCGGCGGCCAGCTCGGCTTCGCCAACGTGGTGGTGCAGTTCGTCGCCTACCAGAACCGGCCCAACGGGGAGACCGACTCCGTCGGCGCCCCCGTGCCCGAGGCCAACGTCGTGGGCGCCGGCGACGCCTGGATCCTGTCGGGCGGGATGCTGGTCAAGGGGCGATGGAGCAAGGCCGGCGACGGAGCCATCACGACCTACACCGATGCCGCCGGCGCACCCATCGGTCTCACGCCGGGCCCGACCTGGCTCATGCTGGCGCCCATCGGGGCCCAGGTGTCGACCCAGTAGCACCCGCGTCGGCACCCGTCCGGGTGCACGTCGACGTCCAGGGTGGTCGACCCTCGTACACTTGTACCGTGGCTGACGAACCGACGCCCCCGACCACGCAGTTCCCGACCCCGCACTCCCACAAGACGGGCGGTGATCGCGTCAAGCGCGGCCTGGCCGAGATGCTGCGGGGTGGCGTCATCATGGACGTGGTCACGCCCGACCAGGCCAGGGTGGCCGAGGACGCCGGGGCGGTGGCGGTCATGGCCCTCGAGCGGGTGCCGGCGGACATCAGGCGTGACGGTGGCGTGGCCCGCATGAGCGACCCGGCTCTAGTCGAGGGCATCAAGGCGGCCGTCACCGTCCCGGTGATGGCCAAGGCCCGCATCGGCCACTTCGCCGAGGCCCAGGTCCTGCAGGCTCTCGGCGTCGACTTCGTCGACGAGTCAGAGGTCCTTACACCGGCCGACGAAGCTCACCACATCGACAAGTGGGCCTTTGCCGTTCCCTTCGTGTGCGGAGCCACCAACCTCGGCGAAGCGCTCCGCCGCATCAGCGAGGGGGCTGCCCTCATCCGGTCCAAGGGCGAAGCCGGCACCGGCAACATCATTGAGGCCGTGCGCCATCTGCGGTCCATCACCTCGGACATCGGCAAGATCACCCAGGCCGACGATGCCGAGGTCTATGCCTGGGCCAAGCAACTCCAGGCTCCCGTCGGTCTGGTCCAGGAGGTCCGCCGGACCGGCAGCTTGTCGGTCCCGTTGTTCTGCGCCGGGGGCATCGCCACGCCGGCCGACGCCTCCCTGGCCATGCAGCTCGGGGCCCAGGCCTTGTTTGTGGGCTCGGGCATCTTCAAGTCCAGCGACCCCAGCCGCTTCGCCCGGGCCATCGTCGAGGCGGCCAGCCACTTCTCTGATCCCGGCATCGTCGCCAAGGTCAGCCGGGGACTGGGCGACGCCATGCCCGGTCAGGAGATCGGGGCCCTCGGCACCAGGCTGGCTGACCGGGGCTGGTAGAGGTCATCGGGCCCCGCCGAAGCCCTACACTCGTCGCCACGATGACGGCGAGGCCGCCAGGTGGGGACCAAGATCGGGGTACTGGCGCTCCAGGGCGACGTGCGCGAGCACGTCGGGTGCCTGCGTGCGCTGGGCGCTGAGCCGGTCCCGGTCAAGGCGGCCGAACACCTGGCCGGGATCGACGGCATCGTCATCCCCGGCGGAGAGAGCACGACGATGTGGCGCCTGCTGGGCACGTCGGGACTGCTCGCTCCGCTGGCCGAACGCCTGGCCGCCGGGCTGCCGGCCTTCGGGACGTGCGCAGGGATGATCCTGCTGGCCGCCGAGGTCCTGGACGGCCGGCCCGACCAGGGCAGCTTCGGGACCGTTGACCTGGCTGTGCGCCGCAACGCCTTCGGCCGGCAGGTCGACTCCTTCGAGGTCGACCTGGAAGTCGCCGGGCTGGTCGGTGGCCCTGTGCACGCCGTGTTCATCCGGGCGCCGTCGGTCGAGCGCGTCGGCCCCGGGGTGGAGGTGCTGGCCACCGTGGACGACGGCGCCGTGCTGTGCCGCCAGGGCCCCGTGCTGGTGGCCGCTTTCCACCCCGAGCTGGCCGGCGACGCCCGGCTGCACGAGCTCTTCCTCCAGGAGCTGTGGAGGTGAGGGAAGCGAGTCGGGGTACAAGCTTTTTCGTCCAAGGCATCAGAAAGGCGTACGTAGTGACACGTTTCCAACAGCCGCCGGCGGAGCCGGTCGGGGGGTGTGGGGGGCTTTGCCACCCACGGTGCGAGGATCCGGCTTCGCCGGTCCTCGCCGGAAAGAGCGGCGAGCGTAGCGAGCTCCGAAGCCGGGGGGAGGTCGGAAGGGGGGCCTGCCCCCCTCCCGTGGACAACTGATGTCCGGGCACTCCAAGTGGGCGACCACGAAGCACCAGAAGGCGACCAAGGACAAGGCCCGCAGCAAGGTGTTCGCCAAAGTCCTGCGCCAGATCGAGGTGGCCGCCCGGGAAGGCGGCGGGGACACCGGCACCAACCCCACGCTGCGCACCATGTACGACAAGGCCCGCAGTGCCTCGGTGCCGATGGACACCATCCACAAGGCCATCAAGCGGGGGACGGGCGAGCTGGAAGGCGTCAGGTACGAGCCCATCGCCTACGAGGGGTATGCGCCGTGCGGCGTGGCCGTGTACGTCGAGACCCTGTCCGACAACCGCAACCGCACGGGCGCCGAGATCCGTAACGCGTTCTCGAAGAACGGCGGATCGATCTCCGAACCGGGAGCGGTGGCCTGGCAGTTCGACCGCAAGGGCCAGATCCTGCTGCCCAAGTCGGCCGGTACCGAGGACGAGATCATGCTCGTGGCCGTCGACGCCGGCGCCGAGGACCTGGTGGACCTCGACGCTCAGTGGCAGATCGTCACCCCGGCCGCCGAACTCCATTCCGTGCGCACGGCCCTGGAGCGGGCCGGTCTCGAGGTGGTCGAGGCCGACCTCACGATGATGCCGTCCACCGTGGTGGCCCTCGACAACGAGGACGATGCCCGCAAGGTGCTGCGCCTGATCGACGCCCTCGAAGAGCACGACGACGTCCAGAACGTCTACGCCAACTTCGACATCCCCGACTCCGTCCTGGAGTCCGTCGTGTAGCACGACGGAGCACAACGCGAGATTGGGTCGTGCGGTGGCCTTCAGCGCTCAAATCCGGCGCCGAAGGCCACGGGACGACCCAATCTCGGACGTGTTGCCCCGGGAACTATGTTGACCGGCTTAGTGGGGAATGGTTGACTGGCGGTAATGCACCTCGATCTCGGCATTGCCGCCGCCGGTCTGTTCGTCGGCTTCGTCGTGGGGATGACGGGGATGGGCGGGGGAGCGCTCATGACCCCGGTCCTCGTGCTCCTGTTCAGGGTCCAACCCCTGGCCGCCATCTCGAGCGACCTGGTTGCCGCCTTCGTGATGAAGCCGGTCGGTGGGGCCGTGCACCTGCGGCGGGGCACGGTGAACCTGCGGCTGGCCAAATGGTTGTGCGCGGGTTCGGTGCCGGCCGCGCTGACGGGCGTGTTCCTCATCCGCCACCTGGGGGGTGGCCCGCGGCTCCAGGTCCATCTGAAGTGGCTGCTGGGCGCGGCGCTGTTGACGGCGGCAGCCTCGATGGGGGCCAAGGCCGTACTGGCCGCTCGCCGGCCGGCCGCCGACGAAGGGCGCCGGTCCATGGACCGGCTCGTCATCCGGCCTCTGCCCACCGTGATGATCGGTGCCCTCGGCGGCCTTGTCGTGGGCATGACCAGCGTCGGGTCCGGGTCGCTGATCATCGTGCTCCTCCTCGTCCTCTACCCGACCCTCGCCGCCCGGGACCTGGTCGGTACCGATCTGGTCCAGGCTGTGCCACTGGTCGGCGCCGCCGCACTGGGCCACCTCGTGGCTGGCGACTTCAAGCTGGCCCTCACCGCCAGCCTGCTGCTGGGCAGCCTCCCCGGCGTGTACCTCGGGGCGCGGTGGTCGAGCCGGGCACAGGACCGGACGACCCGTGTCCTGCTGATGGTCGTGCTGACGGCCTCGGGCCTCAGCCTCGTGAACGTGCCGACGCAGGTCATCGGGGCAGTCCTGCTGCTCGGAGCGGTCGCATCGCTCACGGTGCTGGGTGGCCAGGCCCTTGTCCGGCGTGGGGGCCAGGATGGTGCGGCCATGGACGCGGGCGCAGCGGGGCTGCCACCCAGGCTCGGGCCCGACCCGTCCTGACCCGGCGCGCCCAGGGCCCGGCCCCCGGCGCCCGCCCCTGACTGGCACGTCCCGGGGCATCGGAGCATGGTCCCGGATACCCGGTCCACCCCCTGGCGGCATCCGCCGGGTACCATCCGAACGCGTGTTCGTCCTCGGCATCGATCCCGGGCTGTCCCGGTGCGGGTACGGCTGCGTCCACAAGACCGCCGGACGCAGCTGTGCGGTGTCGGCCGGCGTCCTGGCCACACCGCCGGCCGATCCGTTGCCGGTGCGCCTGGCCGCCCTGGCCCGTGACCTGACCGACCTGTTCGACGAGCTGGCCCCGCAGGTTGTCGTGGTGGAGCGGGTGTTGTTCCAGGTCAACGCCCGCACCGCCATGGCCACGGGCCAGGCCAGCGGATTGGCACTGGCCACAGCTGCGCAGCACGGCTGCGAAGTCGTGCAGTACAGCCCCAACGAGGTGAAGCTGGCCGTGGCCGGCCACGGAGGGGCGGGCAAGGCCCAGGTCCAGCGCATGGTGCAGGTCCTGCTCGATCTGGCCGTCGTGCCGTCACCGCCCGATGTGGCCGACGCCCTCGCCCTCGCCTTGTGCCACATCGCCATGGCGCCGCTGACCGCGGCGGCGGCCCGGGCCGGCCGGGTCGGGACAGACCCGACTCCGGGGTGGGCCCGGTGATCGGCTCGCTGCGGGGCACGCTGCTCGACCGCCAGCCGGCCCGCAGTGGGCCCGGGGCCGAGGTGCTGCTCGAGGTGGCCGGCGTCGGCTACCGGGTGGTGGTGCCGGCGGGAACTGCCGGGGTGCTGGGCGACGTCGGCGGCGTGTGCTTCCTGCACGTCCACACCCACGTGCGGGAGGACGCCATCGTCCTGTACGGCTTCGCCAGCCGGGGTGAACGGGTCTGCTTCGAGGACCTGCTGGGCGCCCACGGGGTCGGCCCCGGCCTGGCCCTGGCCATCATCACCGTGCACGCCCCCACCGCCCTGCGCCGGGTGCTGCTCACCGACGACGTAGACGGGCTCTGCCTCGTCCCCGGCGTGGGCCGCAAGACGGCGGCCAAGCTGCTGCTCGAACTGAAGGCCCGTCTCGACCTGCCGGACCTCGACGGCGGGGTGACCGCGCCCGTCGTCCGGGCCGAAGCCGGACCGCCCGCTCCTCACACCGAGGTGCGGACCGCTCTCGCCGGCCTGGGCTACGCCCCCGACGAGATCCGTACCGCCGTGGCGGCCCTGCCCACCGAGGGCACCACCGAAGAGCTCCTCCGCCTGGCCCTACGACGCCAAGCCCTGCCCCGATGACACCGCGCCGCCGGCCGACGAAGAAAGTGACCACCAACGCGTCTGCAGGGTTTCGGAGGCGCCAGCCCCCGACCGGGGGAGTGGGGGGCTCTGCCCCCCACAGGGTTCGCCGCCGGCTCTGCCGAAGGCGAACAGAGTGTGGCGAGCGCAGCGAGCTCCATAAGGCCTTTTCCGCCGCAGGCGGCCGAGCGAGCGCAGCGAACGATGGCCGCCGAGGACGGAACCCTTGACGCGGCGCGAGACGCTGGCCGCCGACGACGGGTCGCTCCGGCCGGTCGACCCCGAGGCCGCGGCTGACGAGGTGGTCGACGAGACCAACCTCCGGCCCCGTCGACTGCACGAGTTCATCGGCCAGGCCGCCCTCAAGGACCACCTCGGCATCGTTCTGGAGGCGGCCCGGCGGCGGGGGCAGGCGGCCGACCACATCCTTCTGGCTGGTCCTCCGGGCCTGGGCAAGACGAGCATGGCCGGGATCGTGGCCGCCGAGATGGGCTCGGTCCTACGGATCACGTCAGGGCCGGCCATCGTGCGGGCCGGAGACCTGGCCGCCATCCTCACCGACCTGGCCGACGGCGACGTCCTGTTCGTGGACGAATGCCACCGCCTGCCCCGCGACGTCGAAGAGGTCCTCTACCCGGCCATGGAGGATTTCTGCCTCGACATAGTGCTCGGCAAGGGCCCGGCGGCCCGGTCCATCCGTCTCGACCTGCCCCGCTTCACGCTGGTGGGGGCCACAACCCGCACCGGGCTGATCAGCCGGCCCCTGTTGGACCGGTTCGGTTTCGTGGCCCGCCTCGACCATTACCCGATCGAGGACCTGGAGGTCATCGTCCTGCGGGCCGCCCGCATCCTGGGTGTCACCGTCGATCCCGCCGCCGCCCACGAGGTGGCGCGCCGGTCCCGGGGTACGCCCCGCATCGCCAACCGGTTACTCAAGCGGGTGCGCGACTACGCCGAGGTACGTGCCCGCGGGGTGGTCGACGTAGACGCCGCGAGGGCGGGCCTGGCCTTGTTCGGGATCGACGAGGTGGGGCTCGACAAGGTCGACCGAGCCATCCTTGACGCCCTCTGCCGACGTTTCGGCGGGGCCCCGGTGGGCCTGTCCACGCTGGCCGTCTCGGTGAGCGAGGACCCCGAGACGGTCGAAGAGGTGTACGAGCCGTTTCTCCTCCAGCAGGGCCTGATGCAGCGCACCCCCAGGGGCCGGGTGGCCACCGAGGCCGCCTGGGCCCACATCGGCCTGGCCCCGCCGGTGGCGCCGGTGGCGCTTCCGACGCTGTTCAGCGAGGGCTGAGCGCCACCTACCACCGGCACGGCTGACCCGTCGGGTCAGCCCCCCCGTCGCCTCAGCGCATCGCCGACCCGCCGGGTCACGGGACGAGGATCGATGCGCACCCGGCCCACACCGGGGACCACGACCTCCATCGGGGACTCGGCGATGCCGACGCCGCCCGGCGACAGCAGGGCCGGTACCGAGGTCGGCGGCGGCGGACTGGGCACCGCTGCGGTGGAGGTCGTCGTCGGCCGGGCATCGGATCGTGGGCTCACGGCCACGGTCGCCCGCGTCACCACCGGGCCGGCAGGCACCGGGGTCACCGTCGAAGCCGGGGCGATCACCGCACGGGAGCGGGCGGCCGGGGCCGTGGCCGGGACGGCACCGACCGTTGGGGCGGGACCGGGGCCTGGGCTCCCGACGCCGACGCCCAACGCCGCGGCCCCGCCGATGGCGACGGTGGCGGCGCCCCCTGCGGCCAACTGCCCCAGGCCGCCCCCAGGGAGAGCACCCAACCAATGGCGGGCTCCGGCCAGGCGGTGCGCGGTCCAACCCAACAGGGCAGTTCCGCCCAGCACGCCGGCCCGGGTGTGGTCGGGGCCGGCCAGTGCCATGAACTCGCGTCGCAGGGCCCGGCGGGCTCGCAGGATCAGGGCCTCGACGGTGCCCAGGCTGACGCTGTAGTGGTCGGCGATGCGCTGGTATGACCACTCCTGTCGCTCCCGCAGGTTGAGGACGTCGCGGTGGCGCGGCGACAGTTGACCGAGGGCGTCGTTCAGCAGGGCGACGTCGACGGCGGCCACCACGGCGTCCTGGCCGCCGTCGACGGGCCCGAGGTCAATGTCCGCCGCCGGCTGGCTCCGGGCCCGTCGGCGATGGGTGTCGACGCACAGGCGTGCGGCGATGACGGTCATCCAGGGGTAGAAGCGGCGCTCGCCGGCCAGATCGGGCATGGCCCGGTAGGCCCGCACAAAGGCCTCCTGAGCCAGGTCTTCAGCTTCGTGGCTGTCTCCCACGCGCTGGGCGCAGAACCGCTCGAGCCGCCTTCGGTAACGGCGGTACAGGTCCTCGAACGCCTCCTGGTCGCCGGCCTGGAACCGCAGCACCAGGTCGCGGTCACGCGACAGGTGGACGTCGTCGGCCTGCAGCACCATACGCAGACTGAGATTCGCCGCGCCGGGGGCGTGTCCCTGCCTTGGCGCCGGGTTGACGGCCAGCTCGGTGGCTGGTGCGCGAGGGGCCGCGTGGCATGGCCGGACAGGACGGAGCGGCCGGGAGCGGCCCCTCAAACACGGTACGCTCGTCCGTCCTCCGAGCCAAAGGCTTGCTGACCCGCGCCATGTACCTCCTCCTGCCTCTCGTCCTCCTGGCCCTGTGCTGGGTGGCGCTCATACGTCCCCAGCAGCAGAGGGTGCGTCGTCAGCGGACCATGCTGAGGACCATCGAGCCCGGCGACGAGGTGGTGCTGGCCGGCGGCCTGGTGGGCACCGTGCGCGAACTGGGAGACGCCCGGGCCCAGGTGGAGGTGGCCCCCGGGGTCGTCGTGACCGTCCTGGTGCCCGCCATCCAGAGCCTGGCCCACGATGCCGTAGCCCCAACCGCCGGCTCGCAGACCCCGGAGGCGCCACGGCTCGGGGCCCACCGAGACGAGGACGAGTCGTGAAGCGCAATCAGTTGTTCTGCCTGCTCGGCATCGTGGTGTTGGCCCTCGGCGCCTTCGTCGGCACGCTCGTCAAAGATGCCCGTCCCCTTCTCGGCCTCGACCTGCAGGGCGGGGCGTCGGTCGTTCTGCACCCCACGACGTCGGTCAGCAAGGGCGTCATCAACCAGGCCATCAGCATCATCCGCACCCGCGTGGACGCGCTGGGCGTGGCCGAGCCGGAGATCTCGCGGCAGGGCAATGACATCGTGGTGCAGCTTCCCGGGGTGAAGGACAAGGACCACGCCATTGCCATCGTCGGCCAGACGGCCCAGCTGCGGCTCCGCCCCGTCCTGCAGTCCGGCTCGCTCTCCAACATCGGCGACCCCAAGGTCCAGGCGCAGTTGGAGGCGGCTTGCAACCCGCAGGCCCACCCCAACTCGGAGCTGCCGCCCAATGATCCGGCAGCGACGGTGGTCCTGCCCAAGTGCGACGCCAAGACCAAGGCTGTGACCAGCCTCGACCAACTCGGGCCCACGGCCGCCTCCGGGGACATCTTGAGCAGCGCCACCGCCTCGTTCGGGCAGACCGGCCAGTGGGTGGTCAACTTCACCACCACCGGCGCCGGCTCCAAGAAGTTCGACGCCATCGCCGGGCTCTGCTACAAGGGCGTCACCACGCCCACCAAGGTGCCGGAGCTGGGCGACGCCTCGTACACCTGTCCTGCTCAGTCGGGCAACGCACAGGGCCAGCTGGCCATCGTGCTGGACAACGTCATCCAGTCCGATCCCGTGATCCAGCAGCCCACCTTCAACGGGAGCGGGCAGATCAGCGGCGGTACCCCTGGGTTCACCTCCAGCACGGCCAAGGACCTCGCTCTGGTGCTGCGCTACGGCTCGCTCCCGGTCGAGCTGCGGCCCGTCACCCAGGAGACGGTGTCAGCCACCCTGGGCAAGGGCTCGCTGCGGGCCGGAATCGTGGCCGGGGCCATCGGCCTGGCCGCCGTGCTGCTCTACATGCTCCTTTACTACCGGGCCCTGGGCGCGGTGGTGGTGCTCGGCCTGTGCGTGTCCGGCATGTTGATGTGGTCGGTCATCACCTTCCTGTCACAGACCCGTGGCCTGGCCCTCTCGCTGGCCGGGGCCACGGGGGTGATCGTGGCGGTAGGGGTCACGGTGGACTCCTACGTCGTGTACTTCGAACGGTTGAAGGACGAGATCCGAGCGGGCAAGACGGTCAGGTCCTCGACCGACCGCGGGTTCAAGAAGGCTTGGCACACCACCGTGGCCGCCGACGCCACCTCCTTCATCGCCGCCGCCATCCTGTACTGGCTGACGGTGGGGGCCGTGCGGGGCTTCGCCTTTACGCTGGGCCTGGCCACGGTCCTCGACCTGCTCGTCTGCTACACGTTCACACGTCCGATGGTCGGCTTTCTGTCCCGTAGCCGCTTCTTCACCCAGGCCCGGTTCTTCGGTGTAGCCCGGGGCCTGGCCGCCGGGGGAGTGCCGACATGAACCGGTCGAGGAGCGCCGACGCCCGAACCGACCAGCCGTCGGCCGACGAGCCCGACGGGGCCGACGACGCCACGCCGGCCGAGAAGGCCAAGAAGGCCAAGAAGCCGGGCATCGCCTGGAAGCTGTACCACGGTGAGACTTCCATCGACTTCATCGGCAAGAGATGGCGGGGTTTCATCCTGTCACTGCTCGTCATCGCCATCGGGCTCGTCGGCCTCGGTACCAGGGGCCTGAACCTCGGCATCGACTTCAAGGGCGGCACCTCGTGGGAGCTCGACGCCGGCAACCACGCCACGGTGGCCAAGACCCGCGACGCCCTGCGGCCGCTCGGGCTCGGCGACTCCACCATCCAGCTCCTGGGTTCGGGCAAGGTTCAGCGCCTGCGGGTCGAGTCCAAGCTCAGCAGCAACAGCTCGGACAAGACCACCCAGGTGCGCGACGCCCTGGCCAAGCTGACCGGAGCCGCCAACCCGTCCAGCGCCGTGACCGTGAACTCCGTCGGCCCGACGTGGGGGAAGGAGATCACCAAGAAGGCCGAGCGGGCCATCGTCCTGTTCTTCGTCGTCGTCGCCCTCTACATCACGCTGCGGTTCGAGAAGTGGATGGCCGTGGCCGCCCTGGTCGAGGTCGTCCATGACGTCCTCATCACCGTCGGCATCTACGCGTTGGTGGGGTTCCAGGTCACGCCCGACACGGTGGTGGCCTTCCTCACCATCCTCGGCTACTCGCTGTACGACACCATCGTCGTCTTCGACAAGATCGAAGAGAACACCAAGGGCATGGGTTCGACCGGCCGGTACACCTACACCGACGTCGTGAACCTGAGCATGAACCAGACGCTCATGCGCTCGATGAACACCACCATCGTGGCCGTGCTGCCGGTGGTATCGGTCCTCTTCATCGGGGCGTACGGGCTGGGGGCGGCCACCCTGGAGAACTTCGGTCTGGCCCTGATGATCGGGCTGCTGAGCGGGGCTTACTCGTCGCTGTTCGTCGGTTCGCCACTGCTCGCCATGGTCAAGGAGCGCGAGTCGAGGTGGCGGGGCGTCCGGTTGCGGATCCAGGCCAAGGGGGGCGGGGCCACCAGTGGGCTGCTGACGCCGGCGTCGGCGGCCGCGGGCGGGATCACCGGCGCCAGGGAGAAGCGAGGCACCAAGGTTGTGGCCCGGTCGGCCACGGCCAGCGGTCGGCGACGCCCGGCCAGCGTCCTGGTCGAGGAGGAGCTGGCGGACGACGACGTCGACGAAGTCGACCTCGACAACGACCTCGACGCGGACGCCGACAGCGACCGCGACCGCGACCGCACCGTCCTCGTTCCCGGGAGCACCAAGGCGGCCGGCGCCGAAAGGGCCAAGGGGGCGTCGGCCAAAGCCGTCAGCTCGGGCGGCCCTGGCGGCGAAAAGCCGGCCGCGGCTCGGCCGGCGCGAGCGGCCGGGACGCCGCCTCGTCCCCGCGCCGGGGGCAAGGCCAACGCCCCCCGTCCCAGGAAGAAGGGCAAGCGCCGCTGACGTCGCCGGCCCGGTGCGGCCCCCCGGTAGCCTGGGGACATGTTGCCTCCTGGCCGCACGGTGGCCGACCGGCTGCGCTCGCGCATCCGCGACATCCCCGATTTCCCCCGGCCGGGTGTCCTGTTCAAGGACATCACGCCGTTGTTGTCCGACCCCACATCGTTCCAGGAGGCCATCGACGGGCTCACGGCCCCGTTCGAGGGGCGGGGCATCGCCAAGGTGCTGGGCATCGAAGCCCGCGGCTTCATTGCCGCCGCGCCAGTGGCCTCCCGGCTCGGGGCCGGGTTCGTGCCCATACGCAAGGCCGGCAAGCTGCCGTGGCAGGTGGAGAAGGCCGGGTACGTGCTCGAGTACGGCAACGACGTGCTGGAGATCCACAAGGACTCGGTGGCCGTGGGCGAGCGGGTGCTGGTGGTCGACGACCTGCTGGCCACCGGCGGGACGGCGGCGGCCGCCATCCGCCTGGTTGAGGCGTTGGGGGGCCACGTCGTCGGCTTGGCCTTCATCGTTGAACTGGCCTTCCTGGGTGGCCGGTCCCAGTTGGGTGGACGCGAAGCGGTGTCATTGGTCAGCTACGACGGCGACGATGCGGTGGCCCCCGATATCGCCGTTCCGGGTTCCCTCGCCGCCGGTTACGAGCCCGGATAGTGGCCACCGCCCGCGTGCCGGTGCTCCCGTGGCGACGGGCGTCAGCTCAGCAGTCCTCGGCTGACGGCCTGCTGCTCCCCGTGCTCTCGGAGTTCCGCACCCGTCACCCCAAGGGCGACTCGTCCCTCGTCACCCAGGCCTACGACCTGGCGGCCAAGGCCCACGACGGCCAGTTGCGCAAGTCGGGCGAGGCCTACATCCATCACCCGCTGGCGGTGGCCACCATCCTGGCCAAGCTGGGCCTGGACGACGTCACCCTCGCCGCCGCCCTGCTTCACGACGCCGTGGAGGACACGGGCGTCACCGTCGAGGAGCTGGAGCGGGACTTCGGCAGCCACGTGGCCACCATCGTCGACGGCGTGACCAAGCTCGACCGGGTGCGGTTCGTCTCCAGGGAGGCCCAGCAGGCCGCCACCGTGCGCAAGATGCTCGTGGCCATGGCCCAGGACGGCCGCGTCCTGCTCATCAAGCTGGCCGACCGGCTGCACAACATGCGCACCATCGCCGCCATGCCCGTATGGAAGCAGGAGCGCACCGCCAAGGAGACCCTCGACATCTACGCCCCGCTGGCCCACCGCCTGGGCATCCAGGAGATGAGGTGGCAGCTGGAGGACCTCTCCTTCGCCGCCCTCCATCCCCGCCGGTACGCCGAGATCGAGCAGATGGTCGCCACCCGGGCGCCCGAGCGGGACATCTACCTGGCCCAGGTGCTCGACAAGGTGCGTGACCAGTTGGCCGGGTTCGCGATCGACGGCGACGTGACGGGCCGGCCCAAGCACCTGTGGTCCATCTACGAGAAGATGGTGGTCAAGGGCAAGGAATTCGACGAGATCTACGACCTGGTGGGCATCCGGGTGCTCGTGGAACGTGAGTCCGACTGCTACGCCGCCCTGGGGGCCATCCACGGCACCTATGCGCCGGTGCACGGGCGCATCAAGGACTACATCTCGATGCCCAAGTTCAACCTGTACAAGTCCCTGCACACCACCGTCATCGCCCCGCAGGGCAAGCCATTGGAGGTGCAGATCCGAACCTGGGAGATGCATCGCTGGGCCGAGTTCGGCATCGCCGCCCACTGGGGCTACAAGGAGTCGAGCCGTCAGGCGAAGGGTGGTGCCGAGCGCGCCGCTCACGGCCGGCATCCGTCGGCCAGGGGCCTCGGGCGACCGGGCGGGGCGCCTCCGGCGTTGCCGCCCGGCGTGCCGTGGATGACCCGGCTCGGCGACATGGACGTCGACAGCGAGGACCCAGCCGCGTTCCTCGAGAGCCTCAAGCTCGACCTGGAGCAGGACGAGGTCTATGTCTTCACCCCCAAGGGGGACGTGCAGACCCTTCCCACCGGGGCCACTTCCGTCGACTTCGCCTACGCCATCCACACCGACGTCGGCCACCGCTGCATCGGTGCCCGGGTCAACGGCCGGCTCATGCCCCTCGACACCCCGCTCACGTCGGGTGACACCGTCGAAGTGGTGACGGCCAAGGTGCCGACGGCGGCGCCCAGCCGCGACTGGCTCACCTTCGTGGTCACGGCCCGGGCCCGCAACAAGATCCGTCAGTGGTTCTCGCGTGAGCGGCGGGAGGACGCCATCGAGAATGGGCGTGACGAGCTGGCCAAGGCCCTGCGCAAGGCCGGTCTGCCGGTCCAGCGGCTGTCGTCGTCCTCGCAGCTGCTGGAGCTCGGGCAGTCCATGAACTACGTCGACCTCGACGGGCTCCACGCCGCCATCGGCGAGGGCCACGTCTCGTCCCAGACCATCGCCCAGCGGCTGGCCCGCGACCTGCACGGCCCCGACGCCGAGGTCCAACTCTCGACCACGGTCCGCTCGCCGCGGCGCACGGGCGCCGGCCGCCAGGCCGCCGGTGTGAACGTCGAGGGCCTCGGCGACGTGATGGTGCGGTTGTCCCGGTGCTGCACCCCCGTCCCCGGCGACGGCATCATCGGCTTCGTCACCCGGGGCCGCGGGGTGTCGGTCCACCGGTCCGACTGCGCCAATGCCGTGGCCCTGCAGTCGGTCGACGGTGGTCGCCTCATCGAGGTCGAATGGGACGACCAGAGCCAGGGCAGCTTTGTCGCCTCGATCGAGGTAAAGGCGCTCGACCGGACCAAGCTGTTGACCGACGTGGCCAAGGTGCTGTCCGAGCACCACCTGAACATCCTCAGCTGCGCCAGCCACACCGGTTCTGACCGGGTGTCGAAAATGCGCTTCGACTTCGAGATGGCCGACCCCGCCCACCTCGAGCACCTCTTGTCCGCCCTGAAGCGGGTTGACTCCGTCTACGACGCCTACCGCTTGCTTCCTGGCAAAGGGGAGGGCCAAAGCCCCTCCCCCTTGGACCCCCTCCGGGGTTGAGGAGTTCGCTTCGCTCGCCGCTCCTTTTTGTTCGCCTTCGGCAGAGCCGGCGGCGAACCTGTGGGGGGCAAGGCCGCCCACGCCCCCCGGCCTGCTCCGCCGGCGGGCAACCCCTCGCGGTAGGGGGCCCACGCCCCCCGGGCCGGCTTCCGGGTCACGTGTGACTCGGCGATGGGGCGGCGCAGGTGCGGCAGTGGGCTTTCCAGGTCGTGGGGGTGATGTGCACGGCCAGGCGGTGGCCGCAGCGGTTGCAGTAGCGGGGTGGATCGTAGGGGCCGGTGCAGCGCCCGGCACGGGGGCAGTCGGCCCCGACGCGGCCGCAGCCGGTGCAGTGGGCGGGGCCGGCGCCGGTCACACCACGCCGGTGAGGGCGGCGATGGGCATGTGCAGATCGACCAGCATGGCCAGGTCCGCCTCCGGCGCCCGGCCCAGGGTGGTCAGGTAGTTTCCCACGATGAGGGCGTTGATGCCCGACGTCATGCCCATGGC
Source organism: Acidimicrobiales bacterium (assembly GCA_038232515.1). Classification (GTDB taxonomy): domain Bacteria; phylum Actinomycetota; class Acidimicrobiia; order Acidimicrobiales; family JAUJNH01; genus JBBSHS01. The sequence goes on from JBBSHS010000010.1 coordinate 24,952, forward strand.
CTGGAGCTGGCCCAGGGTGACCTCCCGCCCGCCGGCGTAGCGCAGGATCACGGCCGGCAGACCGAGTCGGAAAAGGGCGATCCACCGGATGGCATCGAGGGGCCGCACCGGCCTGCGGATGGCAAGCGGCGTTCCCGGCCTGGGGTCGAGGAAGTTCACCGGCACCTCCACCGGGCCCAGGTCGGCCAGCTGGCCGATGAGCTCGAGGCGCTGGTCGTGGCTCTCGCCCATGCCCAGGAGCACGCCGCAGCACAGCTCCAGGCCCGCCTCCACCACGTCGGTGCACGTGGTCCTGCGCTCGTCCCACGTGTGGGTGGTGACGATGGCGTCGAAGAACGATCGGGCCGTCTCCAGGTTGTGGTTGTAGCGGTGGACGCCGGCCTCTGCCAGCCGGCGGGCCTGGCCGGGGCCCAGCATCCCGGCCGACACGGCGACGTTCAGGCCCGTGTCGTCGTGCACCAGCGGCACCAGCTCTACCAGTCTGGCCATGGTGCGTTCGTCCGGGCCCCGAATGGCCAGCACGATGCAGAATTCGGTGGCGCCCAGAGCCGCCGTTTCACGGGCCGCCTGGAGCACCTCGTCGGTGTCTAGAAAGGCGGTGGCCTGCACCGGGGTGTCGAACCGGGCCGACTGGGAGCAGAAGTGACAGTCCTCGGGGCACCCGCCGGTCTTGGCCGAGAGGATCCCCTCGACCTCGACGCCGGGGCCGCACCAGGCCAGCCGCACCTCGTGGGCCAAGGCGGCCAGGCTGGGGACGGCCTCGTCGGGCAGCGCAGCCAGGACGGCGAGCTCGTTGGCGGTCAACCGCCGTCGGTCTTCGATGAGAGCGGTGCCGGCCCGCGCCAAGCTCGCCCGGGCCGAGGCAATGGTCACGGGCCCGAGGCTAGACGGCCGGTGACATCGCGAGATTGGGTCGCCTGGTGGCGTTCAACGCCGGTTTTCGGGTGTGAAGGCCACTGGCCCACCCAATCTCGCGGCTTGGGCTGGGCTCCGGCTATTGGGGCTATCGGGGCTATCGGGGCTTCAGGTCGAGCGACACCGAGTTCATGCAGTAGCGCTGACCGGCCGGGCGGGGGCCGTCGTCGAAGACGTGCCCCAGGTGGGAACCGCAGCGCCGACAGCGGACCTCGGTGCGGACCATGCCATGGGTGCTGTCGGTGATCAGCTCTACGGAGTCGGCCACCATGGGCTCGGTGAAGCTGGGCCATCCGGTCCCGGACTCGAACTTGGCGGCGGCGTCGAACAGCTCGGCCCCACAGGCGGCGCAGTGGTAGGCGCCGTCGTCGTGGACGTCGGCGTACCGGCCGCTGAAGGCGGGCTCGGTGCCGCCCCGGCGCAGGACCTTGTACTGCTCCGGTGAGAGGCGCTCCCGCCACTCTGCATCGGACAGTTCCACCCGTTCGGGCCCCTGGGACGGCCGCACGGCTCCTGGCTCGCCGGCGCCGCCGGCCACGTCTGTCTTGTCGGTCATCCGGCAAGCCTACGACTACGGTCGGCCGGGTCATGGTCGGGCCCACCATCCAACCCCGCACGCTGCCTGGCTTTCGCGACTACCTGCCGGAGCTGGCCATCCCCAGGGAGCGTCTTGTGGACACGGCCCGGGCCGTCTACCGCTCCTACGGCTTCTCTCCCATCGACACACCGGCGCTCGAGTACGCCGAGGTGCTGCTGGGCCGGCTCGAGCCCGACGCCGAGATCAGGCGCCAGGTGTACCGGTTCACAGATGCCGGCGGTCGTGACGTCGCTCTCCGGTTCGATTTGACCGTGCCCTTCGCCCGCTTCGCGGCCCAGCACGCGGGCGAGCTGGGCACGCCGTTCAAGCGCTATCACATCGGACCGGTGTGGCGGGGCGAGCGGCCCCAGGCCGGCCGCTACCGCGAGTTCATGCAGTGCGACTTCGACACCATCGGAACGACGTCCAGTGCCGCCGACGTCGAGACAGCCCTGGTCGTCCACGACCTGATGGAGGCGCTCGGCTTCTCCCGCTTCACGGTGCGGGTCAACAACCGGTTGGTGCTGAACGGCCTTCTCGACTCCATGGGCCTGGTCGACCGTGCGCCGGCCGTGTTGCGGTCCGTCGACAAACTGGCCAGGCAGGGCCCTGGCGTGGTGATCGACGAGCTGGAATCCGCCGTCGGCCTGGACCGCACCCAGGCCGAGCGGCTGCTGAAGGTGGTGTCGGCCCGTGGCGGCAGCCGTCAGGTGCTGGACCTGATGATGGACGAGTCGGACGGTAACCAGAGGGTGGCCGACGGTGTGAAGGGGCTGGCCGAGCTGCTCGACGTGGTCGGCGAAGCCGGCGTGCCCGAGGGTCGGGTGCAGGTCGACCTGTCCATCAGCCGGGGTCTCGACTACTACACCGGCGTCGTCTTCGAGACCTTCCTCGACGACCTGCCCCGCATGGGCAGCGTGTGTTCGGGCGGTCGCTACGACGACCTGGCCAGCCTCTACACCAGGCAGCCACTCCCCGGGGTGGGGGCCTCACTGGGCCTCGACCGACTGCTGGCCGCCATGGAGGAGCTCGACCTGGTGGGCGGCCAGACCACACCCGCTCCCGTCCTCATCGTGCAGTTCTCGGCCGGTGCGCTGGGCGCCTACCAGCGTCTGGCCCGCGACCTGCGGGGCGCCGGCATCGGGGTCGAGGTGTACCCCGAGCCGAGGAAGATCGGTGGCCAGATGGCCTACGCCGAGCGGCGGGGCTTCCGCCTGGCCCTGCTGGCCGGCCCGGCCGAGCTGGCCGCCGGAACATGCAACATCAAGGACCTGGCCTCCCGCCAAGAGGTCACCGTGGCCCAGGCCGACGTGGTCGACCAAGCGAGGAAGATCCTTCACCCATGAGCACATCCACCCGGTCCGGCGGGCGGCCATGAGCCTCGACATCCCGGGACAGCGCACGTCTCGGCGGAGCCACTGTTGCGGGGCCCTGCGGGCGGAGGATGCGGGAACGGCGGTGGAGCTGTGCGGCTGGGTGGCCCGCCGGCGCCAACACGGCGAGCACCTGGCTTTCGTCGACCTTCGTGACCACACCGGGCTGGTCCAGTGCGTGGTCGACGGTGCCCATGACCTGCGGGCCGAGTACGTGGTGCGGGTGTCGGGAACGGTCCGCCTCAGGCCCGAAGGGACGGTCAACCCGGCTCTGGGCACCGGAGAGGTCGAGGTGGGCGACTGCACCGTCGAGATCCTCGCCGAGGCTGAGCCGCCGCCGTTCTCCGTCGAGGGCTTCGGGCCGGACACCGACGAGACGGTGCGGTTGCGTTACCGCTTCGTGGACCTGCGCCGCCCGCGCCTGCAGCGGAACCTGCGGCTGCGGGCCCGGGTCAACAGGGCCATCCGCCGGGGCATGGACGCCCAGGGTTTCGTCGAGATCGAGACGCCTCTACTCATCGCCTCCACGCCCGAGGGGGCCAGGGACTTCGTGGTGCCGTCCCGGCTGAAGCCGGGTTCCTTCTACGCCCTGCCCCAGTCGCCCCAGCTGTTCAAGCAGCTGTGCATGGTGGGCGGTGTCGACCGCTACTATCAGATCGCCCGTTGCCTGCGTGACGAGGACCTGCGGGCCGACCGTCAGTTCGAGTTCAGCCAGCTCGACGCCGAACTGTCCTTCGCCACCCAGGAGGACGTGATGACCGCCATCACCGAGGTGGTGCGGGGGGCGGTGGAGGCCTGTGGCCAACAGGTGGGTGACGTCGGCCGCATCACCTGGCAGGAGGCCCAGGAACGCTTCGGGTCCGACAAGCCCGACACCCGTTTCGGGATGGAACTGGTGGAGCTGACGCCTGTGTTCGGGGCCACCGGGTTCAAGGTCTTCGCCTCCGCCGCCTGTGTCAAGGGCATCCGCATCCCGGGATCGGGCTCAGTGGCCCGGGCCCGGCTCGACCAGCTCACCGACATGGCCAAGCGCTGGGGAGCCAAAGGGCTGGTGTGGATGCGGGTCGTGTCGTCAGCCGACGGGGCCGGCGGCCACGAGGAGCCGTCGGCCGTGGTGCTCGACTCGCCGGTCTCCAAGTTCCTGTCCGCTGAGGAGCAGTCGGACCTAGTGGTGGCGATGGAGGCCCAGTCCGGCGATCTGCTGCTCCTGGTGGCCGACGACCGGGCGGTCACGCGCCACGTGCTGGGTCTGCTGCGCCTCGAGATGGGCCGGCCGCCGGTGACCGAGGGAGGACTGCAGTTCCTGTGGGTGGTCGACTTCCCGTTGTTCGATGCGGTGGACGACGCCACCGGTCGGCCGGTGCCTGCCCACCATCCCTTCACCATGCCCAACGAGCAGGACATGGCCGCCGGGCTGCTCGACGGCTCCCCCGAAGAGCTCCTGGCCGTGCGGTCACAGGCCTACGACCTCGTCGTGAACGGGTGGGAGCTGGGGTCGGGCAGCGTGCGGATCCATCGAGGCGATGTCCAACAGCGGGTCTTCTCTCGGCTGGGCATCGACCCGGCTGCGGCCCAGGCCCGGTTCGGCTTCCTGCTCGACGCCTTCCGGTACGGTGCCCCGCCCCACGCCGGCTTCGCTTTCGGCATCGACCGCCTGGTCGCCCTGCTGGCCGGCGAGGAGAACATCCGCGAGGTCATCGCCTATCCGAAGACCCAGTCCGGGCTTGACCCCCTGACCGGCGCGCCCACCCCGCTCAGCCCCGCCGACCTGGCCGTCTACGGCCTGCGCGCCCTACCGGCGCCCACCTGACCGCCTCGGTCCCGCTGGTTAGCCTCCGGTGATGGCCGATACACCGGACCTGTTCGAGGCCGGGCTCGAACAGCGGCTCCGGTCCCGTGGTCCGTTGGCCAGTCGGCTACGGCCGACCAGCCTGGACGACGTCCTCGGCCAGGACCACCTCCTCGGCCCCCGGGGTGCCCTGCGGGCCCTGGTGGAGGCGGGCAAGCTGACCTCGGTCATCCTGTGGGGACCAGCCGGGACGGGCAAGACGACGATCGCCCGGCTGCTGGCCGACGCGGTCGGGGCCGCCTTCGAGTCGATGAGCGCGGTCAGCGCGGGCGTGAAGGACGTACGTGAGGCGGCTGGGCGAGCCAGGCGCCGCTTGGCCGAGCACGGTACCTCGACGGTCCTGCTGCTGGACGAGGTTCACCGGTTCAGCAGATCGCAGCAGGACGCCCTGCTCCCCAGCGTCGAGGACGGCACTCTCACCCTGGTGGGCGCCACCACCGAGAACCCCTTCTTCGAGGTGAACGGCCCCCTCCTGAGCCGCTCGACCCTGTTCCGCCTCGAGCCCCTGGACGGCCAGGCCCTGCGGACGCTGCTGGACCGGGGTCTGCAGGCGGAGGCCGGCACCATCGACGCCGACGCTGCCGAGATGATCGTCGACTCGGTCGACGGGGACGGCCGCGCCCTGCTGACCACCCTGGAGGTCGCTCTGACCATCGCCGGGGAACGCCGGCTTGTGACCGTCGATGACGTCGAGCGGGCCAGGACCACCCGGGCCCTGACCTGGGGCCGCGACGACCACTACGACGTGACCAGCGCCTTCATCAAGAGCATCCGCGGCGGCGATCCCGACGCCGGCCTGCACTGGCTGGCCCGGATGATCGTGGCCGGCGAGGACCCGCGCTTCATGGCCCGGCGCCTCATCATCCTGGCCAGCGAGGACATCGGCATGGCCGACCCCACCAGCCTGCTCATCGCCACGGCGGCGGCCCACGCCGTGGACCACGTCGGCCTGCCCGAGGCGCAGCTCAACCTGGCCCAGGCCGTGGTGCACCTGGCCACCGCTCCCAAGTCCAACCGCATCGCCCTCGGCATCTGGAAGGCACTGGAGGACGTTCGCTCCCGGCCGGCCGGCCCCGTGCCCCCACACTTGCGCGACGCTCACTACCGCGGCGCTGAGCGCATCGGGCACGGCGTCGGTTACCGCTATCCCCACGACGACCCCCGCGGCTTTGTCGAGCAGGACTACCTGCCCGAGCACCTCGTCGACACCAGGTACTACCAGCCCTCCGAACACGGCCACGAGGCCGAAGTGGCCGAACGGTTGGAGAGCCGCAGGAGCCATCGGCGCTGACAGCCGCCCACTCTCCATGGCTGAAGAGCGGGCCCCAAGCCTTGAAGCGACTCTACCGAACCCACCTCAGAGCCGGGGAACGAGCGTGGTCCTCTCAGGGTAATACCCGCAGGTCTTACTTCTGTTGTTAGTGTTCGTGCATGCGTGTGACGAGCAAGGGGCAGGTGACGATCCCGCAGGAGGTTCGTCGACGGTTGGGCATCCAGCCAGGTAGCGAGGTCGACTTCCAGGTCGACGACGACGTGGTCCGGCTGGTACGGCGGCCCGAGGCAAGCGGCTCGGCCCTGGTCAGGCGGATGCGTGGCCGTGGTGGGTTGTCGATGAGCACCGACGAGATCATGGCATTGACACGCGGCGACGCCTGAGCTGGTGGCATTCGGCACGATCGTCGACTCCAACGTCCTGCTGGATCTGTTCACCGACGACCAGAGCTGGAGCGATTGGTCCGCCGGCCACCTTGCCAGCGCCTTCGATCAGGGGCCCGTGATCATCAACCCGCTGATCTACGCCGAGCTTTCCGTGGGTTTCGGACGGATCGAGGATCTCGAGGAGGCACTACCCGACCGAATCGAGCGTGAGGCTCTCCCTTGGGACGCCGCCTTCCTCGCCGGTCGATGTTTTCTGCAGTACCGCCGCCGCGGGGGTAGCCGGCGCTCACCGCTGCCGGACTTCTACATCGCCGCCCACGCAATATCCACCGGTCGTGTGCTCCTGACACGAGACCGGCGCCGCCATCTCGAGCTCCTGCCCACGCTGAGGGTCATCGCCCCCAGTTGAGGACATCTCGAAGACCCACATGGCCCTCGGCGACGGGTCAGCCACGCTCGCGTCACGGCCGCAGCTACGGGTAGCCTCATGACGATCTGCGGGAACGTGTGGAACGACAGTACCGGTCTCACCAACAGCCTTCAGCCCGCGGCCACGAACGGGAGATCGCCCAGCTCATGCGACGCCGAACCACGCAGTCCACGCTGGCCGAGGACAGGTCCGGGGTGACCGGGGAAGAGCCTTGACCGGCCTTGAGATCGCGGCTGCGGCTGCGCTCGCCGTGTTCGCCGCGTTCATGGTCTACGCCGTCGTGAACATGAACCGGAGCCTCGGCCTGCTGCGTTCGTCGATCGAGGAGCTGCGCCGTGAGTCGGTCCCGCTCGTCACCTCGATGCGCTCGACGGTGGTCCAGGCCAACACCGAGCTGGAACGGGTGGACGGCCTGTTGTCGACGGCCGAGTCGATTTCGCACACCGTCGACGCCGGGTCCCGTCTCGCCTATCTGGCCTTTTCCAACCCGGTCATCAAGGTGCTGGCCTTCGGCTCGGGGGCGGCACGGGCGACGCGTCGGCTACGCAGGTCGCGGGCCTGAGAGGCGTGTTCAAGCGCCTGCTGTGGCTCGTCATCGGCGCCACCTTCGGCTTCGGGTGCTCGTGGTGGGTGACACGGACCATCCGCCACACCATCGAACAGCTGTCGCCCGAGCACATGTCCCAGAACCTGGCCGCCATGGTGCACAACGTGGGCCGCCGGCTACGCGAGGCGGTGGTCGATGGGCGAGCGGCGATGGCCGAACGGGAGTTGGAAATCAGGGCGTCACTTGAACCGGGCGCCCCGCTGCCCTCACAGCTGTACCCGGCCAGATTGGCCGACCGCATGGGGCTCGTCTACCTGCCGCCCGGCGAGGACAGGGAGTTGGTACCGGTTCGTGGCGGGGAGGACGGACGGCGTCAGCCCGGAGGGCTTGCGCCGGTGTGGCCGCCAGACCCGTCCCGCGCGCCGCCGCGCCGGCGCATGGGCCGCATCTGACGGCTGCGTCCGCCGACGGCGCCGCCCCTTCGCGGTGTGCCCGACTTCGGGCCGCCGGCCGACGGGGCGCCGGTAGCATCCGCCCACCATGAGTTCGCCCCCGATGACGGCCGACGGGCTCCGCCGCCTCTTCGGCCGGTTCTTTGCCGACCGCGGGCACGTCGTGCTGCCATCGGCCGGGCTCATTCCCCACCACCCCGCTGCGCCGCTGTTCACGAACGCGGGGATGAACCAGTTCCTCCCGTACTTCCTGGGAGAGGAGCCCGCTCCCTACGCCCGTGTCACCACCGCCCAGAAATGCGTCCGGGTCATGGGCAAGCACGACGACATCGAGAACATCGGGCGTAGCAAGCGCCACCTCACCTTCTTCGAGATGCTCGGCAACTTCAGCTTCGGCGACTACTTCAAGCCGGGCGCCATCGCCTACGCGTGGGAGCTGATCACCGAGGGGTTCGGCTTCGATCCCGGGCGTCTGTGGGTCACCGTGCACGAGAGTGACCATGAGGCCCTGGACCTGTGGCTGGAGCTGAGCGACGTGCCCCGCGAGCGCATCCAGAAGATGGGGGCGGACAACTTCTGGGAGATGGGCGAGACGGGGCCGTGCGGGCCGTGCTCGGAGATCTACTTCGACAAGGGGCCGGCCTACGGTCGCGACGGCGGGCCCGCGCACGGTTCCGACGAGCGCTTCGCCGAGTTCTGGAACCTGGTGTTCATGCAGTACGACCGCCAGGCCGACGGTTCGCTGCCCCCCCTGCCCAAGCAGAACATCGACACCGGAGCCGGCTTCGAACGCTGCTTGTGCCTGGTGCAGAACGTCGACTCGGTGTTCGACACCGACCTGCTGGTGCCCCTGGTGACGGCGGCCCAGGAGGTGACCGGCGTCCCGCTCGGGCGCAGCCCAGAGCTCGACACCAGCCTGCGCATCCTGGCCGACCACGCCCGGTCGATGACTTTCCTCATCAACGATGGCGTCTTCCCCTCCAACGAGGACCGCGGCTATGTGCTGCGCCGGATCATCCGGCGGGCGGTGCGGCGGGCCTACTCCTCCATGGGCGTCCAGCGCATGGTGACGGCGACCATGGTCGACGCGGTGGTGGCCCAGATGGCCCCGGCCTATCCCGAGTTGGCCAAGAACGCCGACTACGTCAAGACGGTGGTCGAGCGCGAAGAGGCCAGCTTCCGTCAGACCCTCGACCGAGGCCTCAACCTGCTGGAGACGGCCATCTCGGCGGGGGCCACGCAGGTGGGCGGAGACGTCGCCTTCCAGCTGCACGACACCTTCGGCTTCCCCATCGAGGTGACCCGGGAAGTGGCCGCCGAACGGGGGATCACGGTGGACCAGGCCGGCTTCCACGCGGCAATGGCGGAACAGCGGCGCCGGGCCCAGGAGTCAGCCAGGAAAGGCGATGCATCCCAGAATCCCAATGTCGACGCCTACCGGTCGTTGCTCGACCACTACGGCCCGACGGTGTTCGTGGGCGATGGTGACGAGGCGGCGACGGTGGCGGCGACGGTCCTGGGCGTGCTGCCGGGTCAGGACACCAGCCACGTCGAGCTGGTGCTGGACACGACCCCCTTCTACGCCGAGGGCGGCGGACAGGTGGGCGACACCGGGGGGATCTCCACCGAGACGGGGCTGGCCCGGGTGGTGGGCACCACGCGTGGCGCACCCGGGCTCACCCGCCACGTGGCCGTGATGGAGCGAGGCACCATCACTCCGGGGCAGGAGGCGCAGGCCACCATCGACAAGGAGCGGCGCGACGCCATCCGGCGCAACCACACGGGTACGCACCTGCTCCACTGGGCCTTGCGTGAGGTGCTCGGTCAGCACGTCAAGCAGCAGGGATCGCTGGTGGCGCCGGACGAGCTGCGTTTCGACTTCAGCCACTTCTCGGCCATGACCGCCGCCGAGGTGGCCAAGGTCGAGGAGCTCGTCAACGCCGAGGTGCTCACGAACTCCCGGGTCGAGGTGCGGGAGATGAGCAGAGCCGAGGCTGAGCGGGCCGGCGCCGTCGCCTTCTTCGGCGAGAAGTACGGCGACGTCGTGCGGGTGCTCGATGCCGGCCCCCACAGCCGGGAGCTGTGCGGCGGCACCCATGTGCGGGCGCTGGGCCAGATCGGGCCCTTGAAGATCGTGAAGGAGGAATCGGTCGCTTCCAACACGCGGCGGGTGTACGCCCTGACCGGGCTGGGAGCCCTGCGGCGGGTGCACGATGAGGAGGCGACCCTGGCCCGGGCCGCCGGCCTTCTCAAGGCCCAACCCGAGGAGGTGCCCGAGCGGATCGAGTCCCTGCTGTCGCAGCGCAAGGCCCTCGACGAGGAATTGCGGTTGTTCAGGACCAAGGTGGCCACCGCCGAGGCGTCGACGCTCGCCGCCGCCGCGGTCGATGGAGCGGTGGTGGCGCGCCGGGACGGGTTCGATCCCGACGGCCTGCGCGCCCTGGCCCAGGCCGTCCGGGCGGCCGATCCGGGCCTGCGGGCGGTGGTGCTGATGGGATCGCCGGACGGGCAGCGGGTGAGCCTGGTGGCCAGTGTCCGGCCGGGTGAGGTGGCTGCGGACCTGTTGAAGGATGCGGCCAAGGCGGTGGGGGGCGGCGCCGGTGGCAAGGGCGACCTGGCCCAGGCCGGCGGCAGGGACGCCGCAGGCCTCGACGCCGCCCTGGAGGCGGTGAACGTCCTGCTCGGCCTCGACGGCGCCTGACGCTGTCTGGCCACGGAGACCCAGCCGACAGCGTCGATGGGGAGGGCGAAGCGGGCGGTGACCGTGCCGTGGCAGGATAAAAGGCCGTGCGTGTCATCGGCATCGACCTGGGGAGCCGACGTATCGGTGTGGCTGCGTCCGACCCGAGCGGCACCCTGGCCTCGCCCCTCGAGGTCGTCGACCGCAGCCCCCACCGGTGCGTCGATCACGCCCGATTGACCAGGATCGTCGAGGAGGTCGGTGCCCAGAGGGTTGTGATCGGTCTGCCGTTGGCGATGTCAGGGCGGCCCACGGCGGCGGCGCAGGCGGCTCTGGCCGAGGCCGACGAACTGGCTGCCGTGCTGGGCGTGCCGGTGGAGACCTACGACGAGCGCCTGACCACCGTGGCCGCCCACGCCGCCCTGGCCGCCGGTGGCACCCGGAGCCGCCGACGCCGTCGGGTGGTCGACAAGTCGGCGGCTGCCGTCCTACTCCAATCCTGGATGGACCGGCGGACCGCCATCCGAGCGACGCAGACAACGAGGCCATGAGCACCACCACAGACGATCCGATGAACGACGCCCTGGAGCCGATGCCACCGCCTTCACCGAGGCGACCACGGTGGCTGTTGCTGGTCGTGGTCGTGGTCGTGGCCTGTGTGGCCATTCTGGCCGGGATGTTCGTGTACGTGAGAAGCGACATCAACCCGGGCGGTCGACCGGGGGCCGATGTGGCCGTGAACATCCCCGGCAAGTCGAGCACCAACCAGATCGCCGCCCTGCTGGCCGGAAAGGACGTCATCCACGGGTCGAGGGTCTTCGCCTACTGGACCAAGATCGCCGGCAAAGGCCCCTATCTGGCCGGCGACTACGTGCTGAAGAAGAACTCCAGCTACGACGATGTGGCCAAGGTCCTGGCGACCGGCCCGGCGCAGACGTCGGAACGCTTCGTGGTTCCCGAGGGCCTCACCCTGCGCCAGATCGCCGACCGGGTCGGAAGGCTTCCCGGGCGCAACGCCGACACCTTCTACAAGCTGGCCACCGCAGGCGTGGTCCGCTCACCGGTGGAGCCGGCCGATGCCAAGACGCTCGAAGGCCTTCTGTTCCCGTCGACCTATTTCCTCGGCCCCAAGGACGCCGAGGCCCAGATCCTGCAACGGATGATCGACGGGTTCGACCAGGTGTCCCAAAAGGTGAACCTGACGTCGGGCGCCGCCCTCCGCCATGTCACGCTCTACCAGTCGGTGATTGTGGCCAGCATGATCGAACGGGAGGCGAAGTTCGACTCCGACCGGGCCAGGATCGCCGAGGTGATCTACAACCGCCTGGCCAAGGGTATGCCCCTCGGCTTCAACTCCACGGTGGCCTACGGGCTGAACAAGACCGCGCTCGACGCCGGTGACATCAAGATCGCCGGGCCCTACAACACCTACATCAACAGGGGCCTGCCCCCCACGCCCATCGCCAACCCCGGTGAGTCCAGTCTGCAGGCCGCGGTGACCCCCGAGGCCGGCCCGCTCCTGTATTTCGTGGCCGTCGACAAAGCCGGCCACCTCGCCTTCGCCGGCACCTTGGCCGAGCAGAACAAGAACGTCGCCCTGTCCCGGGCCAACGGCGTCGCACCCTGACACCGATGGCCGCCGGCTCCGACCCGGCGTGGCGCCAGGTTCACGGCGGCCCCACCAGCCGGTGGCCCACCGCGGCCACGCAGGTTGTGTGCGTCATCGGCTCGCCTATCCGCCACTCGCTGTCGCCCGCCATCCACAACGCCGCCTTCGCCCACCTGGGCATGGACTGGGCTTCCGTGGCCTTCGAGGTCGCCGCCGGCCAGGCCGCCGCCGCCCTGGCCGGCGCCCGGGCCCTCGGACTGATGGGCTTGTCGGTGACGATGCCCCACAAAGCGGCGGTGGCGGCGGCCGTGGACGAGGCCTCGGGCGTGGCCGCGGCCCTTGGCGCAGTCAACACGGTGGTGCGCCGGGGCGATCGCCTGATCGGCCACAGCACCGACGGCGAGGGGTTCTTGGCCTCGCTTCGGGCCGTCGACGTGGACCCCGCCGGCCGGCGCACCGCCCTCGTTGGCGCCGGTGGGGCGGCCAGAGCGGTGGCTCAGGCCCTCGGCTCGGCCGGTGCGGAGGTGGTGGTGGTGGCCCGCCGACCGCAGGCCGCCCACCAGGCCGCGGCCCTGGCCGGGCGGACGGGCCGGGTCGGCGGGCCGGGCGACATCGCCGCCGCCGACCTGGTGGTGAACGCCACTCCCGTCGGCATGGCGGGCACGCCCGGCCAGGATCACCTGGCCGTCGATCCCGGCTCGCTCCACCATGGCCAGGTCGTGGTCGACCTCGTGTACCACCCGCGCCGGACCCCGCTGTTGGCCGCGGCCGAGGCCGCCGGCGCGCAGGCCGTTGACGGTGTGGGGATGCTCGTGCACCAGGCGGCGCTCGCCTTCCGGCTCTGGACCCAGGTGGCGGCCCCGGTCGGGGTGATGAGGGCGGCGGCGCTGGACGCGCTGGCCGAGTGACGGCCGTCCTCGGCGGGCGGGACAGGCCTCGGCGACCGATGAGTACGTCGTCAAACCCCGCCGGTGGTCGGCCTCGGACACGCTTCCCATGGGCGACACCGACACCCGGTTGCCGACCTTTAGCCTGACGGGCCATGCGTCTGGACCGGTGGCTGGCACGGGTGACGGTCGCCCTTGCCGTGACGAGCTGTGGCTCAGCGGTGTGGGTGGCGTCGACCCGCAGCCCCGTCTCCACCAACGCCACCCTCCGGCCGGCCGTCGCCACCGGAGCCATCGACGCCCCGACGCCAGCCCCGACGCCCGCCGATCCCGGCCCCGTCCCCGTCCCCGTCCCCGTCACGACCGCGCCTCCGGCGGCGACGTCGGCCGTCGCCGTCGACATCCCCAAAGGACCGGTGCGCCAGGCGGGGTGCCCGCCGCCACCCAGCTCGGGGGGAGGCGGCCGGCCGCCCTGGCATCCCGCCGTCCTGGTCCCCGACGACGCCCTGCCGGCCCCGGCCCCGCCTCCGACGACCAAGGTCACCGGAGTGTCCATGCTGGAGGGCAAGGGCATGTGGATCTGGCAGTGGGACAAGACCGACGGAGGCTCGGCCGCGGCGGTGGTGGCCCGGGCCGCCGGGGCCGGCCTGCACACGTTGTGGGTCCGGGTGGGCGACACCCGCTCGGGCTTCTACGGCGGAGATGTCCTGGCCGGCCTGGTGCCCGCCGCCCATGCCCGTGGGATCTCCGTGGTGGCGTGGGGCTTCCCGCACCTGTACGACCCCATGGTGGACGCCGCCTGGTCGGCAGAGGTGCTGGCCTGGCGGGGCCCGGGCGGCGAGCGGGTCGACGCCTTCAGCCCGGACCTGGAGCTGCCCACTGAAGGAGTGGCCGTCACCACCAAGCGGCTGGCCGTCTACCTCGGCGCCGTACGGGCGACGGCCACCGGCCGACCGCTGGTGGCCACCGTGTACCCGCCGACGGAGTCCAGGCGGGCGACCTACCCCTACGCCACGGTCGGCGCCTACTCCGATGCCACCGCCCCGATGGAGTACTGGGGTTGTCGGGAGCCGGGCCAGGCCGCGATCGAGGCGGTACAGGGCCTGGCCGCCTTCGGGCCGGTGCTCCCGATCGGGCAGGCCTACGACATGGCGTCGGATGGCGGCCGCCACGGGGCACCCAGCCGGGCCGAGACGCTGCGCTTCTTGGACGTGGCCCACCGCTCCGGTGCCCTCGGCGTCACCTTCTGGGACTGGCAGGAGGCCAATGCCGAGCAATGGGGTGCGCTCACCGCCTACCCGTGGTCATCCTCGGGGGCGCCCTGAGGGCCCGACTCGTGGTGGGGATGAGGTGAGCGTCGGGTCGGCGCACCTCCCCCCCGAAAAGAGGGTCGGCTACCGTGCCCCGCCGAGATGATCGCCACCCTCGGCCTCGTCTGCGGGGTGCTGGGCCTGCTGGTCGGGTCGGTGGCCAAGGTCGTCGTGCGCCGGGTACCCGCCGGAGAGCATTTCCTGCCGGTACGGCGGCCGTGCCCATCCTGTGCCGCCGCCCCCGGGGCCATAGAGCTGGTGCCCGTGGTCGGGTGGCTGGCCCGACGAGGGCGCTGCCCGACCTGCGAGAGGCGGACCGGGTGGCGTGACCCCCTCGTCGAGCTGGGTTGCGCGGCGGTTTTCGTGGCCGCGGCCGTTCGCTTCGGCTGGGCCTGGGAGCTGCCTGCCTACCTGGCCCTGTTCGGTGGGCTGGTGGTTCTGTCAGCCATCGACCTCGAGCACTTCCTGCTTCCGAACCGCGTCCTCTACCCGACGCTGTTCACGGTGGCGCCCCTGCTGGCACTGGCATCGGTGCTCCACGGCAACGCCCCCAGCGCGCTGCACGCGGCGGAGGGCGGTCTGGCCGCCTTCGCCCTGTTCTTCCTGATCAACTTCGCTTATCCCGACGGCATGGCCTTCGGCGACGTCCGGCTGTCCGGGGTTCTCGGCATGGCCACGGGCTGGCTGAGCCTCGGCCACGCCGTGCTCGCCTTCTTCCTGGCCTTCCTGACGTCCTCCGTGGTCGGGCTGACTCTCGTCCTCCTGGGCGTGCGGGGACGCAGGGACCCCATCCCGTTCGGACCGTTCCTGGCCCTCGGCGCCGCCCTGGCCGTGCTGTTCGGACAGCCCATGCTGAACGCCTACCTGGGCCAGTAGGCCGGCATGGGAGGAGGCTCCTGTGGCCCGTCAACCGGACGGCGTCCGTTACTGGCCGGGGCCACGAACTGGCCATGGGCGTCGGACGGCCTCCTCATAGAATGCGGCCGATGCTGCGCTTCTTGACCGCCGGCGAGTCGCACGGGCCGGCGTTGGTCGCCACCGTCGAGGGGCTGCCGGCCGGCCTGCCCATCACCGTAGAAGAGGTGCAGGGCGAGTTGGCCCGTCGGCGGTTGGGTTTCGGGCGTGGGCCCCGCATGCGTTTCGAGCAGGACGAGGTCACGATCCTGGGCGGGGTCCGTCACGGCCGGACGCTGGGAGGCCCGGTCGCCGTCGTGGTGGCCAACACCGAGTGGTCCCGGTCCGACAAGTGGCACGAGGAGATGGCCGCCGCACCAGGCCGGACGCAGGCGCCGCTCACCCAGCCCCGTCCAGGGCATGCCGATCTGGCCGGCATGCAGAAGTACGGCTTCGGCGACGCCAGAGATGTGCTGGAGCGGGCCTCGGCCCGGGAGACGGCGGCCCGCGTGGTGGTCGGCTGCCTGGCCAAGGCCCTCCTGGCGCACCTGGGCGTCCAGGTCCTCTCCCACGTCGTCCGGTTGGGCGGGGCGCAGAGCAGGTCCACCGACCGCCCGAAGCCCGAGGACCTCGGCCGGGTCGACGCCTCCGAAGTCCGTTGCTTCGACCCCGACGCAGAGGCGGCCATGGTCGAGGAGGTCAAGGCCGCAGCCAGGGAGGGCGACTCGTTGGGGGGGGTGGCCGAGGTGCTTGGCTATGGCGTCCCGGTCGGCCTCGGCAGCCATGTGCACTGGGACCGCAAGCTGGATTCCCTTCTGGCTCAGGCCCTCATGTCCATCCAGGCGGTGAAGGGCGTCGAGATCGGCAACGGCTTCGAGGTGTCCGCCCGGCGGGGATCGGCGGCCCACGACCCCATCGTGTGGGACGCCGTGGAGGGCGGGTACCGGCGCACCTCGGACCTGGCCGGTGGTGTGGAGGGCGGCATCAGCACCGGTGGTCTGCTGGTGGCGAGCGTGGCCATGAAGCCGTTGGCCACGCTCAACAAGCCGGTGCTGGCCACCGTGGACGTCGAGACCAAGGAGGCGACGCTCAGCTTCAAGGAGCGCACCGACGTGACCGCCGTGCCGGCCATGGGAGTGGTGGCTGAGACCATGGTGGCCCTGGTGCTGGCATCCGAGGCCCTGCGCAAGTTCGGTGGCGACTCGCTGGCCGAGACGGTGCGCAACCACCGCGCCTACGTCGCCTCTCTCCACCCGTGAACCGGAGCGCCCGGGGTTGGCCATGAACGGGGACCCGCCGACACGGGTGCTGCTGGTCGGGATGATGGGTGCCGGCAAGTCGACCACCGGCCGGGCGCTCTCGGCCCGGCTGGGCTGGCCCTATCTCGACTCCGACACCGAGATCGAGCGCCGCACAGGCAGGACCGTGAGGGAGATCTTCGAGACCCAGGGTGAAGCCGCCTTCCGGGCCCAGGAGAAGGCCGTGCTGCAGGCGGCATTGGAGAGGGAGGGGCCCTGCGTCGTCGGCGTGGCCGGCGGAGCCGTCCTCGACCCGGACAATCGCCGGCTCGTCCGCGGTGCCGGGCTTGTGGTGTGGTTGCGGGCCATGATCCCCACCCTGGTGGCGCACGTGACCCGAGGCTCGCACCGACCGCTCCTGGGCGACGATCCGGCGGCCGCGCTGGCACGCCTGTACCCGGAGCGTCGCCGCCTCTACGAAGAAGTGGCCGAGATGACCGTCGACATCGACGACCTCCGCCCCGACGAGATCTGCGATCGCATCCTGGAGACCCTCGGCGAACAAGGATGGCGGCCGTGATCCGGCTCCAGGTGCCCGTCGGCGACGGCCGGGCCTACCCGGTGCTCGTCGGTCACGGTGCCCGTCACCGCCTGGTCGAGGTGCTGCCCGCGGATGTGGCCCGGGTGGCGGTGGTCACGCAGCGCTCGATCGGCGTGGCCGTGGACCCGGGGGTCGACCATGAGATGTTCTGCCTCGACGAGGGCGAGGAAGCCAAGCGCATGAGGTCGGTCGAGGACCTGTGCCGCCGGTTCGCGGCGTGGGGACTGACCCGTCGGGACTGCGTCGTGGCCGTGGGCGGCGGCGTGGTCACCGACACGGCCGGGTTCGCGGCTGCCGTCTACCACCGCGGGGTGGCGGTGGTGCACGTGGCCACCACCCTGCTGGCCCAGGTGGACGCGGCCATCGGGGGCAAGACCGGGGTGAACCTGCCGGAGGGCAAGAACCTGGTCGGTGCGTTCTGGCAACCGGCGGCCGTCCTGTGCGATACAGAAGTGCTTCAGACCTTGCCTCCCCGTGAATACCGCAGCGGCCTGGGGGAGATGGCCAAGTACGCCTTCCTCGGGGTCGACCGGCTCCGCCACCTCCCCCTCGACGAGGCGGTGGCCGCCTGTGTGGGCTGCAAGTCAGCGGTGGTGGCGGGCGACGAACGCGAGTCGGTTGGCGGCCGCCGGGCGCTGCTCAACTACGGTCACACGCTGGCCCACGCCCTCGAGGTCGACGGTGGGTTCGACCTTCGCCACGGTGAGGCGGTGGCCATCGGCCTGGTGTTCGCGGCCCGCCTGGGTCGTCGGCTGGGGCGCATCGACGACGACCGGGTGGCCGAGCACGTGGACCTGGTGGCGGCGTACGACCTGCCGACGTCGGTGCCGGCCGGCCACGATCCGGCCCGGCTGCTCGAGTTGATGGGGCGGGACAAGAAGGCCGTCGACGGGCTCACGTTCGTCCTCGACGGCCCTACGGGGGTCGAGGTCGTGGCCGGTGTGGACGGCCGCGACGTGAAGGCCACTCTGCTCGATTGCGTCGCCCCAAAATGACGGAGGGGCCCCCGATCGTCCTGCTGCTGAACGGCCCGAACCTGGGGCTCCTCGGCCAGCGCCAGCCCGAGGTGTACGGAACGGCGACGCTGGCCGACCACGTGGCCGCCGCCACCGCCGCGGCACGAGCGGCGGGCCTGGGCCTCGAGCACTTCCAGTCGGACAGCGAGGACCAGCTCGTCAGGGCAGTCCACCGGGCCCGGGGCCGGGCCGCCGCCATCGTCGTCAATGCTGCCGCCCTCACCCACTACGGCTGGAGCCTGTCCGACGCCCTGGCCACCTTCGACGGCCCGGTCGTCGAGGTGCACATCTCCAACCCCGAGGCCCGCGAGCCGTGGCGGCGCATGTCGGTGGTCGGACCCGTGGCCACGGGCACGATCGCCGGGTTGGGCGGCCACGGCTACGAGCTGGCGGTCGCCGCCGTGGCCCGGATCCTGGCTGCGCCGGGCTGACCGGCCGCCGAGTGGGCCGGGCTGCCGGCGGCGTGGGTCTGCGTAGTATCCAGGCGTCCCGGTTCCACCAGAGGAGCTCCGTGCCCGCAGTCTCGACCAACGATCTCCGCAACGGCATGACCCTCGATCTGCCCGACGGGCTGTTCGCGGTGGTCGAGTTCCAGCACGTGAAGCCGGGCAAGGGCGGCGCCTTCGTGCGCACCAAGATCAAGAACGTCCGGTCAGGCGCCGTGCTGGAGAAGACGTACAGGGCCGACGAGAGGCTGGAGCAGGCCGTCATCGACAAGAGGGAGATGCAGTACCTCTACCGCGACGGCGACGACCTGGTGTTCATGGACACGACCACCTACGACCAGCTGAACGCCTCGGAGAAGGCGCTGGGCGGATCGGCCCGGTTCCTGAAGGAGTCCGACACCGCCGTCCTGCACTTCTACGACGCCGAGATCGTGGGCGTGGACCTGCCCGCATCGGTCGAGTTGGACGTGGCCGAGACCGAGCCGGGCCTGCAGGGCGACCGTGTGTCGGGAGCCAAGAAGGCGGCCACCCTCGAGACCGGTCTGGTCATCCAGGTCCCGCTGTTCGTCAACGTGGGCGACCGCGTCAAGGTGGACACCCGTACCGGCGACTACCTCACCAGGGCGTGACCACGGTCGGCACCCGCCGGGAGTCCAGGGAGCGGGCCCTCTCCCTGCTGTACGAGGCCGAGTGCAAGTCGGTCACTCCCGCCGCCGTGCTGGCCGATCTGCCGGTGGCACCGGACGCGTTCGCCTCGGCATTGGTGACCGGTGTAGGACGGCACCTCGAGCGCATCGACGGGCTCATCAGCCGGTTCGCCCGCGACTGGACGATCGACCGCATGCCGTGGATCGACCGCAACATCCTGCGCCTCGGCGTGTTCGAGCTGACGGAGCGGGAGGACGTGCCCACCGGGGCCGCCATCTCCGAGGCCGTGGAGCTGGCCAAGCGCTATTCGACCGAGGACGCGGCCCGCTTCGTCAACGGCATGTTGGGGGCCATCGCCGCCGAGGTCCGTCCCGCGGCCGAGCCGGCAGCCGGTGTGACCGACCATGTCGACCGGCCGGCGGCCGACAAGATAAGGTGAATGCTCGACCGTGAAGCGGGTCCTGTGAGGCCCGCACGGACGAAAGCGAGTGGTGTTGGCGGGTTGTCGTGGCTGAACGAGAGCGGTACCTGACGCCCCCGGTCGGGGGCGTTTTCGTGCCCCGGGCCAGGGTCATGGAGGGCGACGACGTGCGCCGGGCAACGTGGCGCATGGCCCACGAGATCGTCGAGGCCCATCAAGGCCTGGCCGGCGTGGCCCTGATCGGGCTGCAGACCGGCGGGGTACCGATCGCCCACCGGCTGGCCGAGGCCCTGGAGGTGATCGAAGGGGTCCAGGTGGCGGTGGGCACGCTCGACGTCGCCTTCTACCGGGACGACATCGGCCTGCGCCCCGTGCTACCCGAAGCGCCCACCGAGATCCCCTTCGACCTGGACAGCAGGACCGTCGTGCTGGTCGACGACGTGCTCTTCACCGGGCGCACGGTCCGGGCTGCGCTCAACGCCTTGTCCGACCATGGTCGGGCCAAGGCCGTGCGCCTGGCCGTGATGGTCGACCGGGGCCACCGAGAGCTGCCCATCCGGCCCGACTTCGTGGGCAAGAACCTGCCCACCCGGCGCGACGAGTTGGTCGACGTGAGCGACGACGGCGTCATGATCGGCGACCTCATGCCCAGGACCAGATCGTGAGCACGAGCACGGGGCCGGGCTCGGTGCCGGCTGGGCGTCACCTCTTGTCGGTGGCCGATCTCGGGCGCGATGGCATAGAGGAGGTGCTCCGGATCACCGACAGCTTCGTGGAGGTGTCGGCCCGGCAGATCCCCAAGGTGCCGACCCTGCGGGGCCGGACCGTCGTAAGCCTGTTCTACGAGGACTCGACCCGGACCCGTCTCAGCTTTGAGACGGCGGCCAGGCGCCTGTCGGCTGACACCATGAACTTCCCGGTCGGCACCTCGTCGGTGAAGAAGGGCGAGGGCCTGCGCGACACGGTGCAGACCATCGAGGCGATGGGGATCGACGCCATCGTCGTGCGCCACGCGTCGGCCGGCGTGCCCTGGCAGCTGGCGTCGTGGGTGGGCGCTTTCGGTGACGTCAGCATCATCAACGGAGGCGACGGCTGGCACGAGCATCCCACTCAGGCCCTGTTGGACGCGTACACGATCCGCACCCAGCACCGGTCGGGGACACTGGAGGGTCTGCGCATCGCCATCGTGGGCGACGTCAAGCACAGCCGGGTGGCGCGTTCCAACATCCTGGCCTTCTCGCTGCTGGGGGCCGAGGTTGTCGCCGTGGCCCCGCCCACACTGCTGCCGGCGGACATGGCCGGCTGGCCGTGCGAGGTGAGCCACGACCTCGACGAGGTGCTGCCCAAGGTCGATGTCGTCGAGATACTGCGCATGCAACGCGAGCGCATGACCGAAGCCCTGGTCCCGAGCCTGCGCGAGTACACCGCCGGCTATGGGCTCACGACCACCCGGGGCCGCCTGTTGGGCGCCGACGCCCTGGTTCTGCATCCCGGGCCCATGAACCGCGGGGTGGAGATCTCCGCCGAGGCGGCCGATCTACCCAACTCCGTCATCACCCGCCAGGTGGCCAACGGCGTGGCCGTGCGCATGGCCGTTCTGTTCCTCCTGCTAGCCGGGGGCGGCGGACCTGAGCCGGGCGCATCTGGTCGGGGACCGAGGCACGCTGTGGGCCGGGGGATGGAATGAGCGCCGTGTTGGTGCGGGGTGGCGAGGTCGTGGATGCCACCGGGCGGCGCAGGGCCGACGTGCTGGTGCACGGCGGCGTGATCACCGCCATCGGCGAAGGGATCGAGTCCCCGTCAGGCGCCACCGTGCTCGACGCCAGCGCCTGCGTCGTGGCGCCAGGGCTGGTGGACCTGCACGCCCATCTGCGCCAGCCGGGGCATGAGGAGACCGAGACCATCGAGACGGGAAGTCGGGCGGCGGCGCTGGGCGGGTACACGGCCGTGGTGGCCATGCCCAACACCGAGCCGGCCATCGACTGCGCGGCGGTGGCCGGCCAGGTCCTCGAGCTCGGGTTCAAGGCCGTGTGCGACGTCCGGGTGGCCGGCGCCATCACCGTCGGTCGCGGTGGCCAAAGGTTGGCGCCCATGGCCGAGCTGGCGGCCATGGGCGTGCGCCTGTTCACCGACGACGGCGTCGGCGTCCAGGACAGCCGCCTCATGCGTCGAGCTCTTGAGTACGCAGTCCCCTTGGGAGTTGTGCTGGCCCAGCACTGTGAGGACGCCTCACTGGCCGCCGTCGGTCAGATGCACGAGGGCGAGGTCTCCAGCCGGCTGGGA
>JBBSHS010000011.1:0-46180 GCA_038232515.1 Acidimicrobiales bacterium
CAGCTCGACCAGGCGGCCGGTGGCGGCGTTCATGACGCCGCACATCTCGGCGATGTCGGCGTCCACCGCCTTCATCTCCGCCTCGAGCGCTGCCGTGATTCCCGCCGCTTCCATCACCGCCATTCTACCGAACATATGTTCGCCCGGCAACGTCCAATTTGCCCAAGGAGGCACGCCGAACGGGCTGACCGGCGTGGGCCGGTGGCCGCGACCAGGATGCAGGCATGCTCGAGTGGGCTTTTCGCAGCCGGCGGACCGGCAGGATCACGATTGGCCAGATGCCGAACCTGGCGTTGGGGCTGTTCCTGGTCGCCTCGGTCATGCGGCGGCTGTTGCGGTCGTCGGCGCCGGGTGGGTGCGGTACTGCGCTGGACGTGGCCTCCATCGGTGCCCTGGTGTGGTGGGCGGGCGACGAGGTGGTCCGGGGTGAGAACCCCTGGCGACGGTTCCTGGGTGGCGCGGTGATGACTTGGGAGCTGATCCGGCTCTGGCCCCGCTGAACGTGGTCAAGCATCACCCGGCGCCCGATGAGAGCAAGGCTGGCGACGGTGGGCACTCGGCGCCGGGCGGTCGTCGCCCGTGTCGGCGAAGGCGAACTGGAACAGGAAAAAGGCCAGGAACGACACCTGTGTGGACCCGTAGGCGGCTGACATGCCTTGCAGCAGGAAGTACTGGTGGCCGATGAGCCCGTTCCCCTTGCCGAACTGGAAAGCGAAGCCGAAGGCCCAGTACAAGATGCCGCACAGGCAGGTGTCGAACACACATTCCATCAGCACACGTTCACCGTCTCGCGCGACCGGGCGAAACCGGCTTCGAGGGCCATGAACCCGGCCTGCATGAAGGCGACCAGGAAGGCCGTGACCAGTACCCAGATGGTGTTGACGGGGCTGACGAAGTCGTTGGCCTGGTGGGCGACGACCTGGGCCGTCTGCGCGCTGGCCGCCGTGTCGAAGTACCAGCGTAGGGATCTCTTTTTTCGACGCCGTGACAGGAATGCTTCGGTCAAGAGAACTTGACGCCCACGGGCTCGGCCCCGAGCATGGACCTCATACCATCCTCCGGTGATGAGCCTGGAGCGCGGACTGCTGCTGGCCGACAACGCCGTCACCGGCAGCCGATGGTGCCGGGCCCACGCCCAGCTCGTCGACCAGTGGCTGGCCGAGCTGCTGGACCAGGCGGCCGGAGGCAAGCTGGACGGGCTGGCCCTCGTGGCCGTGGGGGGGTACGGCCGGGCCGAAATGTGCCCGCAGAGCGACATCGACGTGTACCTGGTCCACGGCCGCCGACAGGTGGCCGAGGTGGCCGACCGCATCTGGTACCCGATCTGGGACGAGGCGCTGCATCTGGGGCACAGCGTGTGCACGGTCAGCGAGGCCCTGCGCCTGGCCGGCGACGACCTGGACACGGCGACGGCGTTGCTGAGCGCCCGCCATGTGGCCGGCGACGAGACGCTGACGGTGGAGCTGGCCGAGCGGGCCGCCGACCTCTGGGAACGCAAGTCCAAGCGATGGCTGACCCAGGTGGGGGCCAGGGTCGCCCTCCGGCACGACAAGGCCGCAGAAGTGGCATTTGCGCTGGAGCCCGACCTCAAAGAGGGCCGCGGCGGGTTGCGTGATGCGCACGCTCTGGCGTGGGCAGAGGCGGCTCATCGGACCCTGCTCGACCATGACGGGACCGCCTTGTCCCAGGCCTACTCGGTGCTCCTCGATGCCCGGGTGGAGCTGCAGCGTCATACCGGCCGGGCCTCGAACGTGCTCGCCCTGCAGGAGCAGGACGACGTGGCCACCGCCCTGGGCGACGCTGACGCCGAC
The DNA here is from genome assembly GCA_038232515.1 of Acidimicrobiales bacterium. GTDB lineage: Bacteria > Actinomycetota > Acidimicrobiia > Acidimicrobiales > JAUJNH01 > JBBSHS01. The sequence goes on from JBBSHS010000011.1 coordinate 1,812, forward strand.
GGGCTGATGGGCCGGGTGGCCGAGGCGGCGAGGACCATCGCCTGGACGAGCGACGACACCTGGCGCCGCATCCGCTCCACTCTGCGGGGACCGCGGGCCCGGATGGGCCGCCACAACGCCGTCGTCGATGCCGAGATCCACGTGCGCGACGGGGAGGTCACCGTCACCCAAGGGGCTGCTCCCGAAGACCCGACGGTCGTCCTTCGTGCCGCCGTGGCCGCCGCCGCCCGACACACCGTCATCGAGCGCCACAGCCTCGAGCGCCTGGCCCACGCCGACCTACGGCTCTTCGACCCGTGGCCCACCGAGGTGCGCGACCTCTTCGTCGAGCTGCTTCTGGCCGGGTGCCCGGCGGTGGAGGTGATCGAGGCGCTCGACCAGCGCCGCATATGGGCGAAGATGCTGCCCGAATGGCAGCCGGTGCGGGCCCGTCCCCAGCGCAACCCGTATCACCGCTTCACCGTCGACCGCCACCTGTTGGAGACGGTGGCGAACGCCGCCGGCCTGGCCGGACGGGTCGGGCGGCCTGACCTGCTCGTGACGGCAGCTCTGCTCCACGACATCGGCAAGGGCCGCGGTGGCGACCACACCGACGTCGGCGTCACGCTGGCCCGGTGCATCACCACGCGCATGGGCTTCGCCCAGGCGGACGCCGACACCATCGTCGCCCTGGTCCGGCATCACCTGCTGCTGGCCGATGTGGCCACTCGCCGCGATCTCGACGACCCGACCACCATCGAACGTGTCGCCGCCGCCGTGGGGTCAGGTCCACGGCTCGAGCTGTTGGCCGCCCTCACCGAGGCTGACGGTCTGGCCACCGGCCCTTCGGCGTGGGGGCCGTGGAAGGCCGAGCTCGTGGGCAGGCTGGTCGACCGGGTATCAGAGCTCCTGAGCGGCGGAGGCGGCGACCGGGGCCCAGCCGACGCCTTCCCCACGTCGGCCCAACTCCTGCGCCTGGCCGAAGGCACCGACCTCATCGCCGCATCGGGCCATACCCTCACCGTCATGACCTCCGACCGCCCCGGGGTGTTCAGCCGGGTTGCCGGCGTGCTCGCCCTGCACGGCCTCGACGTGCTGGCGGCGGCGGCCCATTCGACCGACGAGGGCCGGGCGCTGGCGGAGTTCCGGGTCCACGACCCGTTCAGGGATTCGACCCGGTGGGACCGGGTCGGTGCCGAGTTGGCGCTGGCCCTGGACGGGCGACTCGCCATAGGTGCCCGCCTGGCCGAACGGGCCCGGACCTACCAACGCGCCAAGCCGCTCCCGTCCTGTCTGTCGACCACCCTTGTCACCTTCGACGCCGGAGCCTCGGCCGAAGACACCGTCATCGACGTCCAGACGGTCGACGGGATAGGGGTCCTCTACCGCATCACCAGAGCGCTGGCCGATCTCGACCTCGACATCCGCTCGGCCCGGGTGCAGACCTTGGGGGACACCGTGGTCGACGCCTTCTACGTCCGGGACGCGCAGGGTCACAAGATCACCGACGAGCACCTTCTGGCCGAGATCGAGCGCGCCATCCTCCACGGCCTGGAGGCCTGACCAAGGCGCCGTCAGTAGGACACCTCCCAGAGGCACAGACCGTGGGCAGGGGCGACCCGACCGGCCCGGGCCCGATCCTTGGAGCGCAGGATCCAGCTCATGTCGCCGGCCTTCTTCCTTCCCAGGCCGACGTCGACCAGGGTGCCGACCAGCGACCGCACCATCTGCTGGCAGAACGACGAGGCGGTGACCTCGAAGCGCAGCAGGCCGTCGCCCAGATCGCACCAGCCCACCTCGCGCACCACCCGTACCGTCGATGAAGGCTGGTCGATGCGCCGGCAGAAAGACGCGAAGTCGTGCTCGCCCATGAGCGGGTCGCAGGCCAGTTGCATGGCCCGCAGGTCGAGCGGCTCGGCCACCCACCACGTGGTCGCGGCCAGGAAGGGGTCAGGCACGGCCCGGTTGAGCACCGTGAAGCGGTAGCGGCGGCCGGTGGCCGAGTGGCGGGCGTCGAAGTCGGTGGCGGCCACCGCCGCGTCGCGCACGACGATCTCCGGGCCCAGCAGCCGGGTCAGGCGCCGGGACAGGCCGGTCACCTCGGCCGCCGCCGGGGCGGGCGCGTCGAAGCTCACCACCTGGCCCCAGGCGTGGACGCCGGCGTCGGTCCGACCCGCCACCGTGAGCTGTACCGGGGCCCGCAGCATCCGGACCAAGGCTCCCGTCAGCTCGCCGCCCACCGTACGCTGCCCCGGCTGCGGTGCGATGCCGTGAAAACGGGTCCCGTCATAGGCGACCGTGAGCCGGGCCCGCACCACGCCCCCGGCGGGCGCAGCCGTCTCAGGCTGGTCCTCGAAGAGGCTCAATGCGGCTGGAGGCGGGGCGTGGCCGGTGGGTCGATGTCGGCCTGGGGGCCGACAGGGGCTCGGGGCGTCACTGCCTGTATAGACCGTCGTAGGCCTGGCGAGCTGTGTCGGCCTGCCTGCGGCTCTGGGCGACCGCCCAGTGGCGCGTGGCCCGGTCGATGGCGATGGTGGTCCAGCCGACGCCGTCTTCGTCGCTGAGGTGGATCAGAAGGGTGTCGGGATCATGCTCCACCCGCAGGCGATGACGCAGGTTAGCCTCCTCGTGGAGTCCCCGCACGACCCGCTCGGGGCTGGCGTCGTCGGCCACAAAGGAAGTCCATCGCCGGCCCTGCGCCGGTGGCCGGACGGGCCGGCCTCCAGTCACACCCGTCGGCATCGTTGGCGTCCCCTCCCTGATCCACCAGGCTCGGAGCTGGAACCGACAGTGTCGCGCAGATACGCTGCCGGACCTTGGGCCAAACTCGCGCCTGATCGGGTCGTCCCACCTCGGTGGACGAGAAGGGCGACAGACATGGCAGCGAGTGGCCCGACCGTTGCTCCCACCGACGCCGGAGGATGGCCGTGATCCATATCGCCGATTTCTGTTACCGACGACGGCGCATCGTCCTCGCCGTGTGGGTTCTGCTCCTCGTGGGCGTGATCGGCGCCGGCAAGGCCCTCCCGGCCACGCACCGGGCCAGCTACCAGACGCCCGGGGCCGAGTCCACCAAGGCGTACGACCTGTTGAACACCCGCTTTCCCGCCCACAAAGGCGACTCGATCAAGCTGGTCTTCGCCGGCGACGTCCGCGCCCCCGAGGTCAGGTCCTCCATCGACGGTGTCATGGCCAAGGCCGCCTCGCAGCCCCACGTCACCGGCGTCCAAAGCCCCTTCGAGCCGGCCGGGGCGTCGCAGATCTCCAAGGACGGCCGGGTGGCCTACGCCGAGGTGAACTTCGACCGCACGTTCGACAAGCTGGCCAATACCGACCCGAACTTCGCCAAGAAGTTCCTCGATGCCATGGCCCCCGGCCAGAGGCCGGGCCTCGACGTCGAGGTCAGCTCTCTGGTGGCGCAGCAACAGCTCGGGTCCGAGGCCATCGGCCTCGTCTTCGCCGCCTTCATCCTGCTCCTCGCCTTCGGGTCGGCGGTGGCCATGGGCCTGCCGCTCGTCACCGCACTGTTCGGCCTGGGCATCGGGGCCACGCTGGGCGGCATCGCCTCGCACGCCTTCGAGACCCCGGAATGGGCCGCTACCGTCGCCGCGATGATCGGCATCGGCGTCGGCATTGACTATTCGCTGTTCATCATCACGCGCTACCGCCAGTCGCTCGGACGCGGCCTGTCGCCCCGCGAGGCCAACATCACGGCCATGGGCACGGCCGGACGGGCCGTGCTGTTCGCCGGGGGCACGGTGGTGATCTCGCTGTTGGGGATGCTCACGATGGGCCTCAGCTACCTCGAGGGTGTGGCCGGGTCCTCGGTCCTGGCCGTGCTGGCGGTGCTGGCCGCGTCTCTGACGCTCCTGCCCGCCATCCTCGGGTTCGTCGGCACCAACATCGACCGCCTGCGGGTGCCATTCACCGGGCGGAGGTCGCATCAGGGCGACCGGGCGTTCTGGTACCGGTGGAGCCGGGTGGTCCAGCACCGACCGTGGGTGGCCTTCGTCGGCGGTGCTCTGGTGCTGCTGGTCCTCACCGTGCCGCTCTTCACGCTCCGGTTCGGGTTCCCCGACGACGGCAACAACATGAAGTCCCAGACGTCCCGCCACGCCTACGACCTGCTGTCGTCCGGGTTCGGCCCTGGCTTCAACGGCCCGCTGGTGCTCGTCGCCGATCTCACGGGTGCGCCAGAAGGTCCCGGTTCGCTCACCAACGTCATCGACCGGGTGAAGGGCGCCCCGGGTGTGGCATTCGTCTCGCCGGCCATCACCAATCCTGCCGGCGACACGGCCATCATCAGCGTCTTCCCGACGCACAAGCCGCAGGACAAGGCCACTTCGCAGCTCGTGGGCAAGCTGCGCACGACCGTGATCCCGGCGGCGCTCGGCTCCACCGGGGCCAGGGTATGGGTGGGCGGCTTCACGGCCATCTCCATCGACCAGAGCGACTACATCGGCCGGCGCCTCCCCTTGTTCATCGGGGCCGTCGTCCTGCTGTCGTTCCTACTGCTCATCACCGTCTTCCGGTCCCCGCTGGTGGCCCTGAAGGCCGCTGTCATGAACCTGTTGTCGATCGCTGCCGCATACGGCGTCATGTCCTATTCGGTCCACGGCACCTGGCTGGGCCATCTTCTGAAAATTCCCCAGACCCCCGTACCGGCGTTCATACCGATGATCATGTTCGCCATCCTGTTCGGTCTGTCGATGGACTATGAGGTGTTCCTCCTCAGCCGCATACGAGAGGAGTACCTGCGCAGCGGTGACAATGGCGCGGCGGTGGCGGACGGACTGGCGTCGACGGCAAGGGTCATAACCGCCGCCGCCGCCATAATGGTGTTCGTCTTCGGCGTGTTCATCTTCGACCCGAGCGTGTTCATCAAGCAGATCGGTCTGGGGCTGACGGCCGCCGTCCTGGTCGACGCCACCGTGGTCCGCATGGTGCTGGTCCCGGCCACCATGGAGCTCCTCGGCGACGCCAATTGGTGGATGCCGGGCTGGTTGGGTCAGGTCCTGCCCGAGGTGCACATCGAAGGCGAGTCCTCAGTCGAGGCCGAGCTGGCCACTCTGACGGCGGCCGAAGAGGTCAACGCCTGACGCCGACATGGGCACCGTCAACCGGTAGGAACCCCCGTCCGTGATTGGGTCGCCCGGTGGCCTTCGACGGCCAATCTGGCCGGTGAAGGCCACCCCACGACCCAATCTCGCGCCGTGGTCGTGCCGTGGTCAGGGTGTCGAGTCGAATGCGGCCCTAACGTCGGCCAGGGCCTCCGGACGGCCCCACAGGTCGACCACGGTGGTGGCCATGGCCTTGGCCCCGTCGACCACCGCCCGATCGCCCTCGGGTGCGGCTGCCCAGCGGGCGAACCCGGGGGTGTGGATGAGCGTGTCGTCGGTGGGCACCTTGATCAATGGATGGATCGAGGGGACCCGGTAGCTGACGTTGCCCATGTCGCTGGAGGCCACGACGCGGGTCTCGGGAGTCGAGGCGACCACGGTGCGGCCGCAACGGGCGGCGTTGGCGACGTAGAGGGCGGCCATCGGCGCGTTGGTGCGCAGGTCGGCATAGGTGGGGGCAATGGACCGGCGCTGCATCGTGCATCCGGCCGCCGCCGCCCCACCCTCCAGAGCGGCAAAGACGCGTTCCTCGAGCGGAGTCAGGGCGTCGATTGTTGCCGCCCGCACGTACCACTGGGCGACGGCCAGCCCGGGCACGATGTTGGGTTTGTGGCCGCCATCGGTGAACACGCCGTGGACCCGCTCGCCAGGATGGATGTGCTGGCGCAGAGCGGCTACAGCGTTGTACCCCAGCACGGCGGCGTCGAGCGCGTTGCGGCCCTCCCAGGGCGAGGCGGCGGCGTGTGCGGACCGGCCCCGGTAGGTGATCTCGTGCATGGAGACGGCCAGGCAGGTCATCTCGTCGAGGTCGCGATGGGCGGGGTGGACCATCATCGCCGCGTCCACATGGTCGAAGGCGCCGCCGTCCGCCATCAGCACCTTGCCGCCGCCGCCCTCTTCCGCCGGGGTGCCCAGCACGAGCAGGCGGCCGTCGAGCTCGTCGGCCACCGACGCCGCGGCCAGGCCGGCGCCCAGCCCGGCGGCGGCTATGATGTTGTGGCCGCAGGCGTGGCCCATGCCTGGCAGGGCGTCATACTCCAGGAGCACGGCGACCATCGGCCCGTCACCTTGACCGGCCCGAGCCGAGAAGGCGGTACTGAGGCCGCAGATGCCCCGTTCGACGGCCAGGCCTGCGGTCTCCAACGAGTGGCACAGCAGTTCGGCGGCTTGGTGCTCCTCGAAGAGCAACTCGGGCCGCCCATGGGTCCGGTGGGACACGTCGATGAGCTCGGCTGTCCGGCGGTCGACCTCATCCTCGACCCGGCGCTTCAAGGCTTCAATGTCCACTCCGCCACCGTATATACGTTCAAACCTCTTCTAGAACCGCCACGGAAAGGCCGACCAGTCCGGGGGCCGCTTCTCCAGAAAGGCCTCGCGCCCCTCGGCTGCCTCGTCGGTCATGTAGGCCAATCTGGTGGCTTCGCCGGCGAAGACCTGTTGGCCCACCAGCCCGTCATCGATCAGGTTGAGGGCGAACTTGGCCATCCGCTGGGCGGTCGGGCTCTTGGCGTTGACGCCGGCGGCCCAGTCGAGCGCCGTCCGCTCCAGGTCCTGGTGGGGGACGACGGCGTTCACCATTCCCATCTCGTGAGCCTCGTCAGCCGTGTACTCCATGCCCAGGAAGAAGACCTCCCGTGCCCGCTTCTGGCCGATCTGGCGGGCTAGGTAAGCCGAGCCGAACCCGCCGTCGAAGCTCGCCACGTCGGTGTCGGTCTGTTTGAAGCGGGCGTGCTCGCGGCTGGCCAGCGTGAGGTCGCACACCACGTGGAGGCTGTGGCCGCCGCCGGCCGCCCAACCGGGCACGGCGCAGATGACAACCTTGGGCATGAACCGGATGAGGCGCTGCACCTCCAGGATGTGAAGGCGGCCGGTTCGGCCCGGGTCGATGGTCGTTGCCGTCTCGCCTGCGGCGTAGCGGTATCCGTCGCGACCGCGGATCCTCTGGTCGCCGCCCGAGCAGAACGCCCATCCTCCGTCCTTGGACGACGGGCCGTTCCCGGTGAGCACGACACAGCCCACGTCGCTGCTCATGCGGGCGTGGTCCAGGGCCTGGTACAGCTCGTCCACGGTGTGGGGCCGGAAGGCGTTGCGGACCTCGGGCCGATTGAACGCCACCCGAACGGTGCCCTGGTCCACGGCGCGGTGGTAGGTGACGTCGGTGAAGTCGAAGCCCTCAACCTGGCGCCAGGCGGTGGCGTCGAACAGCTCCGAGACCATTGCCCTCCTCGTCGAAGTTGCCGACGTTAGGTGCTGTGCCCGTAGGGCTGCCGGTGTGGCCCGAGGATGGAATGATTGAATTGGCAACGACGTTGTCCGCAGTGCTCGCCCCGAGGAGGTCCCTGTGCCCGCCGTACACGTCGACGACCTGCTGCGCCTGCCCGCTCTTGACGCCCCCGCCCCGATGTCGGTTGACCGGCCCGTCGTGTCGCTCACCGACGCACCCGCGGCCCTGGAGGGCGAAGGCTTCCCGGTGCGACGGGCTTTCGCCGGCGTCTCCCCGTCGCAGCTCGACCCGTTCGTCCACATGGACCAGATGGGCGAAGTGAACTACGCGCCCGGTGAGCCCAGGGGAACGGCGTGGCACCCCCACCGGGGCTTCGAGACCGTGACATACATCATCGACGGCACGTTCCAGCACCAGGACTCCACCGGCGGCGGCGGTCTGATCGCCGACGGCGCCACCCAGTGGATGACGGCCGGGGCCGGCATCCTGCACATCGAGGTTCCGCCCGAGGAGCTGGTGGTGTCGGGCGGTCTCTTCCACGGCGTCCAGCTCTGGGTCAACCTCCCCGCCGCCCAGAAGTGGGTGCCACCGCGCTACCAGGACATCGCCGCCGGCCACGTCACATTGGTGTCGTCCCACGACGGTGGCGCCCTTGTCCGGGTGATCGCCGGCCAGGTCGCCGACCACGCCGGCCCGGGTGTCACCCACACGCCCATCGCCATGGTCCACGCCACCGTCAGCTCCGGCGCCCATGTGGAGTTGCCCTGGGAGCCCGGGTTCAACGCCCTCGTCTACGCACTGGCTGGGCGGGGCACCATCGGCCCCGGTCGCCGCCCGCTGGTCGAAGGTCAGCTGGCGGTCATGGGTGCCGGTCACCACCTCAGCGTGGCGGCCGACCAGGTTCAGAACGGTCGCGCCCCGGCGCTGGAGATCCTCGTGCTGGGGGGACGGCCCATCCGCGAGCCGATGGCCCGCTATGGCCCCTTCGTTATGAACACCAGGGCCGAGCTGGCCCAGGCCTTCGACGACTACCAGTCAGGACGTATGGGCACTGTCCCCGCCACCCACATCGGCCACTGAGCCGAAGCCGGCCGTGGTCGGGCTTTGAGCGATTGGGCCGCTTCAGCCGGGGATCGATCAGCGCAGTAGCTCCGCCGGCACCACGCGAACCGGGAACGGTCGGTCGGTGTAGTAGGCCTCCGAGCCGCTGACCCGGGCTTTCTCCTCATAGGCGTCGCCGACCAGCCGGAGCACCATGAGGCTGGGCTCGTCGGGATCCACGACCCAGTAACACGCGGCCCCTCCCTCGGCGTAGATACGGCGCTTCTCGGAGAGGTCGCGGCCCCGCCCGCTGGGCGAGAGGATCTCGACCACCGGGAGTGGCGGGCGTTCGATGGCCCGTGGGCCGATGGCCTCAGGGCCGCGGCGTGATCAGTTTCCGTTGACGCTCCAGTGCCAGGGTTCGCTGGCCAGGTTCCGGAGGCCGTACCGGAGACCGTTGGCCGCCAACCACTGCCAGGCTGGTTCGTCCCGGGAGACGATGAGAGATCCCCCATCCGTGAAGTCGATGGCGAGGCCGCGCTCATGCATGGAGCGGCCGGGCCGGGCAGTCGGCGGTACGCACTCGCCCGCCGGCCGGTCGAACACGTCGAAGTCTGTTGGACCGCAATGGGCGCGGCGAAGCTCGACTTGGCGATCTGAGGAGCGGTAACCGCTCCCGCCCAGGTGCAGACCAGCGGCGCGAGCGGCGCCCAGAAGACTCGCCACCTGCTGTCCTATGGCTGCATGCACCACGATGCCCTCGACCCGCACCAGCGGGACCGAGGTGAGTGACACCGCCAATCCGGAGTCACCTTCCACGTCGGTCTCGAGGCCCTGTGCCAACTCTGTCTGGCGCTGCTGAAGAGCCGTGAGAGCCGTGAGTGCGGCGTCGGCGGCTGCCGACCTCGCCTGGGCCTCGCCGGCGGCCTTGCTGGCGACCGCATCGGCCAGATCCAGCCGCGCCCGAGTGGTCCGTGCCTCGACCAGAACGGCGGCGCCACCGGCCAGGCGTACGCGCAGATACTCCAGAGCCCGTATCGGGTCAACGGAGGTGTTGCCGGCCGCGGAGGAAACGTGGAGGGGAGCCACGTAGTCCGCTCTGGCCTGCAGGATCAGCGACCGTCTGGTCTCTTCGAACCTCGTCGCCGCCGCGGCCGCCTCCGCCGCCAGGTCCCGCGCCTGCGCCTCCGCCTGGACCTGAGCGCCATGGGCGGCGTCGGCTGAGCGGGCTGCTTCCTGGATGGGCGCTCTCAGCGCCAGCAGCCCCTGCGTGACCGGCTGGGCCACGGCGTTGACCGGGTCGGTCGGAGGCGGCGGGCTGCTCCCTCCGGTCTGGGCCCCGGCAGTCGCCATCGGTGCCAGGAAGAGGGCAAGGCCCACGGCGAACGCACCGAGCCCCCTCACCAGCATCGGGACACGCCAGCAAACGCTACACGGTGCATGCCTCGGGTTACCCTCGACCAGCCGGGGGTGACGCCAGAATGACGGGGCCCATGGCACACCAGTCGCCGACGTCGCTGCAGGTTTCGCATTCGAGCTCGAGGGTGGAGTGGGCGATCCGGTAAGGCTCGGTGATGGCCCGCTTGACCGCTTCTCCGACGATCTGAGCTTCCTCCAAAGTGGGACTGCCGTCCAGCACGAGGTGGGCGGACAGGGCCCTAAGCTCGCTGGAGAGGCTCCAGACGTGTAGGTCATGGACGTGCTCCACGCCGTCGATGGCTTCGATGGTGGCGGTCAGGTGGTCGGTATCGAGGCCGGCAGGCGTCGATTCCAGCAGGACGTCGCCAGTGGAACGCAGCAGCAGCCACGCCTGCCAGGCGATGAGCAGGCCGATGCCGAGCGACACGGCGGGGTCGAGGCGGGTGAACCGGCCGGTGACAAGGATGACCGCACCAGCGACGGCGACGCCTACCGAGGCGAGGGCGTCGCCAGCCAGGTGCAGCCGCACCGATCGCATGTTGAGGTCTCCGGTGCCCCGGTGATGATCGCCGTGACCGCCGTGGTCGTGGCCTTCGCGCAGTGCCAGGGCGGCGATCAGGTTGGCGAAAGTGGCCACGGTGGCGACGATGACCACCATGCCGCCGCGGACGGCTTCGGGGTGCAGGAGTCGTCGGACGCCCTCGTAGATGATGAGCACGGTGATGGCCAGGATGGTGGCGGCGTTGGCCTGAGCGGCCAGGATCGTGCCCCGGTGAAAGCCGAAGGAGCGTTCCGTAGTCGGGCGCCGCCGGGCCCAGCGGACGGCCACCAGCGAGACCACGACGGCGGCGACATCGGCCAGGTTGTGACCGCCGTCGGCCAGGAGCCCGAGCGAGTGGGCAGCCAGTCCGAAGGCGACCTGGATGGCGACGATGACGATGTTCAGGACGAGCGCCAGCCGCAGCCTGGCTTCGCGTCGGCGGCTCGGCGCCGAGCGGCGATCGCCGGTGTCGCTGGTGAGCGGTGCGACGTGGTCATATGACGGCATGTGCATCAGGCCTGGGAGGCCGGCCGGGCGTGGATGGTGATGGTCGTCCAGGCACCCAGATGGAGGCGGTCGCCGCTGGCCAGCGGCACGGGGACGTTGGGTGCGACGGGCCGGGGGTCGTCGTTGACGGTGGTGCCGTTCGTGGAGCCGGGGTCGACCAGCGCGTACGAGCCATCGTCTTGGAGCACGAGCAGGGCGTGGAGATGGGAAATGCCGCCGTCCTCAGGCCGGCCGGATAGGTCGATCCCCGGAGCGATGCCCCGGGCGGTGCTGCGACGACCGATGCTGATCTCGACTCCCGACAGAGCGAAGGTGCGTTCGGGATAGTGGGGCGGGAAGGTCACACCTTGGGGGTCGAGCCGTTCGAAGTACGAGCGGTCGGCGACGGCCACCGCCTCCCAGGCCGGATCAGTGGCCGCCGGCGACGGTCCGCCGGATGCCGCCGGCTCACCGGGTGGCTGGGCCTCGACCGGCACGACCGGCACAACCGGGGTGGACGGGGTCTCCGGCTCGGACGGTCCCGGGGCCGGCCCGGGTGCCGCCGCCGCGAAGTCGTAGCCGCACTCCTCGCAGAACTGGTCGGCCGGGTTGCGGGGGAAAGCGCAGTTGGGACAGGCGATGGTGAGCACGGTGGGTGGCCCCGCCGCCGGGTCGGCGGCTGCGGGCGGGGTGCCCCCGATCCTCGCCCCGCACTGGTCGCAGTAGTCGCCGGTGGTGGAGGCGTGGCCATTGGGACAGACGGCGGCGCTCATGTGCTCTTCCCCAGGCGGACGGTCTTGGTCGAGCGGGTGTCGAGTGCCATCTCGTCGGCGTCTTCGACCTGGCGTTTCAAGCGGACGGTGCCCGAGGAGGCGTCCTCGACGTCGACGACCTTGGCCAGCAGCTTGGTGGTGGCCTCGTTGCCCGCCTCGGCGGCCAGCTGCACGGCCCGGCCCAGCTTCACGGTGGCCGTCTCCTCGTCGCCCTGTTTACGGGCCTCCAGCCCCTCCTGGATGTTCTGGGCCAGCTCGGCCTGCCCGGTGTAGTGCGCCACCGCCTGGTTGATGCGGGTCGACAGTTGGGTGTCGTCGGTCCAGATGGCCTTGACCAGCGTCTGCGACTGCGGCTGGTCATCGACCACCAGGCTCACCCGGCCGGCCAGCATCTCGTCGCCCACGTTGCCGGCTCTGACCTTGATGCACAGGTGGTAGTCGCGGGACTCGTCCCCCCAGGCGCCGGTCGGGAAGTCGGCGGTGAGCGGGTTGACGGCCGTCCGTTTGGGGGTCAGGTCCTCGATGTTGGGCGACACCTGCTTCACGAACATGACATCGGCGCCCTGCGGGGCCCAGAGTCGGAGGACGACGTTGTTGACGGCCTTGCCCATGGCCGCTTCGATCATCGCCTGGAAGTCGGCCTCCAACCCGGCCGGGTCGGCGATGATGTCGACGGTGCCGAGGAGGGCGGTGGCCACCTTGCGGAGCTCGCTCACCACCCAGTCCGTGCCCACGCCCCGGCAGTCGCACTGGAAGTGGCTCTGGCAGGCGGCCAGCACCTGGTCGAGGTACTGCGGGTACTCGCCTTCGTCCTTGCCGTCGGTGAGGAGGATGGCGTGGTGGATGGCGGCGGGCTGCTGGGCGAAGAGCTGGTCGGCCAGCACCAGCCACTCGCCGATGGCCGTCCCCCCGTTGGCCCGCAGCCTGGCCACCTCGGCGCCCGCCTCGGCCCGCGTCTGCGGTGATGCCCGGACCAGGCCGCCGGTGGGCGGGAAGACCTGCGTGGCCGTCTTGGTACCGGCGATGACGGCGAACCACACTCCGTCACGCAGGCAGCCGATGGCCGTCGTCGTGGCCTGGCGGGCGGCCCTGATCTTGCTGGGCGGGTAGTCCATCGAGCCCGAACAGTCGATGACGATGACCTCGACGGCCTCGGTCGGAGCCGATGCCCCGTCCGCTCCGGCGCCTTTGGCGGTGACCGTGACCACCGCGTTCACCTCGGTGGTCCCTTCAGGCAGGTACTCGTTCTGGTAGGTCTCGGCGGTGAACGTGCTCACGCGGATGGCGTCTCCTGTGGAGGTCCGGCAGGGTCGATGGGGATCACGATGATGGTGATGTTGTCGCGGCCGCCCGAGTCAAGGGCGAAGTGGGTGAGGTGCCGGGCAACGGACAACGCCGGCGCGGTGCCGCCGGCGAGGCTCCCACTGGGGCCCTCCGGACCGTCGGGCCCGTCGGCCCCGCCGACGGCGACGGCACCGGCCAGCTCGGCGATGCGGTCGGCGTCGGGGGCGTAGTTCCACAGGCCGTCCGAGCACAACAGTAGGGTCCCAGGACCGGCCGGTACGAACGTGGTGACGTGAGGCTGGCCGTCGGGAGCATCGGCCCCGATCCACCGGGTGATCGAGTGGGCCCGCGGGTCGGCCTCCGCCTCACCCTCCGTCATGGAGCCGGTGGCCGCCATCTCCGTGGCCCAAGAATCGTCGGTGGTGAGGCGCTGGGGATGGGGCGGTCCGAGCCAGTAGGCCCGGCTGTCGCCCAGCCAGCCCAGCGTGGCCCGGCCGCCGTGGACCACCGCCGACACGAAGGTGCACGACGGTGCGGGAAGTTGGCCCTCCGGTTCGTAGACGAGCGAGGTCACGGCCGCCTGGGCGGAGGCGATGGCGTCGACGGTGGCCTGCTCGAGCTGGTCGGGCCGGTGCCGCACGGCCTCGGCCAGCACCTCGGCGGCGGCGTCGACGGCTGCCTGCGAGGCCATGTCGGGATCGATGCTGGTGGACACGCCGTCGCACACGACGGCCACCACCGTCGGCTCGACCACCCAGGCCAGCGCCATGGCGTCCTCGTTGCGGCGGTGGTGCAGACCACGGTCGGTCACGCCCGCCACCGCCTTCAGGTCGATCTCCTGGTGATCGCGGGGACTGGGCTGTTTGAAGCCGCACTGTTGGCAGTAGCCATCGCCCCCGACGAGCTCCGGACCGGCACCGCACTGGACGCAGGCGCCGGGTGCCGGCTGGCTGGCGTCGGCCTCGGGGTCCGCCGTCGGCGCCGGGGCCGGGCCGGGGTCCTCCGTCGGGTTCAGCGTCGCCCCGCACGATTCACAGAACCGATCGGCGGCCAGCGCCACGGCTGCGCACGATGGGCACACCATCTCGGTCGCGTTCATCGGAGCCCCTCCCCCTTGGGTGCGCTCACCACAGGGTCCGGGGGCGCGCCTGGTTGGCCATGTCGACGAGCTTGACGCGTTCGTCCCGGGTCGGGGCCAGGCGGGCCAGCACCCGGTACGAGCGCTCCAGGCCGAGCCGGAGGCGGCGCTCGGTCAGCGGCTCGCCCAGCACCTGCACGCGGGTGTCGGGTCGCACGGCACCGGTGCGCAGCAGGTGCAGGGCGGCCTGCAGCAGGTCGCGGGCCAGATTGGCCCGCTGTTCGCCGTCGAGGCTCAGGCGGCTGACGGCGGTCGAAGCCTCGGTCAGCTCGGCGATGCCGGGAGCGGTGCCCCGGCCCACGTCGACCAGGGCCCGGGCTGCACCGATCTGGGCGTCCAGGTAGGCCCGCGAGGCGTCGGCCACCCGGTTGTAGGCCTCGACCGCCCCGGCCCGGTCACCGGCCGCCAGCCGACAGCGGGCCAGGCCGAACGACGCGGTCGTGAAGCCGGGATCGGTGCGCGAGACGATGTCGTAGAGGTGGCCGGCGGCGGCGAGGTCACCCGCGTACTCGGCCGCCACCCCGGCGGCCAGCTTGGGCGCCAGCTCGCCGGGTACCTCGGACCACACCCGGTCGAACGCAGCACGGGCGGCCGGGTACTCCCGGGCGGACAGGGCTTCCAGGCCGCGGTACCACCCCACCCTCCAGTCCCACCGGTCGACCGCCTCGATCTCGTCCAGCACCCGCGGGGCGGCGGCGCAGTCTCCGGCCTCGATGAAGGCCCGGGCCAGCCGCAGCTGAACCTCACGGCTGAGCTCGGACGTGCCCGTGGCGGCGGCGATCCCGCCCCTTGTCCCGGAGCCGGCCCCACTCTGCTCGACCATCAGATGGGCCTGGAGCCCGGCCACCACCTCGGCCGGATCGGTGGCCGTCAGGCTGGCCAGGAAAGCGGCCCCAGGGTCGTCGGAGGCAACGAGGAGACTGGGCAGCAGGTGCCAGTCGGGGGCCTCGGGACGAGGGTAGAGGTCGGGGCTGAACAGCGTGCTGGCCGCCGGTCGGGGCAGGCCGTCCTCGCTGGCCACCACTTCGCGCAGCACGCCCACGAGCTGGTCGGCCATCTCGTCGGCCGACTGGAACCGGTCGTCCGACGTAGCCGCCGTGGCCTTGCACAGGAAGCGGTGGAGCGACTCGTGCCTGGCGAAAAGAGGCACGTCGGCCGGAGCCGGCAGCGAATACCTGAAGGTGCTCTGGTAGCCCTTGAAGTCGATGGTGAGGACGGCCAAGGTGCGCCCCACCGTGAACAGGTCGCTGGCCACCGACGGGCCGGCGTCGGCGATCTCGGGAGCCTGAAAGCCCACGGTGCCGTAGATGGCGCTCATGGCGTCGTCGATGCGCCGAACCCCGCCCAGGTCGATGAGCTTGAGGGCGTCGTCCTGCTGGATGACGTTGTCGGGCTTGAAGTCGCAGAACAGCAGCCCGAGCCGGTGGAGGTAACCGAGGGCGGGCAGGACCTCGAGCATGTAGGCGATGGCCAGGGCCACCGGCACCGGGTCGGGCTTGGCGTTGTTGGCCCCACGCCGTTGCTTGAGGATGTCGCGCAGCGACGTCCCGCCCACGTACTCCATCACGGTGTAGCCGGCGCCCTTGTGCTGGACGAAGTTGTAGATCTTGACGATGTTGGGGTGCTCGACCTCGGCCAGGAACCGGCGCTCGGCCATGGCCGCGGCCAGGGCGTCGTCGTCGCCGGAGTCGACCAGGCCCTTCAGGACCACCCAGCGGTTGGAGACGTTGCGGTCACGGGCCAGGTAGATCCAACCGAGGCCGCCGTGGGCCAGGCAGCCCATGACCTCGTACTGGTGGCCGACCAGGTCGCCCCGCTTCAGCTTGGGTGTGAACGAGTACCTGTTGCCGCACTTTGCGCAGAAGCCCTCCGGGCGGCCCGGGCGCCCGTTGCGACCTCGACCCACGGGCTCGCCGCAGCGGGCGCAGTAGCGCTTGTCCTCGGCCACTTCGGCGTCGGCCAGCACAGCCGTGGACGGGTCCCGCACGGGCATGGGCGGCACCTGGACGAGACCGGCACCGAGATGGCTGCGTCCGGTGGTGCGGGTGCGTGAGCTGGAGGTGCGACGCGACGCCGACGTGGCCGACGTGCCGTAACGGGCGCCGGTGGGCGACGCCGCCTTCGGGGCACCGGTTCTCCCCGCGCCGGCCGACGCCGACGGCGGCCGGGCCCGCTCGGGGGCCTTGGCCGGGGCCATGCCGCACACGTTGCAGTAACCGTCTTCGATGGTCCCGGCGCACGCCGGCTGCTCACATCTCACGGTTGCCCCGTTCGGACTGGCCCGTCGGTGCCGGCGACAGGGCGCGCTGGTAGCGGGCCACCAGCTCGGCCGCTGTGGGCACGTCGGTGGGAGCGGTGTAGAGCACCTCGCGGGCCTGGTTGTACAGCTCCACCACCGAGGGGTCCTCGAGCCGGCCCAGACGGGACGCCTTGGCCCGGTAGGCGTCGAGCCGGCCCCTCAGCTCGTTGCGCTCGGCCAGCGGAGCGGCGATGGCGGCCGCCACCTGGTCTGCGGTCGCCCTACGGGCCTGGACGTCACGGGTCCACCGGGTCAGCTCCCGCTGGGCCGCCCGCCAGTCCCCCCGGGAGCCGAGCCCGCTGAGGTGGTCGAGCCGGTGTCGCAGCGTCAGGTCGGGGACCATCGGCTCGGGCAGGGGCCGTCCCGGCGTGGGCGCGATCTTGGCCAGCACTTCGGCGTGGGCGGTGCCGGCCTGCGCTTCAATCTGCTCGAGGTCGGCCAACGCGGCCCGGGCCGCCGCCAACGCACCGTCCATGCCGGCCCTGAGTCCCGCCAGCTCGACCAACGACGTCCGGGCCGAGGCCAGGCCGGCCTCGATCCGGCCGAGCTGGTCGGTGGACACCGACAGCGGGTCGGTGCTGACGGCCGAGCGGACGGTGTCCAGTTGTCCTGACAGCCCGGCGAGCTCGGGGGCGTGGGCCTCACCGACCGACTGCGCCAGCCGCTGCAGGTCGGCCAAGCCGGCCGCCGCCCTGTCCAGCCTGGGCAGCAGGTCGTCCCACACCGCGGCCACCGCGCTCACGACCGCCTTGGCCCGGTCAAACGCCTCTTCCATGCGGGCCAGCAGCTCGTTGGGGGAGCAGGTGATGGTGGTCTGGGCCAGGCCGAGAAGGCGGCGCTGGGCCATCGGCACCTGTTCGGCAGCCAGCACGATCGACCGGTCGACCAGGATCCGGTTGAGGTCGGCCAGGACGGGCGGTTGAACCTGTCCCCAGGTGCCCCGCAGGTCGGTCGCCTTGGCCAGCACGTCCTTGAACAGGGCGAACCACGCCCAGACCTGCCCGAGGTCGGTGGTGGCCGGTCCCCAGCGGGCCTGAGTGGTGCCGGTGAGGGCTGCCTCGTCCAGGAGCTTGCGTACGGGGTCGCCCTCCAGCTCCAGCAGATTGGCGGTCATGGCCTCGACGGCCTGGCGGTAGCGGGCGAGGGTGCGGTCGACGTCGGGCAGGAGCATCGGACCGCTCAGTCCTGGTAGGTGGCCGGAGGCGGCGACTGGGGACCCAGCCGGCTCAGCCACCGGGCGTAGATGGCGGCCCAGGTGCCGTCGGACCGGATACGGTCGAGGACGCCGTTGACGAAGCGGACGAGGTCCGGGTGCTTCTGGCTGATGGCCATCCCGTACGGCTCGTCGGTGAAGCGGGGCCCACGGATGTCGGCAAAGGGGTCCTGGGCGGCCAGACCGGCGAGGATGGTGTCGTCGGTGGAGATGGCGTCGGCGTCGCCCTGCTGGAACGCGACCAGGCAGTCGGACCAGTCGGCCACGGCCACGGGCAGGGCCGTCGGCGCGAATCTGGTGATGTTGTCTATGGAGGTCGAGCCGGACACGGCGCACACCTTCTTGCCGCCCAGGTCCTGGACCCGCTGGACGGGCGAGTCCCGGCGCACGAGGATCTTCTGCCCGGCGTCGTAGTAGACGGTGGAAAAGGCGACCTGCTGGCGGCGGGCGCAGTTGACGGTCATGGTCCGGGCCACGATGTCGACGGTTCCGTCCACCGTGTACGGGATGCGCTGGGCGGATGTGATGGCCTTGAACTCAAGCTTGTTCGGGTCGCCGAAGATGGCCTTGGCCACCTGATGGAGCATGTCGATGTCGAAGCCCTCGATCTGGCCGTCGACGGGGTTGAAGTACCCGAACAGCAGCGTGGTCTGGTCCACGCCCACGACCAGCCGGCCCCGCTGCTGGATCTGCTGCATGAAGCTGCCGGCCGGCATCTGGTTGGGTGGCGGCAGCGGGCCGGGGCGCAGGCTGGCCACCGGGTTCCCGCAACTTGGGGCGGCCCCGGCGGTGGTGGGGGGCGACGTGGCCGTGGACGTGGTGGGGAGGGGAGCCAGTGCCGGGCCGGCGCCGCCCAGGCTGCCGCCACACGCGGCAGGGACCAGCACGGCCACCGCCACCAGGAGTATGACGAGGGCGCGGGGCACGAGCGTGGGCCCATGATCGGTACCGGTCACCGGTAGTCGTTGATCCGCTGCTGGAGGCCGCCGAGAGCCAGCAGGCCGACGACGACCAGGCCCACGGGTACGGCGGTGGACAGGCCGTCGAGCCGGTGCCGCCCCGAAGCCGCCTGGCGGGCGAACTCGGCCTGGTTGAGCCCCAGCGCCTGCTCGAGAGCGCCGTCCAGGCGCTTGAAGGTGGCGTTGACCTGGTCGGGTTGTGGCCCCACGGCCAAGGTGACGGCCTGGGCGAACTGGCCCGACGACGACAGGGCGGCCACCTTCTGGTGTACGGCGAGGTATGCGGCCAGGGACTGCTCGACGGTGGCGACGGCCTGGCGGGCTGGCCCGGCGTCGGCCAGCGAACGGGCCTGGGCCAGCACGCCCGGCGGCCCGCCGGGAGCCCCCAGGCTCTTGGTGAAGGCGGCGAAGTCGGCGTCGAAGGCCTGCCCGTTGCCCCGCGACACCAGGCTGAGGCTCTCCGCCCCTTTGGCCCGCAGCGCCAGTATCCGGGCCTGCGACAAGACCTGCACCTGGTCGGAGCCCTTGCGCTGGGCCGCGGCCAGGTCGCTGCGCTCGGCCGTGAAGGCCACCAGAGTCCATCCCAGCACTCCGACGGCCATGATGGTCGACAGGAGCAGCGGCAGGTTGAGTAGGCGGTTGGTGCGCTGGACCAGGTACAGCTGAGGGATCACCAGCACGCCCGCCAACAGCAGGGCCACGACCGCGATGGTGGCGGTTTGGAGAGGTTCGGAGCTGCCGGCGTACTCGTGGCTGAGCTGCTTCGCCTCGGTCTCGTAGAGCGCCTGTGCGGCAGGGAGCAGTTGTCGCTGCATGAGGCTCGAGGCCTCCCGCAGGTAGGCGGCCCCGGCCGGGAGACCCTGGCGGTTGTCGGCCCGGGCGGCCTCGACCAGACCGGTGTAGACGGGCAGTTGCCGGGCCAGGGTGGTGAGGGCGGCGTGGGCGCTGCTGGACGCCCTGGCCTTCATCGACGCCTCGGCGATGCCGCTGCTGGCCCGCTGGATGTCGTCGACATACGCGGTGCGCTGGTCGATAGGCTCGATGCCCCCGGCCAGGAAGGCGTTGGCGGCCGTGGCGTCGGCCCCCGCCAGCGAGGAGAAGATGTCCTGGGCCGAGAAGAGCAACGGCTCGGCGTCGAGGCCGACGGCACCGGCGGCGTGGCGACGTGATGCCACCACCGTCGCCCCGGCCGCCCACGCCAGCACGACGGCTCCCAGCACGACGAAGCAGGCCAGGCGCAGGCGCCCCGGAGTGGTGGTGAACCGGCCAGGGTGGGCCGGCCCGGACCGGGGTCGCTGACCCCACCCGGCCGCTGTTCCCGGTGACGGGGTGACGGGCCGGGCCCGGGCCGGGGCGGTGGTCAGCACGAAGCCGCTTCGTCCGGTCGCGACTGGATCACGGAGTGGACCCTACCGAGAAGGTGCCGGGAGCGGTGCTGCTCCGGCGTCGAGACCGGCGAGGCTCGCCGGCCGGCCTTGGCGTGACATTGGTCGCAGCGGTGAGCTCGACATGGGAGGGGCGGCGGAGGAGTGGCTCAGGCCCTCCGTCTGGTTCAGCCTGCGGCCGGGGCAGGCAGCACCAGCGTGCGGTAGAGCAGCAGGAGCGCCTCTATGCGGGCGATCTCGGAGGCGGTGAACTGCTGGTCGACGGACCGCACCGCGAACGCCACGACGCGGGCCAGCAGGTCCCCGTCGGGTACGGCCAGGATGCACATCTCGCCCGGTTCGGCCAGGTCCACGCCCGACGGCAGCAGTTCGGTACGGCCCACGACGGGCTGTCCGCGCTGCACGGCGTCGCGTCCCACCTCGTAGGCGGTGGCGGCATCGACATCGCACACCCAGGCAGCCGCGGCGTTGGCCACCTCGCCGACGGCCCGGCCCAGTTCCAGCTCGCTCTCCTGGGGCGTGGCCGCGGCAATGGCTGCCGCCCATCGCAGGGAGCGGACCACCGGGTCGCGCCAACCTCCGGCCGGTGCCCATGAGATCAGACGGGCGCCACCCTCCTCCAGGCCGGAGGCGAGGCGCCCGACGTCCCAGGGCTCCGGTGTCTCGACCAGGACCTCGTCGACCGCGGTGTGGCTGTCGACCTCGTGGATGTCGACGGCGACGACGTTGCCGCCATGGGACGCGATGACCGCCGTCAGATGGGACAGCGCCCCCGGCCGGTTGGGCAACTCGATGCGGACGCGATGGACGATGGTCACACCCGTAGCCTCGATCCCGGTCGTTTCGGGCCGGTTTCGCACAGGGGACATCATTGTGAAGGTCCAGGCCCGGCGCCACCGGCTCTGGCGCCTGGGACTACCGGCGCAGCGCGCCCACCGCTGCCCATTGGGCGTCGGTCGTGGTGCGGAAGTCGTAGATGCCGCCACCCACGACCGCTGTCTCGGCGCCTGCCTGGAGGAAGCCGGAGACGTCGGCCCCCGTGGTGAGGTCGCCGATGCCACCGGCCAACGTCACGACGGCGGCAGGGTCGCCCAGGTCCCGGCGCAGCCACGCCGTGTTGTCGTGGCTGTAGCGGTAGCCGTTGCGGTAGCCCGACGCCGGAGAACGGTCTGTCCAGTAGCTCATGGGAGTCCACACGTCGTACGACGAAGCGATCCCCTGCCAGGGGAAGTTGGGCCAGAAGGCGCGGTTGACAAGGTCCAACACGACCGGAGGCATGGTGATGGCCTGCAGGGGCAGACGGATGGCGGCCCGGGCCGCCTGGCTCAACTGGACGAGGCGAGCGCTGCGGACTGCGGGGTCGGACACGCTCTCGGACTCGATGTCGACGCCCACGGCTTCGACACCGAGGCGGCTGATGGCCACCAGCCGCCGGAGGTCGCCGGCCGGGTCGACGAGGGTGGGCAGGTACCAGGCCACGACACGGATACCGTGGGCGTGGGCGCGGGCGATCCACTGCCGGAGCAATCCTTCTTCCAGCACGTCGGTGGGCGCCGAGGAGGCGCTGGCCTGGATCTCCAGCACCTGCACCCCATGGCCGGCCATGGCGTCCACCGCGCCGGGCGCCAGTCGGGGCCGGCCCATGGTGAAGGTCTCGGACCAGTCGTACATGTCCACCCAGGTGGCCAGTCCCCGCATCGGGCCGCCATCTCGGGCCCGGACGGGTGCCGACGAGCGCACCGAGGTCGAGTTGGCCTCCCCCCGGGCGGACGCGGCCGGCGGCAGTCCCAGGGCGGCGGCGATGGTGACGGCCATACCGCCCTGGGCGATGACGGCAAACGAAAGGGGGCGCACGGCCCGGCGCCCGCTCCGGTCCGCCAGCGACGCCCATTGCGAAGGTCGCCCGACGCGGTAGCAGGCGCCGGCGATCTGGGTCATCACCACTTGGCGCAGGACGCCCCGCCCAGCCAGCGCCCACCGGGCGGTACGGGCCCAGCCACGGCAGGCCGGGGCGAGACACCGCCACCGCTTGGAGGTTTGCGCCCACAACGCCACGGAGAGGAGCACGACGAGGCTTCTGACCAGGCGGAGCGTGGGCAACCAATCGCAGCCAGCCCGCCGGACGCGGCGACAGGTGTTCATTGGGCGTTATTGATTCGCCGCCGCCGCCGCCGCTCCTGCTCAATCGGTCCACACGTACATTTCCCCCATGGCCCACGACCCAGAGGCCGGAGGGCGCAAGGAAGGACAGCCTGTTACCAGCCGCCCCAGTCCTCGGCCGCCTGGCCCGAGCGGTAGGCGTCGAGGAGATGGTCGAGCCAACCGGCGCTGTCGTCCAGCCCGCCGGGCCGGTTTCGGACCAGCCACAGGCGCCGGTAGTCGCCGATGAGCGGCTCCAGGCGGTCGGCCAGGTCGGCCCGGGCTCCGGCCGGGACAGAGCTGATCGAGCCGTCGCCGGTGGCCCGGGCGCGGGCGTCGGCCACCAGGACCGCCACATAGGCGATGGCCCAGCGCAGCTCGTCGACGACCTGCCGGGCGTCGTGGCGGGCGCTGCGGATGGCCTCGACCCGCCTGGACGCCCCGGCCAGCGTGTCGTCCACGGCGTCGAGCTCGTCGACGACCAGGCCGGCGGTGAAGCCCTGGCCCACGATGGCCTGGGGGTAGTAGCCGTGCAGCACCAGAGTCGAGCAGTTGGGGAACTGCGGGGTCAGCAGGCGGTGGAGGTCGCCCATCTCGTGCAGGAGGGCGCCGGCCTGACCCGCCGCGTCGGCGAAGGCGTGGACGTCGAGGGCGGCCTCCAGGTCGAGCTCGGCGTTGCGGGCCGGCCCCCATGCCGCCGCCGCACCGAAGGCGAAACCGGGTTCGCTCACGGGCAGGGGCTGGAGGTGGCCCTGGTCGCCCCAGTCGGTGTTGAGCAGGCCGGCGCCGCCGTGGTCTAGAGCGGCGTTGGCGGCACCGAGGATGTTGCCCCGCATGTTGGTCCACCGGCCGACCACCGAATCCCAGCTTGACGTACCCGGGCACGTCCAAAACGGTGTGCCGGCGGCGGCAAGGGCGGCGGCCCGCAGGGCCAGCGCGGAGTCGTCCTCGTAGCCCCACTCGCACACCGTCACACCGTCGGGCAGCCGCCCGGTACCACCGGCGCCGTCGCCCCGGTGGCCGTGGGCGGCCAGGACGTCGCCCCACACCAGCATTTCACGGCCGTCCAGCTCGGGTGCGGCCCTCAGTCCGGCCAGCCAGGCGACATAGTCTCCGAACCCCTCGGCGGGTAGCTCCCATGGCTCGTCCAGGCCCACATGGGCGCGGCCGCTAGTGAAGTTGGGCAGCAGCTCCCCCAGCAGCTGACGAACGAGGGCGAACGCCCCGGGGTTGGCCGGGTCGAGGGTGGTGGGTGGGCGGTGCCGCCCGTTCCCGCTCGTCCAGCCCTCCGGCCGCAGGGCCAGCGACCGGTAGCGGTCGTGCCGGAGCCAGCGCTCGAAATGGCCGAGGCAGTTCTGGTTGGGCACCAGCTCGACGTGGCGCTGGCGGCAGAAGCGGTCGAGGTGGCGGACCTCGTCGGGGGTCAGGGGGCTGGCGTGGCGCCACACCTGCTCGTGCTCGGCGTAGGCGAAGGTGTGCTCGACGTACAGCTGGAGCTGGTTGACCTTCCAGCCCGCCAGCCGGTCGACGAGCGTCTCGAGCGTGGCCATGGTCGGCACCTTGTCCCTGGAGATGTCGAGCATCACCGCCCGCACGGCCAGGTCCGGCCAGTCCTCGACTTCGCCGACGGGCAGTCGGCCATCGTGGGTGCGGGTCAGCTGGGCCAGCGTCGTCAGGGCGTGGGCCTCGCCGGCCGCGTCGGCGGCGTCGACCCGGGTGCCCTCCTCGTCTATGCGCAGGCGGTAACCCTCGGGCGGCAGGGAGGGGTCGGG
Organism: Acidimicrobiales bacterium; assembly: GCA_038232515.1. Taxonomy (GTDB): domain Bacteria; phylum Actinomycetota; class Acidimicrobiia; order Acidimicrobiales; family JAUJNH01; genus JBBSHS01. Next base: position 25,584 of record JBBSHS010000011.1, read on the forward strand.
GGCCAGCCCCGGTTCGGTCGGCACCACCCGTCCGCGGCCCAGCTCCACGGTACGGGGTTGTGGGATGAGAACAGGTCGCTGGCTCAGTGTCGGTCCTCTGCCCGGCCGGGGCGGTCCTTGCGGTAGACGAAGAAGACGCGGCCGACGGTGCCCCCCAGTCGCCCGTAGGGCACGAACGGGCCCACCCAGGCCACCTCGATGCGCCGCCGGCCGTCGGCCCTCAGGCGGTGGAGGGTGCCGAGCAGGGCGGCCGTCCCCCCTCCCCGCCCCACCAGATCGAGGCGCACGGCCACCGGCCCCAGCAGCCCGGCGCGGTTCACGTCCCAGGCGCACACGGCGCTGAGGCCGGCCCCGTCACGGGCCAGGACCAGGGTCGAGTGGCGGAGGGCCTTGACCACCTCGGCCTTCCACTCCGGCCAGTTGCCGTCCATGAACGTGCCCACCTCGTCGAGGTCGGCTTCGGTGGCGGCCCACGAGCCGCCAGGGTCGGCGGGCAGGGCGCCGAGGTCCAGGTCGACGTTGTAGTTGGCGCCCACCCGGTCGAAGTGATGGCGTTCGAGGAGGGCCAGCATCGACGTGTGGACGGTCTCGACGCCGGGCCACAGGTAATAGGGAGCGTCGGCCCCGACGGTGATGGAAGGCTGAGCGGCGAGGTCGGTCTCGGCCACGTCGACGAGGGCGTGGCCGAGACCCCGACCCCGATGGGCGGGGTCGACGCACAGCAGCCGGATGTACCCGCCGTCCTGACCGCACACCGTGGCGACCACCCCGACCTGCGGATCGCCCCGCACCACCGCAGGCTGGTCGGGGGCCCACAGGCAGGCCTCCAGCTCGGCGGCCGTCGGCGGGTCGGCCGTCGAGCGCCGGCACAGGGCGGCGATGGCGTCGACCTCGGACCGGCCGAGGGCGCCGGACAGGTCGACCACCGGGGCCGCCCTGTGCCGTTGGGGACGACCTGGCGGGGTCGTGGCCCGCGGATCGCCGCCCCCTCGGCTCATGGTGGCAGCGTAGAGACGAGGGAGCGGGTGAGAAGGAGTTGGCCGGCCGCCCGCTCCGCGTTACGGCCAGACCGGTCGACCTTGAAATAGACATCGCCGGCCAGGTGGTCGGTCAGGAAGCGGACGGCCTGCTCCCAGGCGATGACCGGCCCTACCAGCGGCAGGGCGCCACGCTCGTCGTCGTCCAGCAGGTCGCCGGTGCCGGCGAGGAAGGCGTCGAGGACCCGCCCCACCAGATCCGGCTGCGCTCCTGGGTGATCGGCGTCGTCCTCGGCGGCGGCGCCGGCCAGCGAGCGGACCAGGTCACCGGCGTCCCACAGCGGCGACCCCGCCATCACCGTGTCGAGGTCAACGATGGCCACGAAATGCCCGGCCCCGTCGACCAGGACGTTGTCGGCCTTGGCGTCGTGGTGGGCGACCCGACGGGGGAGTGACGGCAGGGCAGATGCCAACCAGGCGAGCTCCCCGATGCCCTGGACCAGGGGCCGGACCGCCCGGGCCCGCCCGAAGGCGTCATGGGCGACCGCCGTCTCGAGCTGGACCAGCCGGTGAGCTGGGTCGTGGAAATGGGGGAGGACATCCACCAGGGCGTCCGGGGGCAGGTCGGCCAGGCGCCGGTCGAAGGCGCCGAAGGCGCCGGCCACGGCATGGGCTTCCCGCGCCCGGGCCGGCCGGGTGCCGTCCAGCCAGGGGAGCATGCGCCACACCTTGCCGTTGCCGTCACGCCACAGGCGCTCCCCGTCGACGGTGGGGACGATCACCACCGGGCCGGCGATGTGCTCGACCACCAGCGCCAGGTTGGCCATCAGGGCATCCGGATCGGCGAACACCCGGGTGTTGAGCCGCTGGAGCAGGTACCGACGGCGCCCGGCCGTCACCTTCCACGAGGCGTGGATGTGGCCACGGGGCACCGGCTCAGCCACCGTGGGCCGTCCGGCCAGCACGAAGTGGCCGGCGGCGGCCTCGGGGCCGGACTCGGGTCCGGCCATCAGGCCCTCCGGTCTGACGACTGGCCTGCGCCACGGCGGGGCCGGGGCACCGACGTCGAGGGCCGGGCCGGCCGGCGGGCCACGGACGTGGCCGTGGCCACGCCCCTCAGGGGCGCGGCCACGGTCCGCTTCTTGGTGGACGCGGCCAGTGGCCGCATCCCACTGTTGTCAGACGGGGCGCACGTTGGCGGCCTGCAGACCCTTGGGGCCCTGGCTCACCTCGAACTCGACCTTCTGGCCCTCCTCGAGGTTCCGGTACCCCGTACCGGAGATGGCACTGAAGTGGACGAAGACGTCTGGGCCACCGGTGTCCTGGGTGATGAAACCGAATCCCTTTTCGCCATTGAACCACTTCACGGTTCCACTCGGCATGGACAATCCCTCCTTTCCTGGCCTGACTCGACCCGATATCAATTTGGGTCGTGGCCCTGGCTCTCATGGAGCCGGAGGGAACTGCACGCGCTGGATGCCGATACTGCGCCCTCAGAGCCACACCGTACATTGAAACGGAGCGGGCGTGTGCCATCCCTGTTTTCCGCTCTCCGGGAACCTCCGCCCCGGTCGGTCGGGCGGCCGGCCCGGTCCCTCCGGTCACCGTGGGCAGCACCCGGCCGGGCACGGCGTGTGGTGGGGCCCCAGCGGGCTGAGGGCGCGGGCCGGGGCGCCGCTCATCCGCTCCTCGACCAGCTCACGGACCATGGACACGAAGTCGGGGTCTGTTCCCACCGTTTCGGCCCGGACCATGCGCAGGCCCAACCCGGCGGCGTGGGCCGCGGCCTCGGTGTCGAGGTCCCACACCACCTCCATGTGGTCGGACACGAAGCCGATGGGGCCCACGACCACCTCGGTCGTCCCCGCCGCGGCCAGCGCCGACAGATGGGTGTTGATGTCCGGCTCCAGCCATGGCTGCCCCGGCGGCCCGCTGCGGCTCTGGAACACCAACTGCCACGGATGGGAAGCGGCGGTGTCGGCCCGGTCGGACACCAGGCCGGCCGTGACCCGCAGCTGGCGCAGGTAGTCGGACGTCTCGGCCCACACCGCGGGGACCGAGTGGGCCGTGAAGGCGACCGGTGCCGAGGGGTGGACCTGGGCGAGGGCGTGGCCCAACCGGGTGGCCAGAGGTTCGATGAAGCCCGGGTGGTCGAAGAAGGCCCGCAGTTTCTCGACCCCGGGGGCACCCTGGCCCACCTCGGCCCGGGCGGTCACGATGGCGTCCAGGTACTGGCGGCAGCCAGAGTGGCTGGCGTAGGCAGACGTGACGAAGCACAGGGCGCGGCGGACGCCGTCGTCGCGCATGCGGGCCAACGTGTCGGCCAGCAGAGGGTGCCAGTTGCGGTTCGCCCAGTAGCACCGCAGGTCAAGGCGGCTGCGGCCCAGCTCGGTCTGGATGGCGGTCAGGAGGGCCCGGTTCTGGTCGTTGATGGGGCTGCGACCGCCGAAGTGGTGGTAGTGCTCGGCCACGGCGGACAACCGGGCCGGGGGGACCCGCCCGCCTGTCACCCGCTCCAGGAAGGGCATCACCTCCTCCGGTCCCTCCGGCCCGCCGAAAGACAGAAGCAGGAAAGCGTCGTAGGGCGGCCATTCGGTCACACCGGCGAGGATATGAGCCCCGACAGCCGTCGCCAGCGGCGGTACGGTCGAGCTGTGGGGGCGACGAGGACGCTGGCCGCGGTCGGTGTCGGCTACCTGTTGGGCACCCTCCCGTCGGCCGACCTCGCCGCGGCTGTGGCCACCGGCGGAGAGGTCGACCTGCGCCAGGCCGGCAGCGGCAGCCCGGGCGGGGCCAACGCCTACAACGTCCTGGGACCGGCCTGGGGCTATGGCGTCATGGCCGCCGACATTGGCAAGGGAGCGGCCGCAGGCCTGCTCGGTCGTCGCATCGGCGGAGGTGACGGGGCCAATGCGGCCGCCGCCGGCGCCGTGATCGGCCACTGCTTCCCCATCTGGACCGGCTTCAAAGGGGGCAAGGGTGTGGCGGCCAGCGTGGGCCAGTGCTTCGTCACCTTCCCCGCCTACTTCCCCGTCGACATCGGCGTCGCCATCGCCTTTTCCGGCCGCCGTTTCAAGGCCAGGGCCCGCACCGCCACGCTGGTCTCGTCGAGCCTCTGGCTGGCGGCCACGTTGGTGTGGTGGTGGCGGCGCTGGCCGAACCTGTGGGGAGGGCCGCCCACCGTCGCCCTCCCACTGGCCGCTGCCGTCAGCGGCGCAGCCATCGCCTACAGGTTCTCCACCGTGGCCGGCCCTCCCCTGCCCCCGGGCTAGGGAGGGGAGAGGGAGAGGGGGAGAGGCGAAGGCAGGCAAGAGGGCGGGCAGGAGCCTTGCCCGGCGCTGTCTCAGCTGGGTGACCAGCTCACGACCGAGCCTGGGCAGACGTTCCTGGCCTCGGACCCGATCGGCTGCACCCATACCTGGTCCTGGCCGTCGGGCCGGCGGGCGGACCAGCACACCGCCGTGCTGTCCGGCGACCAGGGGGTCTGCGAGCGTGCGTACTGTTCCGCGAAGGGCAGGTAGTGGCGGGCGGCGGCGGCCGTCGGGACGTAGCTGCACAGCGCCGAAGGTTCGAGGCCGCCGTCCCACACCAGGCCCCGCACGAGCGCCCTGCCGTCGTCCGGCCCGACCAGCAGCAGCAGACGTTCACCGTCGGGGCTCCAGCAGAAGGCCACCGGGGGCTGCGACCAGACCACGTCGAGTATGTCGGTGTCGAGGTCGTACACGCACAGGGCATCGGGGATGGCGTGACCGGTGTCCGCCAGGACGTCAGCGGTCACCGGTGCCCTTCCCCGAAGCGTGCCGCAGACGAAGGCGATGCGTCGGCCGTCGGGTGACGGAACGAACCGGGCATAGCCCTCGTAGCGGCAGATGGTCCTCTTGAGCTGGCCGGCGGGGTCGATCAGTGCGATGCGCTCGCCGTCGCCGTCGCCATTGCCGTCGGCCACCGCGGCGACGAGTCCGGCAGGCAGCCAGGCGGGGGCCGTGAACGTGCCCGGCCCGAAGGCCAGCGGTCGCTCGCCGTCGTCGGTGGCCACGACCAGGCGGTCCTCGCTGACGTGGGTCGCCACCCCCGACCCGTCAGGCGCCCAGTCGAAGAACAGGGGCGAGCCACGGGTGAGCACACGGGAGGCCGCGCCCGGCTCCACCACGGTGAGGTCGTAGCCCAGCGGACCGGCGCCCAGGCACGCCACCGCCCGGCCGTCGGGACGCCACTGGAAATAGAACGGCGCCGCCGCCATCGGGATCTCCATGCGGTCACCCCCGTCGGGGTCGGCCAGCACCACGGCCGCCTTCAGACCGCCGGCACGGGTGAGGGTGGAGAAGACGATGCGGCTGCCGTCGGGCGACCAGGTCGGCTGCTGGTGGAGCCGGTGGGGGCCCCCGTACGCCACCACGGTGCGGTCGCCCCCTTCCGGGTCGCACGTGGTGATGGTGCCGTCGTCATGCAGCACCACGAGCCGGTTCACGCCGGGGACGTTACCGAGGGGTGGCCAACCGCTCGGGCGGATGGGCGGCCGGGTGGGTGGTGGCTACGGCTTGACGGTGGTGGTGACGGGGCGCTTCGTCGTCGTCACCGCCGGCTTGGTGGTGGTGACGCCTCCCTTGGTCGTACCGGTGGCGGGCTTCGTGGTCCCGGTCGTGCCACCCGTGGATGTGCCTATCGTGAACGTCCCCGTGGCCGCGTCCTGACCGTTGTCGGTGGCATGGACGGTGTAGTCGCCAGCCGGATTGCTGGCGGTGGCGTGGTACTGGGCGGACACGGTGCCGTCGGCCCCCACGGGGTGGGTGCCACCCTGGAACGCATAGTTCTTCGGGCCCTGGAGCTTGAACACGATTGAGTCGCCCACCTTGAGCAGGACAACCCGGAAGGTGAAGACCGTTCCGACCGGGCCTGAGGTGGGGTTCACCACCACGGCGGGCGGGGCGACGGTCGTGGTGGTGGCGACGGTCGTGGTGGTGGTCGGTGCCGCCTTCGAGCCCCCGCCGCCACAGGCACCGACGACAGCCGCCAGCCCGGAGGCGACGACCAGGGCCAGGGCGGGTCGGCGGGTCATCACTTCAAATCTACCGGGACTCCGACTGCGGATCGGCCCCGGGCGCGGGCCCGACCGCGGTCACCCCCGCGTCAGGCCGTCGACGACGCCGTCTGGCACACTGGTCGGGTGGCCCGAGAGCACCGGTCGCTGCTCGATGCGATCGACACCGCCGTCCTGATCATCGTGCTGCTGTTCATCGCCGTGGTCGTGCTTTCGGTGATCTCGTTGGTCATCCACGTCGTGCTATTTGCGGCCGAGGTGGCGGCGGTCGTGTTGGTGGTCGTCGTACTGGCCCGGCTGTTCAGTGGGCGCCGCCGGACTTGAGCGACCTGCCCTCCGCCACGACCGGGGGCGACACCGTGACGGGCCTGGAGACGCCGAGGTCCGCCCGCCGGACGCTGCCACCTGGTCCTCACTGATGGTCCGTGCCCTCTCCGACCTGACCGGATGGGTGGGCTTCGACCGTCCTCACCGTCTCTCGTCGTGACCGTCTCGGGCGAGGACCTGGCCCTTCTCGCCCTCGCCGACGCCAATGTGGTGGCCCAGTGGCGACAGCTGGGCGAAAGGCGCCCGGACGGCGAGGTGATCACCGGCCCCGGGACGCTTCACGTCGTCACCGGCCTGCCCGCCTCGCACTTCAATGCTCTGATCGTCACCGTCCCGCACCCAACCCCTGATGCCCTGCTGGCCACGGCCCGTGCCCTGTTTGCCGAGCGCGGCGTCCCATGGTGCCTGCGGGCCCGTGGGCGCTCGGCGGCCCGGCTCGAGGGGCCCGCGCGCCAGGCCGGCCTGGTGCTGGACGCCTTGGAGACGGCAATGGTCCTCCATCCTCTGGGATCGGCTCCGCCGCCACCCATGGAGCTGACCATCAGTCGGGCCCAGGACGACGACTCCGCCCAGCGCCACGTCGAGGTCGTGGCCGCCGCCTTCGGCGCACCGGAGGCGGTGATGACCGCCCTGCTGCCCACCTCTCTACTGTGCCGCTCGGCCTTTCAGGCCTTCGTGGGCGACGTCGGGGGCGCCCCCGCAGCTGCTTCCGCCCTCGTCGCCACCCGGGCCGTGGCCGGTGTCTACAACGTGGGCACCGTTCCGGGCCTGCAGCGCCGAGGCCTGGCCACGGCCATGACGTGGCACGCGCTCGAGGCGGGACGCCACGCCGGTTGCACCGTCGGCGCCCTGCAGGCCACCATGGTGGGCCGGGCCGTCTACGAACGGATGGGCTTTCGGCCCCTCGACACGTGGTACCAGTGGGTGTGCACCGGCTGACTTTCAAGGTGGGAGGCCTGGGCCCGGGCCTCCTCGGCCCAGACCCGTCACCTACGGACGATACCGTGCCAGGCCTGGCGTACGGGCCTGGCCGGGTCGGTCAGTACCTCGCACGGGCTGTCGAATCGCTGCATGGCTCGCGAGCCGGCGGGGTCGTAGGCGGGCCAGCCCGGGTCGCCGCTGCTGGCATAGGCAAGCCATGCGGAGGTCATGGCGTCGGCCAGTCCCCGTCGTTCAGGCCCGTCACCGGTCAGGAAAGCGACGCCGGGACGGTCGAGAGCATCGAACACGAAGGGGATCTCGACGGCGTGGCAGGAGCCCAGGATGCCCCCGAAGGCGGGCGTGGTCCAGGTGAACCAGTACATCCAGGTGGGAACGCCGGTGGCTGCGTTGGCCTCGGCGTGGCGGATGGCCGGGACCCGGAAGACGTAGTCGGTCTCGATGGCAGCGAGCAGGATCGAGGCACTGACAGACGGGCTCATCCTCCGGTAGTCGCCAATGAGCTCCGGGGACCGTCCCATACCGACGCCGGGCAGGCGGCCGACCCGTTGCACCAGGTCGTCGTCGTCGACCGCAAAGGCCGTCGGCTCCATGACCATGAAGAGCCGCATCTCGTCCCTGTTCGTGCCGGTGATGATGGGAACCCGATGGCTGGTGCCGGCTTCGACTGCGTCCTGAGGGTGGAGCGGCAGGATGACGTGGTCGACCACGGGCGTGTAGGCCAGGCCGAACGGAGCGTGTCGCCCGCCGGCGGCCGTCTGGGCATCGAGCAGCCTGTCCACCGGGAGCTCGGCCAGGTTCGACCAGCCGGCCCGGCCGGCCGCCCGGCCCGGCTCGATGCCCAGCTCACCCAGGAGGTCGGTGGCCAGGGCAGAGGCGGCCTCACGGGTGTGGACGTTGGTGGTACTGCCGCTCTGGAGGATGGCTCGGTGGAACAGGCCGGCGGCCCCCGGCAGGGCCAGCAGCGTGGCGATGCTGAATGCCCCGGCCGACTCGCCGAACACGGTGACGTTGTCGGGATCGCCGCCGAAGTTGGCGATGTTCTCCTGCACCCATCGCAGGGCCGCCACCTGGTCGAGGATCCCGCAGTTGCCCGACGACGCCCAGCCCTCGCCCAGGATGTCGGACAGGTGCAGGAAGCCGAGCATGCCGAGGCGGTAGTTGAACGTCACGATCACGGCATCGCCCAACTGGGACAATCGGCCGCCGTCGTACCAGGTGGTGGAACCGGACCCGCCCACGTACCCGCCGCCGTGGACCCAGACCAGCACCGGCCGCCTGGCCGAGTCGGCGGCCGGGGCCCAGACGTTGAGGTAGAGGCAGTCCTCGCTGATGTCGGCCCCCAGCGAGCCGAGCGCCTGCTCGACGGGGCCAGGCCGTTGGATGCTCACCGGGCCGAAGCTGCTGGCCTGGCGTACGCCGCTCCAAGGTGCCACCGGCTGGGGTGGGCGCCAGCGCAGGCGGCGGAGCGGAGGGGCGGCGAAGGGGATGCCCATGAACACCAGGCTCCGTGGGCCCACCACTCCCTCGATGCGCCCGGCCGCCGTCTCCACCACCGGCCCCGTCATGGTGATCTCCCCGTCTCGCCGGTCGGAGCCGCTCGGTCTTCGCTGATGGGTCCACCTCCCATTGCCGAGGCCTTCGCCCGGGGCGTCGCCTGGCGGACAGTGTGGTGCGTCCGGGGCGGTAACGGGTCGACGGCCCGGCAGTCGCGGTCCGGCGGCCGTACCTTCGACCGGCGCTACCGTGCCTGGCGTGGGTGCGACCGCCGGCATGGGCACGTCGTCGACCGTCGCCACGGCTGTGCCGGAGCGGGGGCGCTGATGGCGGGGACGAAAGGGCGGCTGCTCGTCGCCCTGCCCGCCTTGGGCGACGCCAACTTCGACCGGACCATCGTGCTGGTGCTCCAGCATGACGAGCAAGGGGCCTTGGGCGTGATCCTGAACCGGCCCAGTGGCCTCGATCTGGTGGGCAACCTGACCGCCTGGGAGGGACGGGCCGCACCTCCGGTCGAGGTGTTCTGGGGCGGCCCGGTGGCGAGGGGAGTGGCCATCGGCCTCGGCCGTTCGGCGCCCGACGGGCCCGCCGACGGCTGGGTACCCCTGTTCGCCGACCTCGGCACGGTCGAGCTCAACCGTCGACCGGAGGAGCTGGCCACCGATGTGCGCCACGTGCGGGTGTTCGTCGGCTACGCCGGTTGGGGCTCGGGCCAGCTGGAGGACGAGCTCAAGATGGGCGCCTGGCTGGTGGTGGATGGCGAGCCGGACGACGCCGTCACCCCCCATCCCCTCGAGTTGTGGGCGGCGGTGCTGCGCCGCCAGGGGGGCACCACGGCGTGGCTGGCGCGTTTTCCCGACGATCCCAGGCTCAACTGAGCCGCTCGCCTGCTGATGCCGTGACGGGTGCACGGTCCCGCGAAGTCCCACGGCTGTCCCACCCCGGATCTAACTTGAGGCCGATGGCCCGCCCCGCTCCTGGCCCACTCGGCCGGGGGGTCGTCGTCCGGGCCGGCCAACCCGTGCCCGAGGCGTGGGTGGGGGCGCCCGAGGTGGTGGTCGACGAGGAGGCGTTGACCGCACCATCGCTGGTCATCGGCTCGCTCCACCAGGCGTGGGCGCGGCGCACCGCGGTGGCGGTGGTCCTCGGCGTCGACCCAGCGCGGTACCGGGCCCCTGCGTCGGTCACCGATGCCCCTTGGCGGCTCGGCCCGGCGTTCGAGCCCTCGGCCGACCGCCTCCACTTCCTGGTATGGGCCAACAACTACGACGCACGTGCTGACGCGGCCGAGCCCGTCTGGTGGTGGGCCCGCAAGGCCGGGCGGCTGGGCGCCACCCCCACACCGACAGGTGCAGCCGACATCCTCCTGCCCGACGGCACCCCGGCCTGGGTGGACGGCGGCCCCAGGGCCCCCATGGCGCTGGCCGAGGTGATCGTGCACCGCGAGACGATCGAGCTCGGCCGGCTCACCCCCCAGCCACCGCCCGTGGCCCCTCAAGGCGATCTGGCCGCTGACCAGCTGGCCGCCGTGGTGCACGCCTCGGGCCCGTGCCGGGTGATCGCCCCCGCCGGGTCGGGGAAGACCCGTGTGCTGACCCAGCGGCTCCGCCACCTGCTGGGCGACCGCGGCGTCGAGCGGGAGCTGACGCTCGCCGTGGCCTACAACGTCAAGGCCAAAGAGGAGCTCGAGGCCCGGACCACCGCTTTCCGGCCGAGGGTGCAGACGCTGAACGGGCTGGGATGGTCGTTGCTGGGCCGGCCCCGACTGCTCGAGGACCGGGAGGTTCGTCGCATCGTCGACGAGCTGGCCCCCCGGCACCGGCATCTGGCCAACACCGACCCCATCGCCCCTTACCTCGAGGGCCTGGCCGCCATCCGTCTGGGCCTGCGCGACCCGCAGGAGGTGGAAGCCACCAGGGACGACGCCCCTGGCCTGGCCGCCCTGTTCGACCGCTACCGGGAGCGGTTGGCCCGCCACCCGGCCGTCGACTTCGACGACCAGGTGTACGGCGCCATAGAGCGCCTGCTGGTCGACGGCGTCTTCCGGCGCCAGGCCCAGGCCGGCTGCCAGCACCTCCTCGTCGACGAGTTCCAGGACCTCACGCCCGCACACGTGCTGCTGCTCCGCCTCCTGGCCCTGCCCCAGCTCGACGTGTTCGGCGTGGGCGACGACGACCAGGTCATCTACGGCCACGCCTCGGCGTCGCCCCGTTTCCTCGTGGACTTCGACGGCCTGTTCCCCCACGGCGCCGGCCATCCCCTCGAGGTGAACTACCGGTGCCCGGTCGCCGTGGTCGACGGGGCCCGCCACCTGTTGTCCTACAACGACTACCGGGTGGCCAAGCAGATCCGGCCTGGCCCCGACGCCGACCCCTCTCCTGACGGCCTGGCCGTGCGTCGCCACGCCTCCGAGGACGGTGCCCGATCGCTGGTGGAGCTGGTGCAGGGCTGGGTGGACGAGGGGGTGGCACTCACCGACATGGCCGTCCTGGCCCGCGTCAACTCGCTGCTCCTCGCCCCTCACGTGGCCCTGGGACAGGCCGGCATCCCCGTCGACTCGCTCCTGGGCCCCGACATCCTCGGCCGCACCGGTTGCCGGGCGGCGCTGGCCTATCTCCGCATCGGCACGAGCGGCGGCTCCCTGGCCGCCGCCGACCTGGTCGAGGTGTACCGCCGTCCCAGCCGGGGCCTGCCCAACTGGATCACCAAGTGGTTCCACGACGGCATGACGCCGGGTCAGTTGCGTCGGGCCGGCGACAAGCTGGGCGACCCCAAGGTGGCGGGCAAGCTCGACGACATGGTGGACGATCTCGAGGTCGTGATCCGGGCGTGCAAGGGCACGACCAGGCAGGCACTGGCGGCCATCGGCGACGAGGTGGGCCTGGGTCGGGCCATGTCGATGCTCGACGGGTCCAAAGGGAGCCAGCAGGCCAGCAACCTGGACGACCTGGAGGCCTTACAGCAACTGGCCGACCTGCAGCCCGACCCGGTCGAGTTCGAGCCCTGGTTGCAGCGCAGCTTCCACCACCAGTCCGACCCGAACGGGGTCATCCTGTCCACCATCCACCGGGTCAAGGGCCGGGAATGGGACCGGGTGGCCATCTACGGCGTCACCGCCGGCATCGTGCCCCACCGTCTGGCCGAGGACATCGAGGAGGAGCGCCGGGTGCTCCACGTGGGCTTCACCCGAGCCCGCCACCGTGCCGTGCTGCTGACGGACGCCCAGCGACCGTCGAGCCTTCTGGGCGAGCTCGACGGCTCCGCACCACGGCGGGACCGGCGCGCCGCCGTGCCCAGCGGCCCCGCCGGCCCACGGGGCGGCCAGCCTCCGCCGGCTCGCCCGGCAATGGCCAAGTCGGCCCCGCCCAAGGCGTCGGTGGTGGCCGAGACCGGCCTGAGCCTCGTGGCCAACGTAGGGGACGCCGGCACAATCACGGCGACCGACGCAGTCGGAGCCACGCTGACCCTGGAGGGCGGAGCCACCCTGGCGGTGCGCTGGGGCGAGGAGGTCACGGTGGCCGGCAGGCGGGCGGCGCTGGTGTCGCCGGCAGAAGGCGCGCTGCGGGCCTGGCGGCGGGAACGGGCCCGCAGCGACGGCGTGCCCGCCTACGTGGTCTTCCCCGACTCCACCCTGAGGGCGATCGCCCGGACCGTGCCGGCCAGCCTGCAGGATCTGGCCCGGATCAGCGGCGTCGGCCCCACCAAGCTCGATCTGTACGGTGACGAGGTCCTCGAGGTGTTGGGGGGCTGAGCTGTGCCGCCCCTGACAGATCCGATGTGCCCCAAGCGGTGGTCCTCCCAGCTCACTCCGCTTCGAGGCACGCCGGCGTGGCCGGCTGTGGGGTGTGGGGTGCCTTGCCCCCCACACTGAGCAAGGAGCCGACTTGGCCGGGGCTGGGCGAAAGGGCGGCGAGCGCAGGCAGCTTTCGAGGTCGGGGGAAGCTCGGCAGGCAGGCCTGTCCCCCTGCCGGCGCCCAGAGCCCGAGGTGGAACCGCAGGACGGCCACCCACAGGGCGACGGCAGCGGTGATGTGGACGCCGACCAGCAGCGGCGGCACGCCCGTGAAGTACTGCACGTAGCCGACGATCGACTGGCCGATGGCCACGGCCAGCACGACCTCGGCCCGCCGGAGCACGGCCGCCGGCGCCCCTTGCCGCCACAACAGCACGAGCGTCACGATCACGGTCAACGTAAAGGTCTCGACCAGCACACCGTGGGCCCGCGCCACGTCGGGCAGCAGCAGTGGCAGCCGCTTGACGTGCTCGTCGCCTCCGTGAGGGCCGGTGCCGGTGACGACGGTGCCGGCAACCACGACGGCAGCCGTGAGGGCTACCAGCAGACGCCCGAGCCGGCGCACGCGGTCGCCGACCAGAGGGACGAGACTGGCCCGCCAGGGGCTGGCCTGCGCAGGGCCGGGCTCGGACGGTCCCCCGGCCACGGTCGGGGGGTCGGGTTGGGAAGCCCGCCAGTGCAGCACGACCCCGTTCCACACGATGGCCATCGATACCAGGAAGTGGCTCATCACCAGCGGCGGCCACAGGTGGTAGAGCACAGAAACGCCGCCCAGCACGATCTGGCCGATGACGCCGGCCACCAGGCCGACGGACAACCACGTGAGATCGCGGCGTCGGGGCACCCGCACGAGCGCCCCGAGGACGGCCACGGCCACGGCGACCGAGACGGCGCCCGTGAAGAGCCGGTTGGTGAACTCGATCATGGGGTGGTACGACGCCGAGGCGACGAGCTGGGCCCCGTTGCACCGTGGCCAGTCCGGGCATCCCAGGCCCGAGCCGGTGAGACGGACGGCGCCACCGGTGACGATGATGGCGCCCAGCGGGAACAGCGCCACGAGGACGATCCGCCGGTAGGCGGTGGGCGAGAGGCGGGGGAGCCGCATGGCGGGCCGATTCTACGGGGGCGGCCACGCCGGGCCGCCACCTGGTGATCGGGACGGGCCCGGCGGGACCGCCGGTAGCCTGCGCCGCCGATGCCCGTCGTCGAGGTCGTGCTGCGGGCCCTTCTGGCCGTGGTCGCCCTCCTGGTCGTGCTCCTCACGGTGCTGTCGGCGGTCAAGACGGTGGTGGTCCCCAGGGCCATCCGGGCCCGGCTCTTCACGTTGGTGTTCGTCACCATCCGTCGGGGTTTCGAGCTGTTCGGTCGGCGCCAGAGCGACTATTTCGCCCGGGACGCCACCATGTCCCTGTTCGCCCCTATCGCCCTCCTGACGCTCCCCCTGATCTGGCTCGTGTTGACGTTCAGCAGCTATGCGGCCGTGTACTGGTCCATCTCACCAGGCGAGGGGGTGAGGTCGGCGATGGAGATCAGCGGCTCTTACCTCTTCACCCTCGGAAGCGACCCGGCCGGTCAGTTGCTGGGCAAGATGGCCGGCTTCAGCGAGGCCGGGTTCGGGCTGGGTCTGCTGGCACTGCTCATCACCTTCCTGCCCAGCATGTACACCGCATTCTCCCGCCGAGAGGCACTTGTCGCGCTCTTGGACGTCCGGGCCGGTACGCCGCCGTCGGCCATCGTGATGCTCGTACGGCACCACCTGATCGGTTGGCTCGACCGGCTCGACGACCTGTGGCGCCTGTGGGAACGGTGGTTCGTCGAGGTGGAGGAGAGCCATACCAGCTACGGCGCCCTGTGTTTCTTCCGCTCCTCGCACCCTGAGCACTCGTGGATCACCGCCGCCGGCTGCGTGCTCGACGCCGCCGCCCTCACCGCGTCCACCCTCGACCTGAAGGGCCGCCAACCCGAGGCCGAGCTGTGCATCCGGTCTGGCTTCCTTTCACTGCGCCGCCTGGCCGACTTCTTCGACATCGCCTACGACCCCGACCCCTTTCCGAGCGACCCCATCTCGGTGACCCGCGCCGAGTTCGACGAGGCCTGTGCCGCCCTGGCCAACGCCGGCGTGCCGCTGAAGCGCGATCGGGACCAGTGCTGGGCCGATTTCTCGGGCTGGCGGGTCAACTACGACACCGTGCTCCTGCGCCTGGCGGGGCTGGTCTTCGCCCCGGTGGCGCCATGGTCGTCGGACCGGTCGCCGGCTTTCGCCTCGCCGCCCATCTTCCGCCGGCCCCGGCGTCGGCGGTGAGACGGACAAGCTGCCGGCAGGGGCCCCGCAGCAGGGCCGGCGGTCAGGCCAGAACGAGCCAGAGCATGGCGTACTGGCAGGCGCAGGCGCACACGACGAAGCAGTGCCACACCTCGTGGAAGCCGAACAGCTCGGGGAGCGGGTCGGGCTTCTGCACGGCGAACAGCACGGCTCCGGTCGTATAGAGCAGGCCGCCCACCAGCAGCAGGGAGAACGACACCGGGCTCATCGTGTGGATGAGCTGAGGGGCCGACCCCAGCGCCACCCAGCCGATGCCCACGTACAGGATCATGCGCCAGTTGATCCCGTTGTCGCCGCCCCTTTCCCACAAGGTGGTGCAGACGCCGATGGCGGCGGCCACCCAGACGGCGACGCCGGTGGCCCAGGCCTGCCAGCCCTGGACCACGGACAGGACCATCGGCGTGTACGTGGCCGCGATGAAGACGTAGATGGTGGAGTGGTCGGCCACCCGAAGGCGGCGTTTGGCCTGGATGGTCCATCGGCCTCGGTGGTAGATGGCGCTCACCCAGTACAACGCCAGCAGGGCTACGCCGTAGACCGCGGCCCCCAACCGCCTCGGGCCGGTGGAGGCGTGAACGACCAAAAGAGCGGCGGCCGGGATGGCCAGGAAAGCCACCACCAGATGGAGCCATCCCCGCAGGCGGGGCCTGGGACGGCCCCAGTCGGCCGGGTCCTCGACGAACCGCACGGTGTGGACGGGTTTGACGGGCGGCACGGACGTCATGTCGGCGACGAAGGATAGGTCCCGGACCAGCCCGGTCAGGCTGCCGGCGGGGCCCGCCGCGCCCGCTGCGCTGGCCGGGCCCTGCGTCCTGCTAGGCCAGTGGGTCGCGGCCGGCCCACGTGCCCATCGACGCCAGCGGGCGGAATCGGGCAAAGAGCTCTTCGCGGTACCAGCCTTGTGCCCGGGTGCGGCGGACGACTTCGGCGTGCACCGGGTCGTCGCGGGCGAAGCGCTGCATGGCGGTCCCGTCGTCCCACACGCTGAAGGTGCCCTGTACGGCCACCGGCCACTCTCCGAAGCCGATGCTGGCCCGTCGCCCCCCGGCCCGCAACAGGACGCCGTCGACCGCCGGCACGGCGGCCCGGAACTGGCGTAGACGGGTCAGGCGCACGGTGGCCCGGGTGAGCACCGCCACCGGTCCCGAGGCCGCCGAGGCCACGGATGGGGCGTCAAGGGCGTGGCCGGCCCAGCGGCCGTGGGCGCTGATCGTCTCGAGCAGCGCGGTCCAGCACTCGGCCCCGTCCCGTCCGTCGGCCCCGTCAGCCCCGTCGGTCCCCTCGGTCCCGTCGCCGCCGTCCGCCCCTTTGACCCGAAGACTGGACCGGGCCATGCGGTAGTGCCAGGCCGCCAGGTCCGGCGGCTCGTCCCAGGCCACGAACGTCGCCCACCGCCGCAGGTCGGCCCCCGGAGCGGTCGAGTCTCCCCGGCCCGTGCCCAGCAGACGGGTGAAGGCGGCTCCGGGCGTGGTCGCCAGCTGCGCCCTGCGCAGGGGCACGGTGGCGAGGGTGAGCGGGACCCGGCGGGCCGGCAGCCGGACAACGGTGAACGTGCACAGATGAGAGGGCGTCGTGGTGGCGACGATATTCGCGACCACCGCAGCACTTCCTCCCGCCTCGACCGGTTCACCGGAGCAGGAGCGTTAGCGTCGGTTGGGTGACGGGCGCAGCGCTGAGGGCAGCGGCGGCCGTGGCCGCCGCCGTCGGGGCAGGGTACCTGGTGGGCGCGATCCCGGTGGCGGTGCTGGTCGGGCGGGCTCACCGCGTCGACCCGCGGGCGGCGGGCGACCGCAACCCCGGGTACTGGAACGCCAAGGCCCTCCTCGGGGCGCGGGCGGCGGTGCCCGTGTTCCTGGGCGACACCCTGAAGGGTGCGGTCGCCGGGCTGGGCGGGCAAGCGGCGGCGAGGGTGGCCGGCCTCAGTCCCCACGGGGCCATGGTCGTCACCTGGTGCGCGGTGGCGGCCGCCATGGTGGGCCATGCCTGGCCCGTCTTCGCCGGCTTCCGAGGGGGCCGGTCGATCCTCACCTTCGTGGGTGGGATGGCGGTGCTGTCGCCCCGGACCTTCCTGGTCGGCGTGACCGTCGTGGTGTTGGTGAGCCTGGCCGCCCGTTCTTTCTCGTGGGGCGCCAGGGCCGGGATGGCCAGCGTGCCGTTGGTCGAGCTGATGGTCGACGGTCTCTACCGCACGGCCGCGGTGGGGGTACTGCTGAGCATCATCGGTCTGCGCTTCGGGCAGGCGGCCCTGGCCGAGCGGCGTAGGTCCGGCCCCGCCACGTCCGCACCGGGCGGACGGCCGCCCAGGTGAGACGGGCGGCGGCGGGCACGTCGAGCAGCGGCGCCGCCCACGTCCCGGGCGCCGGTCGCCGGTAGGCGCCTGCGGTGGCCACCACCAGCCCGGCCCGCACCGCCAGCAGGATCCAGTCGACCACGGTCGACCGCCGCAGCACGATGCGGGGCAGGGGCAGGGCCACGCACAGCCAGATCAGCGCCATATCTCCAAACTGGCGCCACCCCGGCGTCACGTCGGCCATGGGCAGCGACCGTCCCCACTCCCGCCACACGTCGGCCACCCCGTCGTGCATGTCGACCTCGAGCACGGCGGTGCCGTCCAGGAAACCGACCCGGGCCCCGGCCGCGGCGAACGCTCGTACCAGGGCGATGTCGTCGGTCAGGTGGCCGGCGGCGGCGCTGAACCCGCCCGAAGCCACCAGCCAGTCGCGTCGGGCGACGAGGCACTGTCCGTTGGCCATGGCCCGATGGGGACGGACGGGGCGGCGGTGCCCGACCGGGCCGAAGCGGTACACCAAGGTGGCCAGGAGGGCGGGGTGCAGCACCTGCTCGCCCAGGGTGGAGCATATGAAGCGGGGGGCGGCCGTCACCAGGTCGTAGCCGTGGTCGCCGATGGCGTCGACCAGGGCGCCCACCAGGCCGGCCCGGGGTACGACGTCGGCGTCGAGGGTCACCACCCATTCGCCGGTGGCCGCTTCCAGGCCCTGCTGGAGGGCCCAGGGCTTGCCTACCCAGCCCGCCGGCAACGGTTGTCCTTCGACCACGGTGGCGCCCAGCGCCCGGGCCACGGCCGCGGTGCCGTCGGTGCTCTCGTCGTCGACGACGACGACGTCACCCACCTGCGGGTCGGCGGCCAGGGCCTCCAGGCAGGGGCGAATACGGGCGGCTTCGTCGCGGGCCGGGATGATCACGGTCACCGTCACGGCCAGGGCGCCGGGACGGGCGGCCATAGGAGCGAGGCGGTTGACGCCGGGCGCCAGGCGGCAGGCCACCACGGCGGCCGCCGTCGCCTGGGCCAGCACGAACAGGTCCGGGCGCCTCATCGGGGGGAGCCGACGCCGGCCCGGTCGGCGCGGCCGCCCCCACGCAGGTCGGCGGCGACCATGGCGGCCACGATGCGGGCGGAGATGGCGACCAGAGGGAGGCCGCCGCCGGGATGGGTCGACCCCCCGACCAGGTACAGGCCACGTCTCGGGCCCCGGTTGGCGGGCCGGGCGAAGGCGGCCCGCCGGCCGTTGCTCGAGGTGCCGTAGATGGCCCCGCCGACGGCCCGGTAGCGGCGGGCGATGTCGGCCGGGGTGACGGCCTGGCGGTGCTCCACCCGTCCGGCCAGGTCGAAGCCGCGCCGGGCCAGCACCTCCAGCAGGTGGTCGCCGTAGGCCGTACCCCCATCCGCCCAGGGGCCGACGCCGTCCGGGTCGCCGCCGCCGTCGCCGTCGCCCAGCGATGCCACGTTGACCAGCACGAACCAGTTCTCGCAGCCGGGCGGGGCGGCGGAGGGGTCGGTCAGCGACGACGCGCACACGTACACCGTGGGGTCGTGGGGAGCCCGTCCGTGGCGGTGGATGGCCCGGAACTCGGCCCTGTAGTCTGCGCTGAACGACACCGTGTGGTGCCCCAACCCCTCCGTCCGGCCCCGCACCCCGAGCAGCAGCACGAAGCCCGAGGACGAGCGTCCCGCACGGCGCACGCGGCGGGCGGACACGGCGTCGGGCAGTAGGTCCCCGTAAAGGTGGGCGGCGTCGACGTCGGCCACCACCACGTCGGCCCTCACCCGCTCACCGCCGGCCAGGCGCACACCCCGGACGCGATCGTGGTCGGCTTCCACGGCTTGCACCTCGGCGCCGGTGCGGATCGCCACCCCGGCCGCCTTGCACGCTTCGGCCAGCACCTGGGCCAGTCGTCCCACCCCACCGGGCAGGTACCAGGCGCCGTAGGCCTGCTCTATGTGGGGAATGCAACCGAGCGTGGCCGGGGCGGCGAAGGGCGACGACCCGGCGTAGGTTGCATAGCGGTCGGCCCACTGCACCAGCCGGGGGTCACCGAACGACCGGCGGGCACGGGTGTGCAGCGTGGGCAGAGGGTCGACGGCCCACAGGTCGCGAGGCGACCGTAGGCGCCGGGCCAGCTGCCACGGGTTCTCGAGGGGGCCGGCGAAGAAGGTGCGCTCCGACACCGACCACACCCGGGCCGCACCGGCCATGAACCGGCGCCACTGCAGGCCCGAGCCGGGCGAGAGGCGCTCCATCTCGGCCTCGGTGGCGGCCGGGTCGTCGCGGGTGCAGAACGACGATCCGTCGGCGAAGTGGTACAGGAACGACGGGTCCAGCCGCACGGGTTCGGGCAGCGTCGACCCCACCATGCCCAACAGTTCGTCGAACACCTCGGGCAGGGTGAGCAGTGACGGCCCCGCGTCCCACGTGTAGCCGGCGGCCCGGTGCTGGGTCAGCTTGCCGCCGAGCACGTCGTTGCGCTCCAGGAGCACGACGTGGTGCCCGGCGTGGGCCAGCCTGATGGCGGTGGCCATGCCGCCCACACCCCCGCCGACCACGACCGCTTCAGCCACCGGCGGCCCGGCGCCAGCCCAGCCCGGCGATGGGAAGGGTGACTGCGCCACCGGCCAGGGCCACGAGTGGGTCGCCGAAGAACACCAGGAAGCCGACCGTCTCCATTCCGCACATCAGGGAAAAGGCGAACAGCAGCGGAGGTGACCGCGGAGGCCCGGGTACCAACCCGGCCATGACGGCCATCACGACAACCGAGACGACGAGCCACCCGGCGAAGTTGGAGAGGGGGATGTTCCGGTAGGCGCCACCCTGGGCCCAGCGCCAGTAGCCCTCGTGGGTCATCTGCGGGTCGAGGAAAAGATCCCAGCCGGTGAGGGCCACGGAGCCGAGGATCACCCTGGCCCAGGCGGTGGACGTGACCCAGCCGGCGGTGGCCCACGCCGGTAGGCCCATGGCGAACCAGGCCAGCATTACTACCAACGGGACACCGGCGACGGTTGGTTGCAGGAGACCCGTGTACCGGTAGGGGCCGAACGGGAATCCCGTGTGGGTCCCGAGCTCCTCCACCGCGAGTCCCAGACCGGCGACCAGGGCGAGGCAGATCAGCGCCCGGCGCCAACCCCAACGGTCGGCTGCGAACAGGACGACGGCGGCGGTAAGCGCCACCACCACGACGCTCGTCGGGCCGGCCCGACGGTGGGTGTGCGGGATGACTACCTGGGCCAGCCACATGGCCGCCAGCGCCACGAATCCGACGGTCTCGGCCGTCCTCGCCGTCCTCGGCGGCCATCGCTGCGCTTGGCCGCTTGCGGCGGGAAAGGCCTTCGGGTGCTCGCTGCGCTCGCCGTCTTCCTGCTCGCCTTCGGCAGAGGCGGCGGCGAGCACCGTGGGGGGGGGGGGGGGG